>JALVWY010000032.1 GCA_027023105.1 Campylobacterales bacterium | reverse complement strand
AAAAGCACAAAAAGATTTGATTTTTTAAAAAATTGACGATATAATATTGAGATTAAAATTAAATTAAAGGAGAAAAAATGCTAAAAAAATTATCATTAGCAGCTTTAGTAGCAATGGGTTCAATGAGCTTTGCAAGTGCAACACCTCTAACTCAAGCTATCAAAAATGTGAATTTCGGAGGATATTTAAGAGTAAGAATTTATAATGATGACCCAAAAAATGGGAGTGCAGCAAATAAATATAGAACAACTGCATTATTCAAATTCAGTGTTCCTGTAAGTGAAGAACTTAAATTCAATACTGCTTATGCGTTTGATTGGAGTATTAACAGTGCAGGAACTCCTATGGATGAAGTAAAGAAATCCAAAACTGGTGCAGCACCGGCAGCTGGAAATGTAAAATTCTTTTTACAATATAGTAAAGATGGCGCAAATGTAATTGTAGGTAAAATCCCTGTTCCAACTCCTGTAACAGCTACTGGTGTAGGTGAAGCAACAGCAGCAGGTGCTATTGCTACTTATAAAGTAAATGACAATATTGTAGTGGCAGCAGCTGGACTTGATGCAATGGTAGGAACTGACCAAGTAACAGTAGGTGGAAATAATACATATGCAGGTGCCATTATTTACAAAAAAGATGCATTAGCAGCACAACTTTGGTATTTTAATGTAGATAATATTATTGATTCTGATATTGTTGCAAGAGCAGATTATAAAATAAACGGAATTGGATTACATGCTGACTTTGCAACAGCAAAATTAGCTGCTTCAGGTTCTAAAACACAAAATTATTTTAATGTTTCAGCTGCATATGCACAAGACCAATTGTCTGGTAAAATCGGTTATGCTCAAACAGGAAAAAATGGTGGGACTGTAACACTTGACAAAGATGCTCCGATAGCATCAGTATTACCAACTGAACAAAAAACAGGTATAACTAATACAACTGATACAAGTGCATTTTATGCAAAACTTGGATACAATGTAGATGCTAAAACAAATGTATTTGTTGCAGGGTCATTCATTAATGATGATTCATCAGCAAATAAAGATTACAATGAATATATGATTGGTGCAAAATATAAATATACTAAAAAAATGGGAGTTTATGCATATTATTCAATTCTTGATGCTTCTGGAAAAGCTTCTGATGACAACAATGAAGCAAGAGTTGAATTTAAATACACTTTCTAATTCCCCTTTCTTTTCGGGCTTTTGCCCTTTTTTTATTTATATTAAATAGGTGTCAGAGAATATAATATAAGAGATGTTAAGCAGACAGTATATAGATAATATGAATTTTTGATATAATTTGAAAAAAGGAATTTGATGCAATATACTCTTCCACGGAATTTATTTGATGAATTAGTTAAAAAAGTTGGAAAAGAAAGTGCCGAAAAATTTGCAAGTTCAATTGAATTATTTTTAGAAATCATCCAAAAAGAATCATCAAAAGAAATTGAAGAAAAAAAAGAGAATATTAAAGCTACACTTTATAATGAACTTAGAAATGAACTTGCTACAAAAGAGTTTGTCAGAGCTGAGATAAACGAAGTCAGAGCTGAAATTCAAAAAAATAATTTACTTTTGAAAGTATTAATAGGTATTTCTCTTTTTGCATTAACTATTTTTAATCCAAATTTTATTATGATAATAGAAAAAATATTTAAATAATGAAATAATCTTTTAATTTATTTTCATTCAATACTTTAATTGCTTTTTCACAATAACATATAATTCCTTCATTTTTTAATTTACTTAAAATTCTGCTAAGTGTTTCGGGAGACATATTAAGCTCTTTTGCAAGCATATATTTTTTCTTTCTGATAAATTTATGAGGAAAGTTCAAAAGCGTATAAATAACTCTGCTTGTGGCGTCATATTTTTGTAGTTTATGAAACTGTGTTTCTTCTATAATATTATGGCTTAACATTTTTATTATTCTGTCGCTAAATGGAGGAGTGGATATATAATTTTTAAATTTTTCATAATCTATTTTTATTATTTCGCTTTCACTTTCACTTTTAGCGCTTAGACAAAAGGGTTTGTTTTGAATTTGGGCTATGAGACCGAAAATATCAGAGCAGCCGAATTGGTTTTTAGGAATTATATTGCCTTTTAAATCAACATCATACATTAAAATATTTCCGTAAATTATGGCGTAAAAATATCTCTCTTTTTCGTTTTCATAAAAAATTATTTCGTTTTTTTGATATTTTTTAACTAAGCAAAAAGAAGATATCTCTTTTAATAGCTTATCTTCTATATTAAAAAATAGGGAAATTTTACGAAGTTTGTTTATCATTACTCTTCAATTCTAATATAATTTACATCTTTTAAAACAAAATTTAGGTTTTGAATCTCTTTTATGGCATTTTTGATATCTTTTTCAACAGCTTTGTGAGTTGAAAATAGTAGTTTTACATATCCGTCTCTTGGTTTTTGTAAAAAACTTTCTATTGAAATATTATTTTTAGCTAAAATATGAGAAATTTTTTCCAATACTCCAAGTTCGTCTTTTACAGCAATTCTTAAATAATATTTTGAAATAATTTCACTGGCGTCTATTAAAGATAATTTTTCATTTTCAAGTGGAATTTTGTATCCAAGCATAGGGTTTTTATTGCCTCTTGCAATTTCTATAATATCGCTTATTACAGCACTAGCAGTTGCATCTCCGCCGGCTCCCGGTCCGTAATACATAGTTTCACCAACAACATCGCCAATTACACTTACAGCATTCATAACGCCTTCAACTTTGCTTATCATTTCTGAGTTTTTAATTAAAGTCGGATGAACGCGAAGTTCTATTTTATTTTCTCTTTTTTTTGCAATTCCAAGAAGTTTTATCTCATATCCAAACTCTTTTGCAAATTCAATATCCGTTAAGTTAATATTTTCAATTCCTTCTATCAAAATATCTTCCGGTTTTGCATCAATATTATATGCAATACTAGCTAAAATCAAAAGTTTATGAGCAGCGTCATATCCACCCACATCAAAAGTAGGGTCGGCTTCTGCGTATCCTTTTTCCTGAGCTTCTTTTAAAACTTCCGAGTAGTCTCTTCCTTTTTTCATTTCGCTTAAAATATAATTACAAGTTCCGTTGATTATGCCTTTTATTTCCATTATGTGATTTGCACTAAGCCCGTCTCTTAGAGCCTTAATTACAGGAATCCCGCCTGCTACACTTGCTTCATATTCAAATGGAGTAGCGGCTAATTTTTGAAGTTCAAATCTGTGATATGCAAGAAGCGCTTTATTTGCCGTGACTACTGCTTTTTTATGTTTTAGGGCGTCGCTTACCACTTCATAAGCTTTATCAACTCCTCCCATAAGCTCAACTACAATATCTATTTCAGGATTTTCGGTAACTTCTTTATAATCTGTTGTAAGGGGGATTGTGATATTCGGTTTATTAGTATCTCTTACAACACCTTTAACTACTTTTATCTCTTTTCCGGCTCTTGCCTTAATAAGTTCTTTATTTTTTTCTAAATTTTCAATTACGGCACTTCCGACTGTCCCAACCCCTACAATTCCTATTTTAACCATTACTCTCCTTTAACTCTTTTAAGAAATGTTTAACATTTTTTGCTGCCTGGCGGATTCTTTTTTCGTTTTCTATAAGGGCAATTCTGACATATTCATCCCCGTAAGCTCCAAATCCGATTCCGGGACTAACTGCAATATGAGCTTCCGTAAGAAGTCTTTTTGAAAATTCAAGGCTTCCAAGATGTCTTGCAACTTCCGGGATTTTTGCCCATACAAACATTGTGGCTTTTGGTTTTTCTATTTCCCATCCGGCATTCGCAAAACTTTCAATTAATATATCTCTTCTTTGATGATATGTCTCAACGATGTCTTTTACAAGATATTGATAATCTCTAAGAGCAACTGTTGCCGCTACCTGAATAGGGGTAAACATTCCGTAATCTATCCATGATTTATATTTTTGAAGGGCGGCTATTAAAACAGGGTTTCCTACTACAAATCCGACTCTCCATCCAGCCATATTGTAACTTTTAGAAAGTGTAAAACTCTCAACCGCAACATCTTTTGCACCCTTGGCTTCAAAAATAGAAGGGGTTTTGTATCCGTCAAATGTAATGTCTGCATAAGCAATATCGCTTATTATATAAAGTCCTTCTTCTTTTGCAAAATCAACCGCTTTTTGATAAAAATCTTTATTAACCGTTACAGTTGTCGGGTTGTGTGGGAAGTTTAAAACCAAAAATTTTGGTTTAGGCACGGATTCTATCATTGCCTGTTTTAACTGAGCAAAAAAATCATCTTCGTTTAATTCGTATTTTTCGTTAAATTTTATTTCCACTTTTCTAACACTTGCCCCTGCTAGCATAAAAGCGTATGAATGAATAGGATATGTCGGGTCCGGCACAATAGCCACATCCCCTACATTTGTAATTGCCTGGGTTAAATGAACATAGCCTTCTTTGCTGCCCATTGTAACAACAGCTTCCGTTTCGGGATTTAGCGTTACATCGTATCTTCTTGCATACCAGTTTGTAATGGCTTCTCTTAATTTATAAATACCCTTACTGACTGAATATCTGTGATTTTTGGGTTTGCTTGCAGCTTCTATAAGTTTATCTACAATCGGTTTTGGGGTAGGACCGTCAGGATTTCCCATAGAAAAGTCAATAATATCTTCTCCCGCTCTTCTTGCTTGCATTTTTAAATCGTTAATTACGGCGAATATGTAATTAGGAAGTCTTTCTATTTTTTCAAAATGGTTCATTTTATTCCTTTTATAAAAATTCCTCTTTTGATATTTTCTTTTGTGAAGGTGTCTTGAATTTTAATATAAAAACACCCGCTCGGAATTTTCAGTGTTAATTTTCTTTTGATATTCTTTGATGTAATTATATTAAGAATATTTAAATTTTTGTCATAAAAAACTATATATGGATAAAAAAAATCATATTTTGATGTTTTTATAAACACTTTTGAATAATTATCCGTCCTAAACCAGTATACACCTTTTATGCTATGAAAATCATATAAATAATCATTTATATCATAAGCGTCTATTTGAGGATTTTTGCAGTTAATGTAATAAGTGAAATTTTCATCATTTGTAATGTTTGTTATATTACATCCGTGTCGGTTTAGCATATTGTAAAAATCAAGAGGGTCTATTTTGTTTAGGCTTTTTATTGCAAGAGTTATTTTATAGTCACTGTTTTTTGTAATTTCCAAAGGATAAAAATCATAAAATCCCAAATTATTCAAACTTTCATATAATATTTTTGTTTTAAGCAAATCATTTGACGAATCAAAAACAAATGATGGATAAATTGTTTTTGGTTTTTGAAAATTAAGATTTAAAAAACCGTTGTTTTTGATAAAAATCAAAATTTGTTTCATTGAAGCGTTTTTGTCCAAAGAAGTTTTGATTAAATTTTCATATATGTTGTATTTGTCGCCTAGTATATTTTTTGTTATATTATATGAGTCTGCATATAAAAAAATACAAAAGAATAAAATAACTAATTTTTTCATTTTTCATACCTGTTTGGTTTTTTCATAAATTTGTATGTTCCGTTTGTAAAAAGTATTCTGATAACTTTTCTTGTTTTCGGTGAAATTACTTGATTGTTATATGTTAAATTAAAATCCCCATGACCGAATTTAATATAATAATTTCCTTTTGGGAGTGTTTTTGTGTGTGTTGTTAAATATTGAACGGATTTATTTGTATCTATATTAGTGGCTTTAAACCATAATAGTTTATTTGGAATGATTGTTATTTTAAATTTTTGAGTGATATTATTTTTTTTTGAAGTTTTTGTGATTAATGAATTGTTTGTTTCTTCTGTTTTTTGATTTGAAGAATCGTTTATATCAATAATTTTTTGAGAATTATCCGGTATTTGTGACAATGTTAGGGTTTGTTTTTTTACCGGAAGAGTGTTTTTTATGATAATAGTGTTTTTTTGATAATGTAATTTGTTAAAAAGTAAAAGTCCTCCTAAGATAATCATTATCAAAGCCAAAACGGCAATGAAAAAAGTTGAATTTTTATTCTCTTTTTGTTTTTTGACGGTAATTTGAGGCTCTTTTTGTTGTGTTTTGCTATTATATTCTTCAATTAAATCACTTAAATCCACTTTATAAGTTTTTTGGATTATATTTATAAATCCCAAAAATTTTACTTTTGGAATATTGTCAAATTCCTTATTTCTTATAAATCTCAATGAAATAGGGGAAATTTTCGTTTTTTGAGATATCTCTTCTAATGAGTGATTTTTAAAAAAATTTTCAGCATTCATTTATAATCCTATCTATTAAAATTGCAGCGGCAACCGATACATTTAAAGAATCAAAATCCCTTTTCATATCAATAGTCAAAATTTCATCTATTTTTTCTTTGACTCTTTTGCTTAAACCTTCACCTTCATTTCCCATAATAAGGGCTGTTTTTTTATTAATGCCAGGTTTGCATTTCCCTCCGAAATCGGCTCCTAGCAAAGAGTAATTTTTTGTTTTTAATATATTTAAAGTATCTAAAATGTTATTTGATACAATAATTCTCATATCAATAGCAGCTCCGGCACTTGTTCTTATAAGCCTATCCCATTTAAGCTCTTTTATGCCTGTAATTATTAGTAAATCCATACCAAGAGCATATGCACTTCTTGTAATTGCACCGAGATTGCCCATATCCGTTACATTTTCAAGAATTAATATTTTATCTCCGCTGATATCCCATTTTTTCGGTGTAAAATCTATTTTTGCAAAATACCCCTGATGATTGCCGTTGTGAGCTATTTTTTGGGCAAGTTTATTGTCAATAAAATTAACTTTGAAATTTCTGAAATTTTTTAGCTCGGTTTTATTTAATTTTTTGGCAATTAAAATTTCTCTAACAATATCGGGATGTTTTTTTATTATATATTCTACTACTCTTTTTCCATAAATTGTCATAATGATATTTTATCAAAATATTATTAATTTAATATTTCTTTATAGATTTCTTTTGCGTTTTTATTGCTTATTTTTGCTAAAAGTTTAGCTTTTTCTTTTGCAGGAAGAGGAAGGGCTAAAATATCGTCATAAGAGAGTTCAAGTTTTTTATTTTTTTCGCCTTTATCTATGATAACTACCCATTCGCCTTTGGTGTTTTTTAAATCAATATCTTTTGCTTTTGTTTTTATAAAAGTTTCGTGTAGTTTTGTAAGCTCTTTTGCTAAAAAAACAGTTCTTTTAGGGATTAAAGTTTTTAATTCGGTTATTAATTTTTCTATTCTGTGGGGAGATTCATAAAGTATGGCAATTTTATCGTGATTTAAAACTTCTTCAAGAACTTTTTGTCTCTCTTTGCCTTTATGTGGCAAAAATCCGAAAAATGTGAAATTTCCTTCAAATCCGCTTGCTACAAAAGCTGTTAGCGCTGCATTTGCTCCGGGAATTACGCTGTAAGGGATTTGATTTTCCTGGCAAAATTTTATAAGTTTGCTTCCGGGGTCACTGATTCCAGGCATTCCGGCATCGCTTACATAAACACAGGATTTGTTTAATAATTCATTTTTATCAATATTTGCAATAACTTTATCTTCATTGTGGGAATGCATTGAAACGAATTGTTTATTTAAAGGAATATCATATAAATTAAGAAGTTTTTTAGTTACTCTTGTGTCTTCACAAAAAATAATTTCAGCTTCCAAAAGGCTTTTTAAAGCTCTTTTGGAAATATCTTCTAAGTTGCCAATCGGAGTTGGAACGAATACAACCAATTAAGCAAGACCGTATTTTTTCTTAAATTTGTCTACTTTTCCACCTACATCAAGGTTTCTTTCTTTACCTGTATAGAAAGGATGACATTCATTACATACTTCTACTCTTAAAGTCGGTTTTGTTGAAAGTATTTTGAATTTATGTCCGCAAGTGCAAGTTACATCACATTCAACATATTCAGGATGGATACCTTTTTTCATTTAAAATCCTTTTTTAGGTTTTTTAGCCTATAATTTTTAAGTTTGAAATTTTACTTTTTTATTCTTAAGTTTATCTTAAATTAAGCTTTTCTTAAGAAAATATTTATAACTTGATTTTGTGTGATAACATATTTATTATTTTTAATTTTGAATAGATTAAGTTTTATTTAAGTGCCTGAGATAAATTTGTTTAAAATATAAAAGACAGAGGGGAATTAAGCTTCCGCTCTTGGAGCTCTTGGTCTAGCTTCGTTTACTCTAAGTCTTCTTCCTTCGAATTCTTTTCCATCAAGCTCTTCAGCTGCTGTTTCAGCTCCGCTTTCCATTTCAACGAATCCAAATCCTTTGCTTCTTCCTGTTTCTCTGTCGTTAATAATTTTAACTGAGATAACTTCTCCATACTCTGCGAAAAGTGGTTTTAAATCTTCTGCAGTTACGTTATAGTTAATGTTTCCTACGTAAAGTGTTTTCATGTGTAATCCTAAAATTTAAATTTTGCAGTGACATTATAACCATAAATAAAATAAAAAGCAAATTTTTTTGAAAAAAAAGGGAAAAGAGGGGAAAAGAAGAGGAAATTTGGTATAATCTTTAAAAAAAGGAATAATAATGAGTGTTAAATCCCATTATGTAGAATTTAGAAACGCACTTTCAAAAAACGATTCTAAAAAGGCTGAGGAAGAATTTGAAAAAGCATATAACGAAGCGTTTTTATATTATCAAAATAAATTGGCTGAAAATAAAAAATTTGATTTGAGTAACGAAGATGAAAGATTTGCTTTAATCACACTTACCGATAATATAATAGGCTATTGGGCTGAAGGTATGTTAGAAGACGGAATAGCTTTAAGTGAGAGTTTAATAGAATTTGTGGAATCTCCAAAACTCAAAGAGATGTTTAAAGGTTATTCAATAGGTATGCAGTCCGGTCTTGATGTAAATGAATTTATGCAAAAATATATGGATTTATCAAAAATTGATGCGGAATTTCCGGAATTTTTATGTAATTTTAAAGAGAATATAAAAGAACTTGTAAAATAAAAAGCAAAAACGGGGTAGATGAGTTTAAAGACTGCATCTTAAATCGGTCCGGATTTTAAGAGAAAATCCAAAAGGTGTTTTGATATTTAAAACAGCTCTCTTATTTCCCGGATTTTTGGTAATTAAATTATAAATTTTCAATAAATCTTCTTCAAAATTTTCGCTTATCTCTTTTTCTATTATTGTTATTTCATCCCTAACGGCGCCTTTTTCATCTTTGGCTTCTTCTAAAGACATAATTTTTCTAGTGGTAATTCTCAAAAAATCTCCCGGTTTTTCAACTCTTGCCTTAAATGCAAGAGGCTCATCCGTGTTTAATTCCTGAAGTTTGTTTAAATCCCTTTCAAAGACCATCAAATCAACTTTGCCGTGAAAATCCATAAGAGTGACTATTGCAAATTTATTTCCTTTTTTTGACATTCTGACTTTCATACTCTCAATTTTACCGACAAAAAGAGCTTCTTTGTTTAATATGTCTTCTATTTCGCTTGAGAGGTTGTAATTTAATTCGTTTATTTTTTCTTTATAAGGGTCAAGCGGATGGGCGGATACATAAAATCCAAGTGTCTCATATTCTCCTTCAAGCAGTGTTTTTGTATCAAATTCCGGCATTTGTCTTATTTGAAGATGTTCGTCTTCTTCCTCATCTTCGAGGTCTGCAAATAAAGAAGATTCGTGGTTTAGTGCATTTTTCTTATCTTCTATTCTTTTTTTAAATTCAAGTATGTTTTCTATATTTTCAAGCAGTGTTTTTCTACTGTATCCAAAACAGTCCATTGCCCCCGATTTTGTAAGCTGTTCAAGCACTTTTTTGTTAACTTTGCTTGAATCAATCTTTAGAATAAAATCTTCTAAATCGCTAAAAGGTCTATTGTTTACAATAGATTCAATCGCTTTGCTTCCTACGCCTTTGATGGCACTTAGTCCAAAAAGTATTTTATTTTCAATAGGTGTAAATTCAAGATTTGATTTTTGCACATCAGGAGGCATTACTTCAATTTCAAGAGATTTTGCCTCTTCTATATATTTTGCTATTTTTTCTGTATTGTCCGCTTCAAATGTAAGTAAACTGGCAAAAAATTCCGTTTTGAAATATTGTTTAAGCCAGGCTGTCTGGTAGGTAATCATTGCATATGCCGCCGAGTGGGATTTGTTAAATCCGTATCCGGCAAATTTTTCTATAAGTGCAAAAAGCTCTTTTGCGTTGTCGTATGAAAAACCCTGTTTTTTGGCACGAGTGGCAAATTCTTCGGAATATTTTGCCATAACATCCGCTTTTTTCTTACCCATTGCCCTTCTGACGATATCTGCTTCGCCAAGAGAAAATCCTCCTATTGCCTGAACTATTTGCATAACCTGTTCTTGATATACAATAACCCCGTAAGTCGGCTCAAGGATTGGCTTTAGCACTTCTTCAAATTCATCATAAAAATAACTAATCTCTTTTCTTCCGTGTTTTCTTTCTATATAATCATCAAGCATTCCCGAATCCATAGGTCCCGGGCGGTAAAGGGCAAGCATTGCAATAATATCTTCAAAATTATTAGGTTTTAATTTTTTTGCCAAATCTCTCATTCCATCGGATTCTATTTGGAATAAGCCTAAAGTTTTTCCGCTTTGGATAAGTTTGAAAACCTCTTCGTCATCAAGAGTTAAATCGTCTATATTTATATCTTTGTTTTTGTTTGCTTTTATATTTTTTATGGCTCTGTCTATTACAGTCAGGGTTTTAAGTCCTAAAAAGTCAAATTTAATCAAATCAACCGGCTCTAAATAATTGAGTGAATATTGGGTCGTATGAAAAACATCGTGTTCGTCCTGTTTGTAAAGAGGGGATTTTTTCCATAAAGGTTCATCGCTTATTACAACTCCGGCTGCGTGTTTACCTGTATTTCTTTTGAGACCTTCTAGTGCTTCACCGTAAGAATAAAGCCTTTCGTATACCGGCTCTTCTTTTATGGTTTCTACAATTTTAACTTCAAGTTCTTTTGCTTTTTTTAGGGTAATTCCTAGTTGGTCTGGAATTAATTTTACAAATTTATCGGCATTTGAATAATCAATTCCGAAAATCCTTGCAACATCCCTTAAAACCCCTTTTGCAAGAAGAGAACCGAATGTAACAACCTGGGCTACATTTTCGTGTCCGTATTTTTTTTGGACATATTCAATAACTTCTTCTCTTCTTTCCTGACAAAAGTCAATATCAATATCAGGCATTGAGACCCTTTCGGGATTTAGAAATCTCTCAAACAAAAGTCCGTATTTAAGCGGGTCGATATTTGTAATCTCAAGTGAAAAAGCAACCAGACTTCCAGCCGCACTTCCTCTTCCAGGACCTACCGGAATTTTAAAGCCTGTGGGTCTTAGATGGCGGCTTGGGTCTTTTGCGTAGTTGATAAAATCCCAAACAATTAGCATATAGCCCGGAAATTTCATCTGTTTGATGATATTTATTTCATATTCAAGTCTTTTTTTATACTCTTCGTGTCTTTGAGAAGGCACATTTTTTAATCTTTTTTCAAGACCTTCACGACACTTATATTCAAAATATTCCACATCACTTTCAATATCAAGACCTTCTTTTTTTGCATACTCTTTTGTAAATTTGAAAGTAGGGGGAGTCGGATTTCCAAGCGGTATTTCAAGATTGATATTTTCAAATAAATTTTTGTTGTTTTCAATGGCATCGGGAAAATTTTCAAATGTTTTTAAATATTCTTCTTTTGTTTTTAAATAAAATTCTCCTAACTTAATATTTCTGTGGGTATCGTCATATTGTTTGTTGCTTTCTATACATTCAAGAGCGTCTTTATAATAAAAATCGGTTTTGTCTAAATAAAAAACATTTCCCGAAGCCAGGGGTTTAATCTCATTTTTTTTGGCAAATTCATAAAAATAATCAATCAGAAATTCTTCTTCAAAACTATCTTTTCTAAGTTCTAAATATAAATTTTCAAAATCGTTTTTGTAAAGTCTGGCAATTTCATTTGCTTTTTTTTCTCCTTTTAGAGAATAAGCGTTTTTTTCATCCAAAATATTAAGTTCTTTGCCTATTTCGCTCTCAAGCATAGATAAAATTACCGCTACTCCTTCTTGATTTTTTACTATCTCTTCATAAGGAACCACGGGAGTTGCTCCTTCCATATGATAAAGATAAGAAACGGAGCTTAAATACATTAAATTGTCATATCCTTTTTTATTTAAAGCCACTAATACGATTCTTGAATAATTTTCATCTCTTTTTATCAAAACATCGGTGGCAATAACCGGTTTAATATCGTTTTTGCGGCAGGTTTCGTAAAATTCAATAGTGCTGAACATATTGTTAAGTTCGCTGATTCCTATCGTATTAAAACCTCTTTTTTTTGCCTCGGTGATTAAATTTTTTATTTTTAAAGAGGAATGAAGAAGGGAATAATCGCTATGGATATGAAAAATAGTCAATTTAAACCTTTTTTATGGAATTATAGCTTAAAAATTTAGTTATAATTAAAAAAATTATTTAAAGGATTATTATGAAAAAAATATTGTTTTCATCTGCAATTATAGCTACAATGATTTTTACAGGATGCGGAAGTTCAAATAAATCCGTCACTCCAAAAGCACCTCAATGTCAAATGGACGGGGCAAGTGCGCCGGTTTGGGTATGTAACGGCGGAGAAAATATGAAAGGCGGAATTTTTGCAGTTGCAAGTGCTCAAAAATCTCCTCTTGGCATAAGCTTTCAAAGACAAGAAGCTATGGCGGCGGCAAGAGATGAAATATCAAGACAAATTAATATTAAAGTCAAAAATATGTTTAAATCTTATATGTCTTCAACAGGCACAGGAAATGCTCAAACAGCCGAAAGGGTTGCCACAAGTGTTTCAAAACAGTTGTCTTATCAGACTTTAAGAAACTCAAAACTTTTAAATACATGGATTTCTCCAAAAGGGACTATGTTTGTTTTAGTCGGAATAAAAGGGAGTATTAAAAATGCAGTAAAACAGGCTGCAAAAACAACACTTCATAACGATGAAGCTTTGTGGCAGGAATTTAAAGCTAAAAAAGCTCAAGAGCAGTTGGATTCCGAAATTGATAAAGAGTTTAAATAATCTATGAAGAGAATTCTCTTCTTTTTGATTTTTGTTTTTTTGAATGCCCGGAGTTTCAGTGATTATAAGAAGGCGCAGTTAAGAGAATTTAATAATTATAAAATTTCTTTAAATAAAGCGTTTGAAGAATATAAAAACGATTTAAACAAAGGTTTTAAAGAGTATAAAAAAGAGCTTTCTAATTATTGGAAAAATCCTGAGCTTACAACAAAAAAAGTATTTGTGGAATATTCAAAAAATAAAAAAGTCAGAAAAAAAGTTGATTATGAAAAAGGTGTTATTATCGTCAGTGTGATTTCAAAAAACAGTAATGACGCAAAAGAGGCAATAAGAAACGCCCTTAAAAATTTGGCTGTGGAAAATACTGAAAATGCCGTAAATAAAAATCCGGTTTTATCAAAAGTAATCAAAACAATGAATGAAAAATATAAAAATCAAATTGTATTTTCAAATCCCTCAAATGAGCCGATAGTGGGGGATATACTTTTTAAAAATAAAATTACACAAAAGAAAGTTAAAAAATTTGTAAATAAATCTTTACAAAAGCCTCTTAAAATTTCAGCCTCCAAAATAAAAAATGAAAAAGTTTACAAATTGACCGTTATTTTGCCTCCTGATTATATTTTGATAAAAGCAAAAAGATATAAAGCCGATGTTTTTAAAAGGGCAAATGAATTTGGACTAACTCCGAGTTTAATTTATGCAATTATTCAAACGGAAAGCTCTTATAACCCTCTTGCCAGAAGTTATATACCCGCATTTGGTCTTATGCAAATAGTTCCCGCTACAGCCGGAAGGGACGCATATGAAATGCTTTATAAAAAACCAAAACTTCTATCACCTGATTATTTGTATAATTCACACAACAATATATTAATAGGAAGCGCTTATTTAAATAAAGTTTTTTATAGATACTTTAGAGGTATCAAAGACCCTGCAAGCAGGCTTTACTGCACTATTGCAGCGTATAACACGGGAGTAGGGAATGTAGCTTGTGCTTTTAATTCAATATCAAAAGATTATAAAGGCAGAACAATTTGTAAAAGAAATAGAGGAGATTACAGCATAAAAAAAGCCCTTTTTAAAATAAACTCTATGAAGCCAAAAGAAGTTTATTATTATCTTTTGAAAAATTTAAGATATGACGAAGGCAAAAATTATCTAAAAAAAGTAACAGCCAGATATATTCTTTATTTACATTCGCTAAGAGCCGATAAGATATAAATATTGATAATTTATTATTGTATAATTGCATAAAAAAAGGTGTGAAATGAAATTTATAGGAACTCGCGGAACAGAAGAAAAAAAGAGTTTTAGTGAAGTTATTTTAAATCCGGCGGCTCTAAACGGGGGGCTTTTTGTTCCGGAAAAATTTCCGAAAATTGATGAAAAATATATTTTAAGATTTGTGGATGAATTTGGAGAAAAAACCTACAGACATATAGCAAGAACCGTTTTAAGAAAATTTAAAGTTGATTTAGATGACGATTTAATAGAAAAAGCCTTATATCTTTACCTTAAAAATTTTGACAGCGATGATGTTGTGCCGCTTGTCAGACTTAAAAATTTCAGTGTAGCCGAACTTTGGCACGGACCGACAAGGGCTTTTAAAGATATGGCGCTTCAACCTTTTGGTGTTATTTTATCAAGCCTTGCACAAGAAAAAAACGAAAATTATTTAATATTAGCCGCGACAAGCGGAGATACGGGACCTGCTACGCTTAAAACATTTGAAAACAAAGAAAATATAAAAGTTGTTTGTATCTATCCGCACAAAGGGACAAGTGAAGTTCAAAAACTTCAAATGGTCACAACCGATGCAAAAAATGAAAAAGTTTTGGGAATTTTAGGGGATTTTGACGATGCACAAACGGCTCTTAAAGCTCTTTTAAAAGATGATGAATTTAAAGAGACTTTAAAAGAAAATAATATTAAACTCTCAGCTGCAAATTCTGTGAATTTCGGAAGAATTATTTTTCAGACCGTTTATCATTTTTGGAGTTATATAAAACTGCTTGAAAATTTTGATATAGAACTTGGAGATAAAATAGATGTAATTATTCCAAGCGGAAATTTCGGTAATGCCTTAGGAGCTTATTATGCTAAAAAAATGGGACTTCCTATTGATAAAATAGTAATTGCATCAAACAAAAACAATGTTTTATATGAGCTTATTACATACGGAAGATATGATTTAAGAGATAAAGATTTAATCAAAACAATTTCTCCTGCTATGGATATACTAAAATCAAGTAATGTAGAAAGAGTTCTTTTTGATAAATTTGGAGAAGCTAGAACTATTGAGCTTATGACTTCACTTGAAAATGAAGGATATTTTGAATTAAATGAAGAAGAACTTAAAAAATTACAAGAAGATTTTATTGCCGATTTTGCGACGGATGGAGAATGTGAAGAAATTATCAAAAGATATGTAAATGAAGAATATTATCTGATGGATACCCATACGGCTACAGCGGTAAAAGCATATGAATATTTAAAAGAAAAAAATAAAATAGGAGATAAAAAAACTGTTATTTATTCTACGGCTGAATGGACAAAATTTGCTCCTAGTATTTATGAAGCTTTAACAGGAGAAGATGTCAATAGAGAAATAGCACTTGAAGAAGAAAAAAATGCAATTTCCGATAAAGATGCCATAGCTTATATTGAAGGGCATTTGAAAGAAAAAGCACCGGATGTTATAACAGAGCTTTTTAATAAAGAAATCACAAATGAAAATATTATCAATAAAGATAAAATAAAAGAAGAAATTATAAAATTTATTTCTAAATGACAGGTGTAATCGGAATATATATTTTTATTGTTTTGGGCTTTTTAGCCAAAAAACAGTTTAAAATAGACGGGAAAACTCTTGTAATTTTATCTACTTATTATCTTCAACCTTTTCTTACCCTTTGGGGTATTATGTTAATGCCTATAAATAAAAATCTTATTTTAGCACCTGTTTATTATATTTTGATTGTTTTTATAGCTTTGATTTTTACATTTATTTTTTCATTAATTCTAAAAGATAAAAAAGACAGAATAATTGCAACCCTAACTCCATTAATAGGAAATACGGGAAATTTAGGAATTCCTATTAGCTATTTTTTCTGGGGAGATTTTGGGGCAATGGTGGCGACTTTGATAAATCTTGCAAATATATTTTTTATTTACTCTTTTGGGATATTCTTTTTTGCTAAGGGTGAATACTCTTTTAAAGATTCCTTTAAAAAAATAATAAAAATTCCTG
>JALVWY010000031.1 GCA_027023105.1 Campylobacterales bacterium | reverse complement strand
ACTTCTCCAAGTAAAATCATATATTTTACATCCGGATTTTTTTCCATTCTTAATAGATGGTCAATAAATACAGAACCAACATATCTATCTCCACCGATAGCCACACCTTCTGCAATACCATCAGCATTTAGAGCAATGATGTTTGAAAGTTCATTAAATAAACCTCCACTTCTTGTTACTAATCCGCAGCTTCCCGGTCTGTGAAGTTTACTTTTTACGATATTTTCTATTGTTCCACCGATATTTGCAACTTTGAATGCTCCCGGAGCAATGGCACCAACAGTTGCAGGTCCGATGATTGTAACACCTTCTGTTCTTGCTCTATGGTTCATAACTCTTGCCATTCTTTCAGGAATACCCTCGGCTGTAATCATAATTACTCTGAATTTTTTAAGGTCAAGTGCTTCCATTGTTACATCATAAGCAGTTCTGAATGAACCGAAGTTAAGTAAAACATCCGCATTTGGATGGGCATTGCTAGCTTCTGCCGTATTTTTATAAACAGGCACCATAATCTCATCCGGTCCATAAAAGAATTTTTCAAATTTATTACTACTTGTAGGAGCTACAATTGCCGCTACAGATGGAGTTTTTCTTTGAATTGTATAATCATAATCCAACATTCGCTGAATTGCACTTTTATTATTATTCCAAAATATCGCCTGTGTGTCTTTCGTAAATAATCTTTCCATTATTTTTCTCCTTTATCAGCTTCAATTGCCATTCTTACAATATCAGTAACATGAGTTTCAGGTCCGTAAACTTCAATATAAAGCCCTAATCTCTCAGCCGCTTCTTTAATATCTTTTAAACCTTTTTCGTAATTAGGACCACCTCTTCTTACATAAATTTTAGTTTTGTTTTCTTTTAATTTATCCGCATATTTTTCAAGTGCGTTAATAATACCTGTAAATGTTTTTGCAACATCCGTAAAGTTTGCAATAGCCCCACCGATAATTAATATTTTTCCTCTTGGGTCTTTATGTCTTGTCATCAAATCAAAAATAGTCTCTGCATAAAACTGAGTCTCAGCAGTTGTAGGTCCACCTGAATATTCTCCATAGTTTGCCAAATCTTTAACACCTGCTAAATCCGCAATAGTATCGGCATAAACAACACTGGCACCACCACCTGCTACCATTGTCCAAATTCTTCCCATTGGATTTAAAATAGTAAGTTTAAGTGAAGCACCGCTTTTTGCATCAGCTTCTGCGATTGCTTTTTCTTCCGGAGATTTTTCTTCCATTCCAAAAGGTGTAGGGAATTCAATATCACCCCATTTATCTTTCATTAAAAATCCTGCTGTATCATCAAGTCTTGCAACTAAATCCAAAATAGCCATTTTATTGTTATCAAGCATAACAATAGGGTTGATTTCAAGATATGCAAAATTCAAATCTCTGTAAAATTTATAAAATGCAAATGCAAATGATGCAAATTCTGCTTTTTTATCATCAGGAATATCTTCGGGAATATTTGCTTTGATTGCTTTTTCTATATCAGAATCGCTTAAATCAATCGGGATATGAACTTCATTCACTTTATCCCAGTTTTCTTCAACCTCCATTCCACCTTCTGCACTTAGATATAAAACATCATCTTCTCCGACAGTTGTAGCTGAAATATAATATTCTTGTTCTTGTGTATGCGGAGTGAAAGGTTCAACTATAAAGTGAGTCAGTCTTCCTGTCTGTCCTGAAAGAAGTGTTACATCGTGGCTTGATTTTTCGTCAATCCATTTTGCCGCATCTTCTAAAGTTACATCACCAGGTTTATTTACTTTAAATAAAACCAAATCATTTTTACCTCTTTTACCAAAAAGCATATCCGGTTTTGCAACTAATGGTTCTTGTTTTAACCATTCAAATCCATGTTCCTCGGCTTTTTGTAATAACTCTTCACCACTTTTTACTAAAACTGATTTAAAATCGTAGTGAAATCCATCAAAATACTCATCCCAATGTTTTGCGAACAATGCTTTTCCATCATATTCGCGTATTGCTCTTTGAGCCATGAATTCTCCTTTATTTTTATTTTAAAAATTGTATCATTATTAAAATAAACTTAGCTATAAAATTAACTTATAAATATCTATTTTTTATAAAGTGTTTATTTTTGAAACATTTATTACTTTAATTCTTTTTTTATTGTGAAAAATTGAAACTTTAAAATCACTTTTTGAAAAATAAAGTTCATATCTGTTTCCATTTTTAATTCCGTAAAAATTCAATGCTTTACATAAATTTTTATTATTGCAATTTATATAATCAATCTTATTATTTTTTAAAATTTTTGACAAAGGTCTGACAAAATAAAAACCTCCTCTTATTTTTTTTACATAAGGAGCATTAAAAAAAAATATCCCGAAATCAAATAAAATCATAGAAGAAAATAAAAAAACAAATAAAATTTTATAATTGTTTCTAAACTTTGGAAGTCTGATTTTATAGGAATGTAAAAAAATCCTTATCATATATATAACATAAGGCAAAACAAAAGGAGCAAAATCATCAATTCTTATTCTTTGCCTAAAAGATAAAATAATAGAAATCAAAAAACTAAAAGAGCCTATAAAAAAAATAATGTCTTTTTTAATAAAAAAACTTTTATAAAAACTATATAAAAAATAAACAAAAACAAAAGGAGAAAAGATTAAAGAATATGTCCCGAACACATCAAGAAAAAAGCCTTTAGGTTTTCCGTCTATTTTATAATTAAAATAATTGGCGTTTAAAGCCATTAAAATCAATACTAAAATAAGTAATTTATTATCTTTTTTATATAAAGCAAAAAAAATCAAACTAAAATAAAGAGCTACAAAACTATAATCAATAAAAACATATGAAATTAACAAAAAATAAGAAAAAATTCTATATTTTTTATATGTAAAAATAAATAAAAGAGTAAAAAATATTAAAATTATCGCTTTATTTAAAATCAAAGATGAAATAATAAAACCGGGAATAAAAATAAAAATTAAAGTTGCAAAATATTTGTTTTTTAGTTTTTTTAAGTAAAATTTGCTGATTTCATAAAAAAGAATCAAACTAAAAAAAGAAAACATAAGAGGAATTAAACGAATCATATAATCATTTTTAGCAAACCTAGTTACAAAATTAAAAAGAATATTGAGTAAATAAAATTCTTTTAAACTTTGAACTTCAAAAATGGAAAAAGATAAAAAATGGACACTATACCAATATAAAAAAATATAATAACTAACTATTAAAGTCCAAAAAAACTTTTTCATAATTTCAAAAAATTATCAATAATTTCTTTTCCATATTCGCTCATAATAGATTCCGGATGAAACTGAACACCAAAAATCGGTCTGTCTTTTACTCTTAGAGACATTATTTCATTATCATCCAAACTATAAGAGGTAGGAATTAAATTTTCAGGCAAATTTTCTTTATTTACAACCAAAGAATGATATCTTGTTACTCTAAAACTGTTTGGCAATTCATTAAATAAAATATCTTCTTTTGTAATTTCTATTTGAGAAGTTTTACCGTGCATTAGATTCTTTGCTCTTATAACTTCCCCTCCGAATGCATATGCTATTGACTGATGACCTAAACAAACTCCAAGAATCGGTTTATCTATTTTTTTTATTACATCGACACTAATACCGGCTTCTTTTGGAGTGGATGGTCCGGGAGATATGATAATTTTTTGTGGATTTAATTCTTTGATTTCATCTATACTTAATTCATCATTTCTTATAACTTTTAAATTAGCACCAAGTTCAAGGCAATATTGAACAATATTATAAGTAAAACTATCATAATTATCTATCATTAAAATCATTAACTGCCTTTTTTATAAAAATTATATTAAAATTTCAAAAAAAAGGGAATTAATGTTAGTTGAAAAATTATTAAACGATAAATATATAACACTTGAAACAACTCCTCCAAAACTTCCTACTGTTGATTTGATGATAGAAAAAATAGAAAAAAGCGGTGCATTAAAATATATAAACGGATTTTCTACAACCGACTGCCCGTTAAGCAAACTAAAATATAA
>JALVWY010000030.1 GCA_027023105.1 Campylobacterales bacterium | reverse complement strand
GCTTCTCCTATTATCATTATCGGATTATCTTTTTTTTCATTTAAATACGGGTCAAAAACATTGGTAAAATCAATATTTTCATTTACATAATTTTTAATAAAACCGGCTCTTTTTAAATAAAACTCTTTTAATTCTTTTTTCCAGTTCATCCTTGAATATTTAAATTAATACCTTTTCCTGTTATTTCGGCTGCTTTTTGCTCAATCTCTTTTGGATTGCCAAGATTCTTTTCTAAAATATAGCCGATTTGATTCTTCATAACATTTTCACTCTTTTTTAAAATTTCCGTTTGAATAGCAAGATTAAGGTTACTTGTGGTGTTTACTTGCATAATAATTCCTTTATTTTTTCTAATGTGATATTCAAATTCCTGTTTTCAATAATATAATCGGCTAATTTTGAATATATTTCATCTCTTTTTATAAAAAGTTCTTTTGCTTTTTTTATATCTTTAAAAAGAGGTCTTTTAGAGAGTTCTTCTTCATTCATTCTTTTTAAAATATCTTCAAAAGAAACTTTTAGATATATAACCTTACCTGCTTCTTTAATCTCGGGAATAAATACCGGCAATCCCCCTCCAACTGAAATAACAGTGTTTTGAACATCTTTTTTAATCCACTCAAAACATCTTTTTTCCATATTTCTAAATTCATCTTCCCCGAATTTTTCAAAAATTTCGCTTATTTTCATATTTTCAAACGATTCTATTAAAATATCGGTATCCAAAAAATAACTCTTTGTTTCTTTTGCTAAGATTCTGCCAATAGTACTTTTACCGCTTCCCATAAATCCCGTTAAAATAATATTATTTAAGCTCAATCAAAATTCCTTCCGGGTCTTTTTTTATTGTATACGCATATTTCGTATCAAAATATATCACTATTCTATAAAATCCACTGTGGGCTCCTAAAACAACTTTTTTAACAAATAGATTTTTAATTTGTTTAGAAACTGTCAAAAAATCCATATTTTTGCTTTTAAAATCAAGCACCAGCCTAAAAGGCTCGGCTAAAAAAAAGTTTCTTATTAAAGTATTTTTTGTTTTTATAAAAATTTTATAATTTTTGATATACATCTTAAAAACTGGAAAATCAAGTGTTTTTACCTGAAATTTTTCTTTTTTTTGGGAAATGATAAACGGATAATGAAAATCTATATTTTTATTAATTTTAACTTCTTTTTGTTTAATATCACTATCAAGTGTTTCATATACAAAAATAACTTTTTTCAATACTCTTGCATCATTTGGAAGCTTTACTTTAATCTCTTTTAAATAAGAAGGTTTTGTAATATTCCCTTCATTTGGAGTCAAAACAGGCTCAAAAGGATTAATTCTTGCAAATAAAATAAAAGGAATTAACAAAAATATAAATTTCAATTTCCCTCCAGTTCTTTAAGTTCAAAATACTCTTTTTGAAGTATCTGATTTTTATTTTTCAATAATTTCACCTGTTTATCCAAAACTTTTAATTGGCTGCTTAAATCAAGCATTTTTGAAAACGAACGATTACCAAACATCAGATTAACAGTATAAGCTACTAAAATTAAAGCGACAATAAAAACCAAAATAATTTTAAAATCAATTTTCGGTTTTTTTACTAAGCTGTCATAATCAATCATAGCAAAGAATTAAAATAATTCTTTACCTATGAATTCAGCCCCTGCCATACTTCTGTTTATTTGAAGCAGTCTGTTGTATTTAGCTGTTCTTTCACCTCTTGCAGGTGCTCCTGTTTTGATTTGTCCGGCATTCATAGCAACAGCCAAATCCGCAATAAACGCATCTTCACTCTCACCGCTTCTGTGACTTACTACACAAGTATATCCGTTTCTGTAAGCAAGTCTCATAGTTTGCATAGTTTCACTTACTGTTCCTATTTGATTAAGTTTAATTAAAATAGAATTAGCAACGCCTAGCTCAATTCCTTTTGAAAGTAATTTTTTATTTGTAACAAATATATCATCTCCTACAAGTTGAATTTTATCTCCAAGTTTTTGAGTTAAAAGTTTCCATCCTTCCCAGTCTTCTTCGGCTAAACCGTCTTCAAGTGAAACGATTGGATATTTATTTATAAGATTTTCATAAAATTCAACCATTTCTTCGGCACTTAAACTTTTGCCTTCACCTGCTAAAACATATTTACCGTCTTTATAAAATTCACTGCTTGCGGCGTCAAGTGCAATAGAGACATCAACTCCCGGTTTATATCCGGCTTCTTTAATTGCATTTAAGATATATTCAATAGGCTCTTCGTTGTTTTTGAAGTTCGGTGCAAATCCGCCTTCATCCCCAAGTGCTGTAGGATGTCCGTCTTTTTCAAGAAGTTTTTTTAGTGTATGATAAATTTCACTAGCGGCTCTAAGAGCATCTTCAAAATTATCAAATCCGTTTGGCATAATCATATATTCTTGCAAATCAACATCATTATCCGCATGAGCCCCTCCGTTAATGATATTAAGCATTGGAGCTGGCATAACTAAAGCATTGCTTCCCCCAAGATATCTGTATAAAGGCAAATCAAGCGCCGCAGCCGCAGCTCTGGCAACAGCCATACTAACTCCGAGAATTGCATTTGCCCCAAGTTTTGATTTGTTAGGAGTTCCGTCAAGCTCAATCATTGTATTGTCAATTTCAGCCTGGTCAAACGGACTCATTCCAATAAGTTCGTTTGCTATTAAAGAATTTACATTTTCACACGCTTTTAACACACCTTTTCCACCGAATCTTTTATCCCCGTCTCTAAGTTCCAAAGCTTCATTTATACCGGTGCTAGCCCCGCTTGGAACAACCGCTTCACCAATACTTCCGTCACTAAGTTCCACTGTGGCTCTGACTGTCGGATTACCTCTGGAATCCAAAACTTCATCTGCATAAATATTTTCAATTACTATCATTTTATTCTCCTTCGTTTTCGTTTTCTTCTTTTTCTATTGCTTCTATCATTGTTGAAAGTTCAACACCGAGAGATTCTTTAATTTTTTGTTCAATCTCTTTTGCAATTTCCGGATTTTCTTTTAGATAATCTTTTGCTTTTTCTTTGCCTTGCCCAAGTCTTGTAGCACCATAGCTAAACCATGCACCGGCTTTATCTACGATATCAAGCTTAACGCCGTAATCTATAAGTTCACCTTCTCTTGAAATTCCTTTACCGAACATTATATCAAATTCCGCTATTCTAAACGGAGGCGCCACTTTGTTTTTGACCACTTTTGCTTTTGTTCTGTTACCTACTTCCTTATCGCTTTGTTTTAAAGTTGCTATTCTTCTGACATCAATTCTTACTGACGAATAAAATTTAAGGGCATTCCCTCCCGTTGTTGTTTCAGGGCTTCCGTATCCCATCATTCCTATTTTCATCCTGATTTGGTTAATAAATATAACTGTCGCATTCATTTTATGGATAGCGGCTGTAAGCTTTCTTAGAGCTTGGCTCATAAGTCTTGCCTGAGTTCCCACTTGCGCATCACCCATATTCCCTTCTATTTCAGCTTTTGGAGTAAGAGCCGCAACAGAATCCACCACAATAATATCAACAGCCCCGCTTCTAGCAAGCGTTTCTACAATTTCAAGAGCCTGTTCCCCGTAATCGGGTTGTGATACATACAAATTATCAATATCAACTCCTATATGCTTTGCATAAATAGGGTCAAATGCGTGCTCCGCGTCAATAAAAGCGGCAACTCCGCCTTGTTTTTGAGCCTCGGCGATAATAGAAAGCGCAAGTGTTGTTTTACCACTACTTTCAGGTCCGTAAATTTCTGTAATTCTTCCTTTTGGCACACCGCCTATTCCAAGAGCCAAATCAAGCCCGAAACTCCCTGTAGCAATAGAAGCTATAGGCTCAATATCTTTTTCACTAAGTTTTACCAAAGAACCTTTTCCAAACTGCTTTTCAACCTGTTTTAGGGCAAGTTCAAGCGCTTTTTGCTTTTTTTCATCCATAAAATTCCTTTTTTGATATAATTATAACAAAAAAAGGCAATAAAATGGCGGCTTTGGTTTTGGAAACTTACACATATGATGATTATAAAAACTGGCAAGGAGACTGGGAGCTTATTTATGGTCATCCTTACGCCTTGT
>JALVWY010000029.1 GCA_027023105.1 Campylobacterales bacterium | reverse complement strand
ATGATGCCGGATTTATAAGAATAAATGAATATTGTGAAGTAATGCATAATTTTGATGATACAAGTTCAGGTAAATATAAAATTTTTGCAATAGGGGACAGTGCCTGTATTGACGGACCTGACTGGAGAGCAAAACAGGGACATTTGGCTGAAGTTATGGCAAAAACGGCAGCTTTTAATATTAATGAAATTGAAAAAGGAAGTGAAGTCAGAAAAGAGTATGTTTCTCATATAAATATTTTATGTATGATGGACATAGGTAACGGAGCTGCTTTTGTATATAGAGACAATAAAAAAGCCAAAATGATACCGTTACCGATTATAGGACATTGGATGAAAAAAGGGTGGGGCTGGTATTTTAAAAATTCAAAATTAAATTTAATCCCTAGAATTCCCGGGATGTGATATAATTATAAAAAAGGATATAAATGTTTATGGAGTTTTTAGAAAAAATAACTAACTGGGTTTTAGATAAAGAAGAAGAATCTGCAAAAAATTGTCAAATTCCTATAGATGATATAGCAAAACAGCTTCAAATTTTAGAAGATAAAAGAGATGAACTTCAAAAAAAATGTGACGAGCAATTGAAAATATTTAATAATTTAATATCAAGACTTGAACGCATTAAAACTGAAGAAGCCTTAAAATGTGAAAATAAGAAAAAAGAGAATTAAATTCCCGCTTTTTCTTTGATTTCTTTTTCCATATCTGCAACTATTTCTTCAATAGTTCTTTCTCCGTTTATTTTTACAAGTTTGTTTTGAGCAGAATAAAAATTTTCAATTTCAGCTAAAGGTTCAGTATAAACTTTCATTCTGTTATTGAATACCTCAACATTGTCATCAGTTCCTCTTGCTCTGCCTAGGACTCTCTCTTTTGCAACTTCTTGGCTTACTACAACTTCAATAACTTCTACAAGTTCAATGTTGTTGTTTGTTTTTAGCATTTCATCTAGTGCTTTCATCTGTTCTACACTTCTTGGAAAGCCGTCAATAATTACAACCGGTTTATCCGCTTTTTCAATAGCACTTTTTATTGTATTTATAACGATTTGTAAAGGAACAAGTTTTCCGTTGTCAATATAGCTTTTAATCTCTTTTCCAAGTTCACTTCCGCTTGCAACTTCTTCTCTTAGTAAATCACCTGTTGAATAATGAACAATTGTATCAGGATTTTGTTCAGCTATAATTTGTGCATCTGTTGTTTTTCCGCTTCCTGGTGCTCCGATAATTAAAAACAGTTTTTTCTTCATTGTTACTCCTTAAATTTTAATAGAAATAGGAAAGAGGAAGGAGAAAATTATTAAATATGTTTTTCTCTTTCCTTTTTCCTCATACCTCTTACCTATAATATTGGACATTCAAATTTTCTTACAAAAATTTTTTTGCTCATACCTCTTCCTATGGCTAATTTTATGCCGTCTATGTCTATTTCAACAGGACCAAAAAAAGATTTGTTTAAAATCTGTCCTATTTGACCTTTATGAATACCTAAATCTCTTAATCTTTCTTTAAAATTTTTGCAACTTTCATCAAAATCAACTATTTTAAAAACTTCACCCTTTTTTAAGTCGTTTAATGTTATTTTACTCATTATCCGCTTTTGGTTTTTTTACTCTTATATGCAATTCTTTTAGTTGTGTTTTATCAACTTCACCCGGTGCGTTTGTAAGCAGACACTGAGCTTTTTGTGTTTTAGGGAATGCTATAACATCTCTTATATTATCTGTTTTTCTCATAAGCATTATAACCCTGTCAAGTCCTAGTGCAAATCCGCCGTGAGGAGGTGCTCCGAATTTAAGCGCATCAAGTAAAAATCCGAATTTTTCTCTTGCTTCTTCTTCGTTAATTCCAAGAAGTTTGAATACTTTTTCCTGAATTGCTTCTTTATGAATCCTGATACTTCCGCCACCGATTTCATAGCCGTTGCAGACTAAATCGTAAGCCACTGATTTGATATCTTCAAAATTTTCTTCATCCCATGTATTCATATCCGGCATTGTAAACGGATGGTGAAGCGGAGTTGGCTCGCCTTTATCGTCTTTTTCAAACATAGGAAAATCAACTACCCATAAAAAGCTGTATTTATTATCATCAATTAATCCCATATCATTTGCAATTTTAACTCTAAGTCTACCCATATAATCAAGAACCGTTTTTTTATCTCCGGCTCCGAAGAATATGATATCACCGATTTCAGGGTTTAATTTTTCTATCATTTTTTCCAAAGAAGTTTCGCTTAAAAATTTAACCAAAGGACCTTTTAGTCCGTCTTCTTTTACCTGAATGTAAGCAAGTCCCTTTGCTCCGAATTTTCTAACGAAGTTTTCAAGTTCTTTTAGCATTTTTCTTGAATAAAAGTTATCTCCTCCGGGGATTTTTAGGGCTTTTATTCTGTTGTTTTTAGCGTCACTTGCGATAGATGCAAAAATTTCATTGCTTGAATCTTTAAATTCACTTAAAACATCTGTCATCGGAAGTTCAAATCTCATATCCGGTTTATCGCTTCCGTATTTTTCCATAGCTTCTGTGTAGCTAATTCTTTTTATAGGAAAATCAATATCAATTCCTGCTACTTTAAAAGCTTCTTTTGTCATTCCTTCTATTGTTTCAATAACATCGTCCTGGGTTACAAAACTCATCTCAACATCAACTTGTGTAAATTCCGGTTGTCTGTCGGCTCTTAGGTCTTCGTCTCTGAAACATTTTGCAATTTGATAATATTTTTCAAATCCAGCAACCATTAATATTTGTTTGAAAAGCTGAGGTGATTGCGGAAGTGCATAAAATTCCCCCGGATGAACTCTGCTTGGAACAAGATAATCCCTTGCGCCTTCCGGAGTTGATTTTGTAAGAACCGGTGTGTCTGTATCAATAAAACCTTTTTCATCAAAATATCTTCTAATTGCATTTGTTACTTTGCTTCTTAAAACAAATGTATCAAGCATATTTTTGCTTCTTAAATCTAAATATCTGTATTTAAGTCTAAGCTCTTCATTTACATTTTCACCTATTTGAAAAGGTAAAACTTCACTTGTGTTTTCTATTTCTATTTCATCTGCGATAATTTCTATTTTTCCTGTTTTTAGTTTGGGGTTTTCAAGTCCTTCGCCTCTTAGTCTGACTGTCCCTTTGATTTTTATTACATATTCGTCTTTTACTTTTTCAGCAACCCCGTGTGCTTCTTTGCTATCAGCCGGGTCTGCTACTATTTGAACAAGACCGCTTCTGTCTCTAAGGTCTATAAAAATAACTCCTCCATGGTCTCTGTAAGAATTTACCCATCCGATAAGCTCAACTTTTTCTCCAACATTCATTTCATTAAGCTCTGCGCAGTAATGGCTTCTCATTAATGTCCTTTTTTGGTGGAATTATAACAAAATGTAATTTTTTTGATAAATAAGAGAGAAAAAAAGTTTTTAATTGGCGTTTTGGGTTATATTTCCGTCTTTTTTATATTTTATAAAATTTATAAAAACTTATCTTTGATATAATTTTATAAAAAAGGTTGTTATGAAAGCGGGATTTGTTTTAAAGCCAAAAGATACTTTGAAAATAAAAGATATGTTTTTAAAAATAAAATCTGTTTTTGAAAAATACAATATAGAAGTTTTACTTGATTTGGTATCTGCAAAATCCATAGGACTTTTGGGTGTGGAATTTGAGAGTATGTGCAAACAGGTTGATTTTATTGTGGCACTTGGAGGGGATGGGACGCTTATTTCCGTATCAAGAAGGGCGTATAAGTTTGATAAGCCGATTCTTGGTATAAATGCGGGAAATCTTGGATTTTTGACAGATATAAATCCTGATAACATAGAAGAATTTATAAAAGATTATTTAAATAAAAATTACAGAATTGACGAAAGAATGGTTATTGAAATAGAGTATAAAGATAAAACTCTTTATGCCTTTAATGATGTTGTGATAAGTAAAGATGTGATATCTTCTATGATAAATATTCAGGTTGATACAAATGAGAGATTTTTAAATACATATAGAGGTGACGGGCTTATATTTTCAACTCCTACAGGCTCTACGGCTTACAATTTAAGCGCCGGCGGACCGGTTGTATATCCTTTGACGGAAAGTTTTATATTAACACCGATATGTCCGCACTCTTTATCTC
>JALVWY010000028.1 GCA_027023105.1 Campylobacterales bacterium | reverse complement strand
AAAAAGAAATTAAAATAACCTTTTTTGAATATATTAAATTCGGTATTGTTATAACACCTCTGATTTTGTTTTTTGCATTGGAAAGTTTATAAAAAATAAATTGTTAAGTAAATTGGTACCGGCGGTGGGACTCGAACCCACATGAGCTAGGCTCACCGGATTTTGAGTCCGGCGCGTCTACCAGTTCCGCCACGCCGGCAAAAGAAAAGACAGGAAATGAAATTATATTCAATTCCATAAAAAATAGCAAGTCTTAAGAATTAAGAAGTTCTTTTAATCTTTTACCTGCTTTAAATTTAGCGGCTTTTGTTGCAGGAATTTTAATTTCTTCACCTGTTCTTGGAACTCTTGCTGTTCTTGGTGCTCTTGTTACTGTTTCAAAACTACCAAAACCTATAAAACTTATTTTTTTACCTGCTTTTAACCCTTTTTCAATTGTTTCAATAGTTGCGTTTATAGCTTCATTTACATCTTTTTTACTAAGTCCTGTTTTTTCTGCAACCGCTGCGATTAATTCTTGTTTTTTCATTTTATCTCCTTTTTTATGATATAAAAAATTTTACTATTTTTTTTATTAAAAAATCAAGTGATTTCGGGATTTTTTGCTATAATTTTACTAAAAAAGGCTAAAAATGCAAGCTTGTGAACTACCTGGTGCCAATAAAGCGGATAAAAGCATTTGTGAAATGTTGAAAAATATTAAAACAATAGTTGTTGTCGGGCTTTCTCCAAAAGAGCACAGAGCCTCAAATCAGGTTGCTAAATATATGAAAGACAAAGGTTATAAAATTATTCCCGTTTACCCAAGAGGAGAGGAAATTTTAGGTGAAAAAGTTTATAAAAGTTTAGATGAAATAGATTTTGAAGTGGATATGGTTGATGTTTTCAGAAAAAGTGAAGATACGCCTTTTGTAGTTGAAAAAGCAGTAAAGATACCCGGTGTGAAATGTATATTTTTACAAGAGGGTATTAAAAATGAAGAATCAAAAAAGATATCTGAGAATGCCGGAATCTTTTATGTAGAAGATAAATGTTTAATGGTTGAGCATATAAGATGCGAAAAAGAGGGTCTTTTATGATATCTTTGGAAAAAATACAAAATGCGGCTAAAAGAATAGAAAAGGTTGTTTATCACACGCCTTTTGCATATGCTCCGAGTCTTTCTCAAAAAGTAGGTAATGAAATTTATTTGAAAAAAGAAAATCTTCAAATTACAGGTGCTTTTAAACTAAGAGGCGCTTTTAATAAAATAGCTTCTTTGCCTGAAGAAAAAAGAAGAAAAGGTGTAATAGCCGCAAGTGCCGGAAATCACGCACAAGGTGTTGCTTTTAGTGCCAATTATTTTAATATACCCTCTATTATTGTTATGCCTGAAGCCACGCCTCTTACAAAAATAAGCGGTGTTAAGGAGTATGGAGGAGAAGTTGTATTAGCCGGAAATAATTATGATGAAGCTTATGAATATGCAGTTAAACTGGCAAAGGAAAAAGAGCTTGAGTTTATACATCCTTTTGCAGATGAAGAGGTTATGGCGGGACAGGGGAGTATCGCCCTTGAAATGTTAAAAGAAGTTCCGAATCTTGAGTGTCTGATTGTGCCAATAGGCGGAGGCGGGCTTATAAGCGGTATTGCAAGTGCCGCTAAACAGATAAATCCACATATAAAAGTTATAGGAGTTACAGCTGAGGGTGCGCCTGCTATGAGGCTTAGTTTTCTTAGCGGAAGCGTTCAGGACAGCTCTTTTGTAAAAACAATAGCCGATGGCATAGCCGTTAGAGACACTTCCCCCGTTACTTATGAAATTATAAAAGAAATTGTTGATGATATTGTGGAAGTGGATGATGAAGAAATAGCAAATGCCATTCTTTTTTTGATGGAAAGACACAAAGTTGTGGTAGAAGGTGCGGGGGCTGTAGGTGTTGCTGCACTTTTGCATCACAAAATTAAATTCGGTTCTCCTAAAAAAGTAGGAGTTGTAATAAGCGGCGGGAATATTGATGTTACTATGATAAATCTTATTATAGAAAAAGGTTTACTTAAATCCCATAGAAAAATGAAGCTTGTAATTACGCTTATAGATAAACCCGGAGCCCTTGAAAGTTTGACCGAGATTTTGTCTGAAGAAAAAGCGAATATTGTTTCAATAGGATATGACAGAACGGATTTGAATTTGGCAATCGGTGATGCAAATGTTTCGGTAGCGCTTGAAACAAGAGGGCTTGAACATCAAGAATCTATAAAAAGGGCATTGCATAAAAACGGTTTTAGATTTGTTGTTGAATGATAAAAAATCAAAGGAGAAAATAAATGAGTAAAAATTTTGAAGTTGTAATAGGTCTTGAGGTGCATGTTCAGTTAAATACAAAAACAAAAATATTTTGTAGTTGTCCTACAAGTTTCGGAGATGAACCAAATGTTAATACCTGTCCTACTTGTCTTGGGCTTCCCGGAGCACTTCCGGTAATGAACAAAGAAGCTGTAAAAAAAGCGGTAATGCTTGGAAAAGCCATTAATGCCACTGTTAATAAAAAAAGCACATTTGAAAGAAAAAACTATTTTTATCCTGATTTGCCAAAAGGTTATCAAATAAGCCAGTTTGTGGTTCCTATTGTTGAAGGCGGGGAGCTTTTTGTTAATGTAAAAGACAAAGAAAAAAGAATAGGTGTTACAAGAGCTCATTTAGAAGAAGACGCAGGTAAAAATATGCACGAAAGCGGATATTCTAAAGTGGATTTAAACAGAGCCGGCACACCGCTTCTTGAAATAGTAAGCGAGCCTGATATGAGAAGCAGTGATGAAGCGGTTGCATACCTTAAAAAACTTCATTCTATTGTAAGATATTTAAAAATAAGTGATGCGAATATGCAAGAAGGTTCATTCAGATGTGATGCGAATGTCTCAATAAGACCAAGAGGTCAAGAAGAGTTTGGAACAAGAGTTGAAATTAAAAACTTAAATTCATTCAGACATATAAAACAGGCTATTGAATATGAAGTTGAAAGACAAATAGAAGCTTATGAAGATGATGAGTATGAAAAAGAAGTGGTTCAGGAAACAAGACTTTTTGATGTAAAAAGCGGAGAAACAAAAAGTATGAGAGGAAAAGAAGAATCCGCAGATTACAGATATTTCCCCGAACCCGATTTGCTTACTCTTGAAGTTCCGGAAGAATTTTTCGGTGTTGAAATACCGGAACTTCCGGATGCAAAAAAGCAAAGATATATGGATGAATTTAAATTAAAAGAGTATGATGCCGGAGTTCTTACAAGTGAACCGGAATTAGCCGAATTTTTTGAAGAATTGGTTGAAAACGGATGTGAACCTGTAATGGCTAATAACTGGCTGGCTGTTGAGCTGCTTGGTAGACTTAATAAAGCAGGGCTTCATATTGAAAATTCTCCTGTAAAATCGGATAAACTTGCAACACTTATAATCAGAATCAAAGAAGCGGTAATCAGTGGAGCCGGTGGTAAGAAAGTTCTTGATTTATTGATGGAAGAAGATATTGAAGTGGACGCTGCAATAGAAAAATTGGGACTAAAACAAGTAAGTGACGAAAGTGCTATTGAAAAAATTATTGATGAAGTGTTAAGTGCAAATGCTGACAAAGTAGAAGAATACAAAAACGGAAAAGACAAACTGTTCGGATTTTTTGTAGGTCAGGTTATGAAAGCCAGTCGTGGTAAAGCAAACCCTCAAGTTGCAAATAAATTATTAAAAGAAAAACTTAAGTGAAAAAAGCTTTTGATAAAACATATGAAATATTAACTACATACACATTAAGTGAAGCTATTAGAAGACTTTTAATAGCTTTTTCTTTTTATTTAAATTCAAATCAAACTTATTATAAAATTAAACGGTTTTTTTGCAGATTAATGAATGATGATGCGTTTATTTATAAAAGATATTTTGATATTTTTATGTTTATTTTGGTTTTAACGAGTGTTACTATACTTCTTTATGATATAAAACACAATATATTGCCGTTTTTTGAAAATTTTGATTACTATTTTGTTACCGGTGTATTTTTGATAGAGTATATTATCCGGCTTTGGGTTTATAATGATATTCATAAGGTGGTGATAAACGAATATGAAGAGGCTAATTTCGTAGGTAGAAAATTTAGTCTTAGAAAAGTAATAAAAGAGATAATTCTCAAAAAATGGGAATATATGAGAACTCCTTTTGCCATTATAGATTTTTTGGCAATACTTCCCGGATACAGAGGTTTTAGGATATTTAGAATTTTTGTAATTTTCAGGCTTTTTAAATTAATCAGATATGTAAAAAGTATTAATACTTTTATTGAAGTTTTGGCAAATAAAAAATTTGAGCTTTTTATATTGCTTATTGCTTTATCATTTGTGACTTTTATAGGTGGGGCTGTTATATATGTTTTTGAAGCACACGCAAATCCTAAAATCCATAATCTGTTTGATGCGTTTTATTGGTCTTTGATTACTATTTCAACTGTTGGATACGGAGATATTACACCTGTTACGCCTGAGGGTAAAGTTTTAACAATGGTGTTAATTGTTTTTGGGATTGGTTTTATCTCTTTTGCTACTTCAATTATTGTATCGGCTTTTACGGAAAAATTAGAAGAATTAAAAGCAGACAGAGTTGTAAGAGAAGCAAAATCTATGAATAATGTTTATCTTTTGTGCGGTTATTCAAATGAAGCTGAAATATTGACTAAAAAATTTAAATCCGAAAATCAGGATTTTATTGTTATTGATTTGGATGAAGAAAGAGTAAAAGCAGCCACTCTTAAAGGTTATATAGCTTTAAAGGGGGATGTGACAGACAGAGATTTTTTGAAAAAGCTTGATTTTGACAAAATAAGTAAGATATTTGTTCTTACAAATAACGATATAGCCAATGCTTTTATTGTTCTTAGTATGAGAGCGTTTGTAAAAAAAGAGATTATAGCACTTGCAAATAATGAAAAACATATTTCAAAAATGAAAAAGGCGGGAGCTTCTTATGTTGTTGTTCCTACTAAGGCAACTGCCGTTTTGATGTCCGAGTATATAGGACACCCTATAACATTTGAAGTGATTGATGCAATTTTAACAGAAAAGAAAAAAGCGATAATTGATGAAGTTATTGTTATAGAAAATTCAATTTTGGATGGAAAACTGGTGGGGGAGATTGATTTTGACAAATATAAACTTATTTTGTTCGGGGTTTTAAAGCTTACTTCCTGCTCTCTTTTCAAAGAAGCTTTTAAAGTGGATGAAAATCATTTTTATTTTAATCCCCCTTTTGATTTGAGATTAGAAGCCGGTGATATTGTTGTTGTTATGGGATATAGTGTGAGTGTGAATTATTTTAAATATATGGTTGAAAGAAGTAGCGTATGAGAACAGCACTTTTCGGATTTGATGAATTTGGAGAAATTGTAGCCTCTTATATAGGTAAAAAAGAGCTTAGTGTTATCGTTTTTAATGAAGAAGAGGAAAAAAGAGCAAAAGATAAATTTTACGATGTAACAAGACTTAGAGAAATTGATGATGATGAACTTAAAAAACTTGAAGAATTTAATCTTGCTATTACTGTTTTAAGAAACGAGGATGAGAATCTCTTTTTATGTCTTAGTTTAAGAGAGCTTTTTCCTAATATTAAAATTATTGCAAAAGTAAGTGAAAAAGGAAATGAATATAAATATAAACTAGCAGGTGTAAATAAAACGATTAATCCTTATGATGTAACCGCAAACAGAATTATGACTATTTTAAAAAGACCGCTTACGCTTAGAATTATAGAAGAAATTATTTTTGAAGATAATCAACTTTCATTTGCAGAGATTGAAATTCCTAAAGATTCTTTTTTGGATGGTAAATATATAAAAGATATTTATAAAGACATTTCCCATAGTTATAATATTTTGATTATAGGAATTGTTGATAAAGAAATGAGTGACAGCGTTCAGTTTATAACAAAAGGGGTTAATCATAAATTGGATGTAGGGGATATTTTAGTTGTGACAGGTGATATTGATGAGGTTGATAGATTGAAAAACGATTTGGAAATAATACATTTTTAAAGGAGAAAACTTGATAGGAATTATCGGTGCCGGGGCTTGGGGAAGTGCTATTTTTCATGCATTAAGTATAAAAAACAAGGTTTTTATAACTTCAAGAAAAAAAAGAAATATTCAAAATTTCGTTTCTTTAGAAGAGATTTTTAAAAATGAATATTTAATTATAGTTATTTCAGCTCAATTTATCGGAGAATTTATTAAAAAATATAAAAATAAACTGAAAAATAAAAAAATTCTGGTTGCAAGTAAAGGAATTGATAATGGTAAATTGAAATTTTTAAATGAAATATTTGAAGAGTATCTGGATAGTAAAAATATAGCATTTTTAGCCGGTCCTTCTTTTGCTAAAGAGGTAAAAGAGCATAAACCGACAGCTCTTGTTATTTCGGGAAATGAAAATCTTTGTAGGAAATTTGCTTCTTTTTTCCCTCCGTTTATAAAAACATATATTTCCGATGATATTTACGGGGTGGAAATTGCCGGAGCATATAAAAATGTAATTGCCATTGCCGCTGGGATTTGTGAAGGGCTTAATCTTGGAGAAAATGCAAAAGCGGCTTTAATCGCCAGAGGGCTTGTGGAAATGGCGAGATTCGGGGAATCTTTTGGTGCAAAAAAAGAGACATTTTTAGGTGTTGCGGGGGCTGGGGATTTGTTTTTGACGGCAAATTCGACAATGAGCAGAAATTTCAGAGTAGGGCTTAATCTTGCTAAAGGTAAATTATTAAATGATATTTTAGCTGAACTTGGTGAAGTTGCCGAGGGTGTTTATACAACAAAAGCAATTTATGAAATATCTAAAAAAGAAAATATTTATACACCTATTGCAAATGAAGTTTATAGAATAATTTATGAAGAAAAGAGGGTAAAAGATTCTCTTAAAGATTTACTCTCTTAGTCTTTAATCGGAGATTTTTTAACTGCGTCTGCAACTATTCCTAACATTATTCCTGTTGCTATTACACATAAAGCTACTGCTATAAATCCACTAAATCCCATATTGTCTCCTTTTTTGTTTTGATTATTATAACACAAAAAATTAATTTATGAATAATTTTTGATAAAATTTTTAAAAAAAAAAGTAAAAATATGAGACTTGATGAATATTTGGTTAAAAGTAATTTTATTGATAGCAGAAATAAAGCAAAAGAACTGATTAAAAATTCTAAAATAAAAGTAAACGGAAAAATTATAACCAAGCCTTCTTTTGATGTAAATGAAGCAAAGATAGAAATTTTACAAAAAATTTATGTAAGCAGGGCTGCTTGGAAGCTTAAAAATTACCTTGAAAAATATAATATTGATTTTAATGAAAAAAGTGTAATTGATGTAGGGAGTTCAACCGGAGGATTTAGTGAAGTGGCTTTGGAAAAAGGTGCTAAAAGAATAGTTTGTGTTGATGTGGGAAATAATCAGCTTCATCCTAAAATAAGAAAAAACAAAAAGGTGGAAGTTTTTGAAAATACAGATATAAGAAATTTTGAGAGTGAGAATAAATTTGATATGTTAATAAGCGATGTCAGTTTTATTAGTCTTGTTAAAATTTTTGATAAAATAAACAAATTAGCTAAAGCTGAAATGATACTGCTTTTTAAACCGCAGTTTGAAGTTGGAAAAGAGGCAAAAAGAGATAAAAAAGGGGTGGTTATTGATACTGAAGCCATAAAAAAAGCACAGATTAATTTTGAGAATAAAATAAAAGAGTATAATTGGGAAATATTAAAAAAAGAGCAAAGCTCTCTTAAAGGAAAAGAGGGTAATATTGAATATATTTATCATTTAAGGAGAAAAATTGATTAAAAGATATCCTACAAGAAAAATAAAAATAGGAGCCGTTGAGGTTGGGGGAGACGCAAAAATAAGCGTTCAGTCTATGACATATTCTAAAACAAAAGATATAAAAACTACAATGGAGCAGATAAACAGGCTTTATTTTGCAGGGGCTGATTTGGTCAGGGTTGCAGTTTTGGATGAAGATGATGCTTCTTCTCTAAAAGAGATAGTGGCAAAATCTCCTCTTCCTATAATTGCCGATATTCATTTTAATTATAAACTGGGACTTATAGCGGCTGAATATGTAGATTGTCTTAGGATTAATCCCGGAAATATAGGTGGAAAAGATAGAATAAAAGAGGTGGTAAAGGCGTGTAAAGCCAGAAATCTGCCTATTAGAATAGGAGTAAATTCCGGAAGTTTGGAAGAACATCTGGAAAATAAGTATGGGCAAACTCCAAAGGCAATGGTTGAGAGCGCTTTATGGCATATTAAATTTTTGGAAGATTTGGATTTTTTTGATATAAAAGTTTCATTAAAAGCCAGTGATGTTTTGCGAACGGTAGAAGCTTACAGAATGTTAAGACCTCTTGTGGATTATCCTTTTCATTTAGGTGTTACAGAAGCAGGGACAAAATTTCACGCTACTATTAAATCCGCTGCTGCTTTTGGAGCGTTATTGCTTGAAGGAATAGGAGATACTTTAAGAGTTTCTATTACAGGAGAGCTTGAAGAAGAAATCAGGGTAGGAAAAGCGATTTTAAAAGATTTAGGGCTTATTAAAGATGGTGTTAATATAATTTCCTGTCCTACATGCGGCAGGATTGAAGTTGATTTGCCACCTATCGTTGAGGCGGTGGAAGAGGCTACAAAAGATATTAAAAAACCTTTAAATCTCTCAGTTATGGGTTGTGTTGTAAATGCAATAGGAGAAGCAAAAGAAGCCGATGTGGCAATAGCGTGTGGTAAAGGTTTCGGACTTATTATGAAAAAAGGTGAAATTATAGGAAAATATAAAGAAGACGAATTATTGGAAAAATTTTTAGAAGAAGTAAAAAAGGAAGCAAAATGACAATAACTACAGAGCTTATTTTCGGTATAGGGATAATGATTTTTTCTTTAGCGTTTATTTTTATGGCAATTATATTAATACCAAATAAAGTTACTAAAGAAAAACTTGAAAAAATATTAGGACAAAAAGCTATAGAAGAGATAAAAAAAGTGGAAGATGATGAAAAAAAGATTGCACAGATTATAAGAAGTTTATCCAAAAGTCAAAAAAACAAACTAAAAACACTTCTTGAATCCCAGGATGTAAGAGATGTTGTAAAAGCGCTAAAAGAGCATATTTTAAGAGGTGAAAATTGAATCTTTTTAATATAGATATAGAAAGAGGGATTTTAAGTGCTATTTTGTTTGACGGAAAAGTGTATGAAGATATTGCCGCTATTTTAAAACCGAATGATTTTTATCTTCCGTTTCATCAGGTTGTATTTGAAACAATGGAAGAACTTTATAAAAAAGATTTGCCAATAGATGAGATTTTTCTAAGAGATGAATTAAAGAAAAAAAAGAGATTTGACGAAGAATCTTTTTTGGAGATTATAGGAACAACTCCGGTTGAGAGGGTTGAAGCATATTCAAAAGAACTAAAAGACCTTGCAACAAAAAGAGAACTTATTCATTTTTCAAACGAAATAAAAAAAATTGTTTTAGAAGAAGATAAAAGAGCGGTAGAAGAAGTTGAAGATATTCAAAGCAAACTTTTTGCCATTGCCACTTCAAATTTAGCCGGGGATTTTAAAAACTCTTTAAATGTTGTAAAAGATACAATTAAGTTTATACAGCTTCAAGCAGCTAAGAAAAACAGAATCGTAACAGGACTTGATACGGGATTTATTGAACTAAACAGAAAAACAAGCGGTTTTGGAGAGGGGGATTTGATTATTATTGCCGCTAGGCCATCGATGGGGAAAACCGCATATGCCCTTAATCTTGCTTTAAATGTTATTAAACAGGATAAAGGTGTGGCAATATTTTCTCTTGAAATGCCAGCAGAGCAGTTAATGCTAAGGATGCTTAGTGCGGCTGGAAAAATTCCTCTTCAAGAGCTTAGAAGAGGAAATTTAAATGACGAGCAAATGGGCAAACTTACTGCAATAGCGGATGAGATATCTTCAAAACCTCTTTTTATTGATGATGAAGGAAATATAAATATTCATACCATTAGAGCCAAACTCAGAAAGCTTAAAGTTCAAAATCCCGATTTATCGTTAGCCATAATTGATTATCTTCAATTAATTGCATCAGACCAAAGAGAAAGACATTTGGCTATTGCAGAAATTTCAAGAAGCCTTAAATTGCTTGCAAGAGAGCTTCAAATTCCTATTATTGCCCTGTCTCAGTTAAACAGGGCGCTTGAGAGCCGTCCGAATAAAAGACCGATGCTTAGCGACCTTAGAGAATCAGGGGCTATTGAGCAGGATGCCGATGTTATTATGTTTATTTACAGAGACGATGTTTATAAAGCAATGGAAGCAAAACAAAAACAAAAAGAGGCGCTTGAAAAAGGCAAAAAAGATTTTGTGGAGTTTCAGGAAAAAGAGGTTGAAGACGCCGAGATTATTATCGGGAAACAAAGAAACGGACCGACAGGCACGGTTGAAATGCTTTTTCATAAAAAATATACACTTTTTACAGACAAAGTGAGTGATGTAATAGAAATAGAACCGACTCAAACTCAAATGGATATGCCTGATAATATAGTATAAATGAAAAATAAAAAATTAGGAATTAGTTTATTAATTTTATTTTTGGTATTAATTTTTAGGATTCAAATATCTTTTTTGGGATATTTGGATTTTATTAATAAGCCTGTTAGAAATTTGGATGTAAAAGTAATTAATCAATATAAAAAGAAAAATTATTTTGTCTTAAAATTAAAAAATAGAGATGTTACTTTTTACACCACTTCAAGAGATAATCTTAAAAATCTGCTTAATGAAAATCTGAATATAAATATTTTGACTAAAAATATCTCTTTTTTAGGATATTTAAGCAGTTTTTATGCGATAAGTTTTGATTTAAAACTAAAAGAAGCTTCTTTTTTAGATAAATGGATAGAAAATCAGCATAGTGACACAAAAATAAGCAATTTATATAAAGCACTTTTTTTAGGAGAAGGTATTGATTATAAAACAAGACAAGAGCTTAGCACGCTTGGAATTTCTCATCTTTTTGCTTTAAGCGGATTTCATTTAGGGGTAATTTCTTTTATTTTGTTTTTGATTTTTTCTCCTTTTTATAAAATTTTGCACAAAAAATTCCCATATAGAAACAGATTTTTTGATTTAGGAATTTTGGTTTTTGCGGTTGAATTTATGTATCTTTATTTGACGGCTTTTCCGCCTTCTCTTATCAGGGCTTTTGTAATGGAGATTATTTTATTTTTGTTTGTATTTTATCTGCAAAATATTTTTTCTTTAAGAGTGCTTGTTTTAACGATTATTATTTCTTTTTTAATATTTTTTATGAAAATTTTTTCTATCGGGTTTTTATTAAGTATTTTGGGTGTTTTTTATATTATGCTGTTTTTTAGATATTTTAAGCCGACTTTCAAAAACGGTATTTTAATGAACTTTTTTGTATTTTTGATGATGTTTGTTTTTTCGCACACTGTTTTTTCAAATATGAGTATTTATCAATTTTTATCTCCTTTTGCAACGCTTTTATTTACTTTTTTTTATCCGTTGGTTATATTTTTGCATATTGTAGGATTAGGCGGAATATTAGATGGATTTATTAAGGCTTATTTGCATTTAGGGGATAATTTTTATGATTATAAGCTGCCTTTATGGTTTGGAATTTTGTTTTTAATATTTAGTTTAACGGTATATTATAAAAAAGAGGCTTTTTATGGTATAAATTTATTAGCATTTAGTATAGTTTTAGGAGGATTGTTTGTATAAAAAAAGATTTAAATCAATAGATGAGTATAAAAATTATTTTTCTGAGTTGATAGAAAAAGAGCGAAAAGCCGAGAAAGAGTTTCATTTAAATGAAATAAAAAGATTAAGCGGAACTGAGAGGCAAAAAAGAGGAAGAGCCGTTCTTGGTCTTAGAATGAAATATGCCGGAGATTTTTTAGATTTTAAAATTTATAGATTCAATAGAAACAATATGCCTGAACATCAGATAAAAGTGGGTGATATTGTTTTAATAAGCAGGGGAGAACCTCTTAAATTTAATCAAGAAGCCACAGTTAGTGCGGTTGGGAGAAATTTTATTGAAGTCTATTCAAAAGAGCCGATTTTCCGCTCTAAACTTTACAGGCTTGATTTGTTTGTAAATGATATTACATTTAAAAGAATGTTAAAAGCCCTTGATGAAGTGGAAAATGGAAAATTGAAAATGAAAAATGGCTTAGAGATATTACTTGGTCAAAAAGAGCCTGAAATTGTTGAAGTTAATGAAAAAAGTGAAGTTTTAAATCCTTCTCAAAACAAGGCTCTTAGCAAAGCTATAAATTCTGAAATGTTTTTAATTCACGGACCTCCGGGGACCGGGAAGACGACTACGGTAGCTGAGGTTATCAAAAAACATATAGGTAAAAAACTTTTAGTAACGGCAGACAGCAATGTAGCGGTTGATAATGTTTTGGAAAAATTAAAAGATTTTAATGTTGTAAGAATCGGTCATCCGGCAAAGATAGAGAGTAATTTAATGAAATATTCATTAGATGTAAAAATAAGAAGAGACAAAAGATACAAAGAAATAGAAAAACTGATAAAAAAAATAGATGATTTAAAATATCTTCAGGATAAAAAAACAAAAAAACCGACTCCCGGCAGAAGAAGGGGAATAAGTGATGAAGAGATTTTATCTTTGGCAAAAGACGGTAAAGGCAAAAGAGGAGTTAAAGCCGAGTGGGTAAAAGAGATGGCCCAGTGGCTTAAAATTCAAGAAAACATAAATAGACTTTATGATAAAAAAAACGCTCTTTTTGAAGAGATTATGCATTCTATTTTAGATACGGCTGATGTTGTTTTTGCTACTAACTCGGCAGCCGGAGGGGATTTTTTGGAAAACAGAAATTTTGATGTTGTTTTTATAGATGAAGCGGCTCAGGCAATGGAGCCCGGCACATTAATACCGCTTATAAAAGCAAAAAAGGCTATTTTTGCAGGAGACCATAAACAGCTTCCACCTACAATTTTGAGTAATGATGAGAGGCTTAAATTTAGTATGTTTGAGAGATTTACTGCGCTTTATGAAAATATTTATCATACATTGGAAATTCAATACAGAATGAATGAAAAAATAAATAATTTTCCTAGTTGTGAGTTTTATGAATGCAAGGTAAAAACTTATGAGAAAATAAAAAACATAACTATAAAAGATTTAAAAATAGAAGAAAAAAATGAGTTTGGTGGATATGAGCCGTTAGTTTTTTTTGATACCAAGGGTAAATTTTTAGAAAAAATAAAAAAAGGCTCTCCTTCAAAATATAATCCGCTAGAAGCTGAATTTGTGGTGAGTTTAGTAGAGGAATTTTTAAAAGCGGGTGCAAAAGAGGAGTTTATTGGAATTATTACCCCTTATAAAGACCACGAAGAGCACATTAAGAAGTTGTTAAGTTCTAAGTTCCAAGTTCCAAGTATTGAGATAAGGTCAGTTGACGGGTTTCAAGGAAGGGAAAAAGAGATAATTATTTTAAGTTTAGTTAGAGCTAATGAAAAAGAGCAAATTGGATTTTTGGATGATTTAAGAAGACTTAATGTCGCAATTACAAGGGCAAAAAGAAAACTTATTGTTGTAGGGGATGTTAAAACGCTAAGTTCTAATAAGACATATAAAAGAATGATTGAATATTTTAATAAAAACGGAATTTTAAGGGGAATTGATGAATTTAGATAATTTAAAAGAATATATAAAAGTTATAGACACTCCGCTTGATGTAAATCTTGAAATCCCTCATCTTGCATATATTGAAGCTAAAAAAAAGAATCCAAAAATCTTGCTTTTTACCTCTCCTATGCAAGGGGATAAAAAATATGATATTCCTGTTTTGATGAACATTTTTGCAAATGATGAGGTTGTTGAGAAAATTTTTGGTAAAAAACTTGATTTGATAGCCGAGGAAATAGAATCTTTAATAAAAATGAAACCTCCAAAGACTCTTAGTGATAAATTAAAAGCCTTTGGAAAGCTTTTTGCCATTAAAAATACAATTCCAAAAAGTGTAAAAAATGCAGAATGTCAATATCACATTTATGAAGGAGAAGCGGCAAAACTTAGCCGTTTGCCTATTCTTAAAACATGGGAAAAAGACGGTGGAAAATTTATTACAATGGGGCAGGTTTATACAAAAAGCCTTGATGGAAATATTCGTAATGTCGGGATGTATAGACTCCAGGTTTATGATGATTATCGCCTTGGACTTCATTGGCAAATACATAAAGACAGCGCACATCTGTTTTGGGAGTATAAAAAAGCAAATAAATTAATGCCTGTAAGTGTGGCTATCGGTGGAGACCCTTTATGGACTTGGTGTGCGACAGCCCCTATGCCACCCGGGATTTTTGAAGTTATGCTTTATGGATTTATTAGAGGTAAAAATCCAAAACTTGTTAAATGTATAAGCAATGATTTAGAAGTCCCGGTAGATGCTGATATTGTAATTGAAGGATATTGCGATCCAAAAGAGATGGAAATAGAGGGAATGTTTGGAGACCATACGGGATATTATACTCTTAAAAAGCCTTTTCCTGTGATGAGAGTTAAAACAATTACTACAAAAAAAGAGCCTTATTTTTACGCTACGGTTGTTGGAAAACCGCCGTTAGAAGATAAATATATGGGATATGCTACTGAGAGAATATTTTTGCCTTTACTTAAAACCACAGCTCCGGATTTAATAGATTACGCAATGCCGGAAAACGGCGTTTTTCATAATCTTATTTTAGCTAAAATTGCTCCAAGATACCCGGGGCATAGTTTGCAGGTTATGCATAGTTTGTGGGGAGTAGGGCAGATGAGTTTTGTAAAACACGCTGTTTTTGTAGGAGAAGACGCACCGCCTCTTAGGGATTATGAAAATTTAACAAAATATATTTTAAATAATTTTGATAAAGAGAAAATTTTAATTTCAAAAGGTATTGTAGATGAACTTGACCATTCAAGCATTGAAGAGCTTGTAGGCGGGAAACTTGGGATTGATGCAACACAAGAGAGTAACCGCGTTCCGGGTTCTGAGTTCCGAGTTTTAGAAAATGAAGAATTATTAAAAAAATTAAAAGAAGTTGAGCCATTGATTGAAGATGTTAGGCAATATTTTGTTGAAACAAAAAATCCTATTTGTGTGATTAAGTTTAAAAAAGAAAAGTCGGCAAAAGAGATTTTTGAAAAAATAAAACAATTTAAAGAAAATTTAAGAATTGTTGTTTTTATAAATACAGATGAAATTAATAATCCTTATATGCTTGTTTGGAGGGTTACGAATAATATTGATGCTCTTCGTGATGTTTGGATAGATGAGATTGTTGGAATTGATGGAAGCAATAAAAATGAACTTGACGGATTTATGAGAGTTTGGCCGCCTGATGTTGATACAACTGCTAAGGTTATAGAAAAATTAAAAAATTTAGGACTTATTGAAGGGATAAGTGAAGAAGAACTAAATAAATATCAAATTATTTAGCTCCTACCATATTAAAAAATCCGGCTGTTACCGTATCTATTGTCAAGATATGGTTATCAAGCCAGGGAATGAAATGCTCTTTAAAATATTTTTTGAGATATTCATTCTCTTTGCCTCTTAAATTATAAAGTTCGTTTATAATTTTATCGTGTTCCATTTTATGTGGAAAATATGCAAAAAAATCATATTTTTTCATAAGCCCTTCTTCAAAAGCGAAATGTTCTTTAACATCTTTTATAAATTCTTCTAAAGTGTTTGTCACATCTTTGTTTTCGTCAAGTTCTTTTAGAAGTTTTTCAAGCAGTTTCACTTCGTTTAAATGAACTTCATTCATAGGCTCGTAATTTAACATTTTTATTTGCATGGTTTTCCTTTTTTATTTTGATTATAACAAAGCAATTAATAAAAAAAATTGATTTAGATTAAGAAACGATATAATTATATAAAAAAGGTTTTTTATGAATTTAAAAAATTATTTTTTATTTAAAAATTTAGATGATAAAGATTTAAATGAAATTCAAAAAATTGTAATTATAAAAAAATTAAAAAAAAATGATATTGTTTTTTATGAAAAAGAAGAGCCTAAATATCTTCATCTTTTAATTGAGGGAAGCGCAAGAGTTTATAAGGCTGATAATAAAGGTAATGAACTTATAATACATAAATTTAAGCCCGTTTCTTTAATCGCTGAGCTTCCAAATTTTGAAAATATTCCATATCCTGCGAATTGTGCAATGGATAGTGATGGAGTTATTTTGAAAATAGAGTTTGAAAAATTTAAAAATTTTATGCAAAAAGGTGATGTCTGTATGCAAATTATGAGTTCACTTCTTAGAAAAATGAAATATTTAGATGGAATTATTCAAAATAATCTTATATTTGATACCGAAACAAAAATTGCCAAGTTTATTTATGATAATCCAGAAGCTTTTGAAGATTTAAAACAGCATTCCATTGCCGCGCTTTTAAATATTAAACCTGAAACACTTTCAAGAAAACTTAAAAAATTCAAAACTCTTGGAATTATAAAAAATGAAAATTCAAAACTTCAGATAATAAATTTGGAAAAAATAAAAGAATACTACAGTTGGTAAGGCAAAAAGCCTCGAAGGAGGGAGAAAAGAATTAACCTGCTGCTAATTCTTTTCCGAAATCTTTATGAATATCACCGCTGATAACACCAAGATTAAAGTTTTCAACCAAGAAATTAAC
>JALVWY010000027.1 GCA_027023105.1 Campylobacterales bacterium | reverse complement strand
ATGGAATCGCACCTTGGAAAAGGGCTTTTTTCTTTTTGCTTAAAAACAGATGGGCTTATGATTTGGTTTCTAAATTTGGATTTTATTTTCAAACTTGTGGATTTAAAATAGAAGAAGAAAAAAAATCCATAAGAAGCAGAATCTCTTTGCCTATGCTTAAAAAAGGAAGACTGATTCCCGCTTTTAGAAAAAAAACATTTCTTAAAAAATATCCTGAAAATATAAAAATCGGCGGAAAAAGAAGAGTTGCTGTTTTTATAGGCTGTCTTGCAAATTACAATTATGTTGAGGTAGGGGACAGTTTGGTTGAGATTTTAAAATTTTTGGATATTGATATTTTTATTCCCAAAAAACAGGCGTGTTGCGGGGCTCCTGCTTATTTTACGGGGGATTTTAAAACAACCGAGGAGCTTATAAAAAGAAATATAGAGTATTTTGAAAGTTTTTTAGATGAAGTTGAAGCTATTTTGGTCCCTGAGGCTACTTGCACCGCAATGCTTAAAAAGGATTATGAAGAGTATATAAAATATTATTTACCGGATTGGATAGAAAGGCACAAAAAAGTAAAAGCCAAAATTTTCGGGACTACAGAGTGGTTTTATAAGTATACAGACCTGGAAGAAAAGCTTAATAAATTACAAAAATCAGATAAAACAATCACTTATCACGATGCGTGTCATTTTGGTAAAGTGTTTAATATAAGAAAAGAGCCAAGAAGTTTAATTTCTAAAAATTATACTATTAATGAAATGGAAAATCCTGATTTATGTTGCGGATTTGGCGGTATTACAATTCAAAGTGAAAAATTTGATTTAGCAAGAAAAGAGGGGCTTATTAAGGCCGAAATGATAAAAAAAGTAGATGCCGAGTATGTTAGTGCCGAATGTAGTGCTTGTAGGATGCAAATAACAGAGCATTTGGATAAAGTGGGGGATAAAAAACTTTTTAAGCATCCGCTTGAGCTTATTGCCGAAATTATAAAGGAAAATTAATGGAATTTTGGCAGCATATTTATTCTCATATAAACCCGGTGGCATTTTCACTGTTTGGATTTAAAGTTCATTGGTATGCTTTAATGTATATTACCGCTTTGATAGTTGGGTATTTGCTTGGAGTTAAATTTGGAGAAAAACTGGGATACGATAAAAAAACAATAGACGAATATTTTGTATGGGCTGAAATAGGGGTTATTTTAGGTGCAAGGCTTGGGTATGTGATTTTTTATATGCCAGGAGACAGCACTTATTATCTGCTTCATCCGTGGGAGATTTTTAATCCTTTTGTAAATGGCAAATTTGTCGGAATTTCCGGGATGAGTTATCACGGTGCGGTTATAGGATTTGGAGTTGCAACTCTTCTTTTTTGTTATTTTAAAAAAGTAAATTTTTGGAAAATTTTAGATGTTACAGCTCTTGCCATTCCGCTTGCTTATGTTTTTGGAAGAATTGGTAATTTCTTAAATGGAAGGATTGTAGGAAGAGTTACCGATGTTCCATGGGGCGTTTATATAGATGGCGCTTTAAGACATCCTATTGGGATTTATGAAGCTTTTTTTGAAGGGATTTTGAGCTTTTTGCTTATCTATATATATTATAAAAAGTTTTATAAATGTAAAGGCGAGCTTATAGGTCTTTATTTATTAACTTATGGATTTTTCAGATTTTTATGTGAATTTTGGCGTCAGCCTGATGTTCAGCTTGGATTTGTTTTAGGACCTTTTACAATGGGACAAATTTTAAGCTCTTTTATGATTGTTTTAGGTTTAGGAGTTTTATTTTATAGGAGGAAAATATGCAAAAATTAGCAATAGTAGGCGGTGGAATAAGCGGTTTAAGTCTTGCTTATTATTTACAAAATGATTTTGAAGTGAGTGTTTTTGAAAAAGATAAATGGGGCGGAAAAGCTTACACTCAAAAGATTGGTAATTATTTAATGGAAGAAGGGGTTAACGGATTTTTAAGTAATTCTCCAAGGACTCTTGAATTGTGTGAATCTATAGGAATTAAGCCTGTTATGGCAAATGAGAATGCAAAAAAAAGATTTATTTTTGATGATAAATTAATTTTTCTTCCTGTAAAACCTTTTGATTTTTTGAAAAGCGATATTATGTCTTTTGGTGCAAAAATAAGAATTTTAAAAGAATTTTTTATTAAGCCTGTATGTGATAAAGAAGAGAGTGCGGCTGAATTTGCCGATAGAAGATTTGGAAAAGAATTTACCAAAAAAATGATGATACCGATGCTTGCCGGAATTTATGCTTCTACACCTGAGAAGACATCAATGAACGCAGCTTTTCCTAAACTTAAAAAAATAGAGTGTGAGTATGGAAGTTTGTTTAAAGGTATGATGAAACTCAAAAAAGGAGGTCAGCCAAGCGGTGAACTTCATTCATTTGAATATGGAATAAGTGAATTTATACAAATCCTTAAAAATAAAACAAAAGCCGAGTTTATCAATAAAGAAATAAAAGATATTGATGAACTTGAAAGTTTTGATAAAGTTGTAATAGCCGCTCCTGCATATGAGGCGGCTGAAATTTTGAAAAGATATGAAAAGTTAAGCACTCTACTTTCAAAAATAGAATATAATCCTGTGGCTATTGTAGGATTTGATTATGAAGATATTAAACCTGTAGGATTTGGAATTTTAAGCATAAAAGAAAGAACTCTAGGTATTTTAATGGATAAATATATTTTTCCAAACAGAAACGGTATTCGTGTAATGGTTGGTGGTGCCAGATATCCTGAAATTCAAAAAATGAGTCAAGAAGAGATTATAGAAATAGCTAAAAAAGATGTTGAAAAAATGACGGGAGCCAAAAATCCAAAATTTACCTGGATAAAAGTGCATAAAAATGCAATTCCTAATTATTCTTTAGGACATCAGAAATTAGTTGAAGAAATAATGAATGAAGCCAAAAAAAACAGCGTAATACTCACAGGAAATGCCTATAATGGTGTTAGTTTTAATGACTGTATAAAAAATTCATTTAATCTTGCTTTGGAGATAAAAAAATGAAAAAGCTGATATTTGTTTTACCTGTTTTTATTTTGGCTAAAAATTTCAGTTTTTGTTCTTCTTGTCATAACGGAAGAAAAGAAGTTAATTTAAACAGTCTAAAAAAAAGTTTTATTGAAAAAAGATTAAATGAATTAAAACATAAAAAAAACACAATGGCATATATTGCTAAAACACTTTCTAAAAAAGATATAAAAGCAATAATTCAAACTTACGGTAAATAAATTTTGTAAATTTATAAAATTTATGTATAATAAGCATCTAAATTTAAAAAAAGGATTTAATATGAAAAAATTATTAGGAATAGCTTGCTTAGGAGCTTTTGCATTTGCAGCAAATTGTACAATGTGTCATAATGGTGGAATAGCTGGGAAACTTGACAAATTAACACCGGCTCAAATAGAAGCTAAAATTAAAGAAATGAAAAAAACAGGAAAAGGAAATCCTATGATGGTTCCTGTAGCTAAAAAAATGAGTGATAAAGATATCGCTGCAGTAGCTAAAGAATACGGGAAAAAATAATTTTTCCCTTTTTTATAAATTAATATAAATAACAATAAGCTTTATTTTTAAATTTTTACATTATATAATTAAAGTGTCAGAGCGTTTTTATTGATAAAAATAAAAAAGCCCAAAAGGGCTGAAGAATTATTCGTGAGTAACAACCGGCATTGGCGGTTCGTTTTCAAGAACTTTTGTTGCACTTCCGTATTTTTTAAGCATTTTCATTCTGTAATTATAAATATCATTCATCTCTCTGATATCTTGCATTACTTCAAATACACCATGCCAGTGAGCATAATCAGGACTTCCCATTGCTGCACCTTGTCTGAATCTTCTTCCTTCATGATGCCATAGGTAATAATAAAGTTTAAAGAACGGGTCGCTCCACACATCGGCTCTAATTAAACCTTTTGCTTTTAGATTTTTCATCATTTTGTTTGCAAATGCTCTGTATTGATTGTAAACAGTTACCGCTGCATCTGTTCTTTGGAAATAGTTATTAATAAATGTTGTTTCATGACAAGTTGCACAAACTTTTTTCATTTGAGCTCTTGCAGCTTCAGGTCCGTTTGGATTACCTGCTTTTGCATTACCTCTTGTTATTGTTTTA
>JALVWY010000026.1 GCA_027023105.1 Campylobacterales bacterium | reverse complement strand
TGACAGAGTAAGACAAAATATAAAAGAGATGATGGAAGATGTAATAAGTGAGATTTGTTCAAGTATGGGGGCTAGATATAAATTTAAATATGATTTTGGAAATCCGGAGCTTATAAACGATGATAAATGTTTGATTATCTGATACAAAAAGCCAAAGACCTGGGGCTTTATGCAATATACGGAGAGGCTATTATGTTTCATCCTTTTTCACACTAAAACCTGTAATAAAACTATGGAAAAACAGACTTTTAAAAATAGGCGGTGTTATAATAGAAGGTAAAGTTCAAAATTTTGAAAAAAGGTTTGCTTTGCTCTTTTCTAAATTGAAATCATCTTCCGATATGATTTATGCCGATATTAATTTTCAGACAAAAGAAATTGATAATATTGTTGAATTTTTGAATAAAAACAGATTTTTTTACAGTGGAGTTTTATTTTACAGGTATAAAAAAAACGATTATTTGAGACTTCAGTTTGAAAACAGACATAAAATAGAAGAAAAATATAATGTATGCTACAGTGAATATTGTAAATTTTTGAGTAAGTTTGTATTAAAAGATAAAAAAAGGGTTAATCATTTATAAACTTTAGTTTGTTTCACTAAAGTTTATTGAACTTTTTATAAAATTTTGATATAATTTATTTAATTTAAAAAACGGAGTGGAAATGATAAATAGTTATGAAGATTATAAAAAAGCTGTTGATACGCTTAAAAAATGGGCTTATTATTATTATGTTTTAGATAATCCGTTAGTAACGGACGAAGAATATGACAGGCTTTACAGAGAAGTTGAAAAGTGGGAACAATCCCACCCCGATAAGATAGATAAAACTTCTCCTACTAGAAGAGTGGGCGATGTGGTTTTGGATGAATTTAAAAAATCTAAACATATTACAAAAATGTGGTCTATGGAAGATGTCTTTAGTAAAGAGGAATTTAACGACTGGGTAAACAGGGTTAAAAAATTAACCGATAAAAAATTCAGTTTTTATATAGAACCGAAATTCGACGGGGCAAGTTTGAATCTTATTTATAACAATGGAACATTATTAAGGGCTGAAACAAGAGGAGATGGAAGCATAGGCGAAGATGTAACGCTTAATGCCAAGACTATAAATTCCATCCCTTTGGAAATAGATTATAAAGAATTTATAGAAATAAGAGGCGAAGTTTTAATAGGCAAAAAAGATTTTGAAAAACTTAATGAAGAGAGGATAAAAAAAGGAGAACCGCCTTTTGCTAATCCAAGAAATGCGGCTGCCGGGAGTCTAAGACAGCTTGACCCGAAAATTACGGCAAAAAGACCTCTTTTGTTTTATCCATGGGGAGTGGGGTATCCTGTTGAGGTTTTAAATTCGGATGAAATAAGTGCTGAAAAATATAATGAAGATAAACAAAAGTTTATAAATAAATTCAAAACATATAAAAATATGATGGATTTTGTATATTCATTAGGATTTAAAATGCCTCCTAAAAGAGGGGAATGTGATAGTGAAAATTTGGATTATGTATATAAAAAGTATGAAGAATTTATTGAAATGAGAGATGAAATTCCCGTAATGCTTGATGGAATGGTTGTAAAAATAGACGAGCTTAATTTGCTTGAAGAATTTGGTTATACAACAAAATATCCTAAATGGATGGTGGCTTTTAAATTTCCGGCGGTTGAAAAAGAGACAATTATAGAAGATGTAATAATTCAGGTCGGAAGAACAGGTGTTTTAACTCCTGTTGCCGTTTTAAAGCCTGTTGAAATAGGCGGGGTTATTGTAGAAAGGGCGACACTGCATAATTTTGATGAAATAAAAAGGCTTGATGTAAGAATAGGCGACCACATTATCGTTATAAGAAGCGGGGATGTTATTCCAAAAATTACAAAAGTTTTGTATCAAAAAAGAACAGGAAATGAAAAATTAATTCCTCGTCCTACACACTGCCCTGTATGCGGAGAAGAAGTTTTGGATGAGGGTGCGTTGATTAAGTGTCAAAACCTCTCTTGTCCGGCTAGAATAGTAAATACGATTATATATTTTGCCGGTAAAAACTGTCTTGATATAGACGGACTTGGAGAAAGTGTTGCAAAACTTTTATATGACAAAGGTTTGGTTAAAGATGTAACGGATTTATTTAAGTTAAAAGTGCAAGATTTGGAAAATCTGCCGGGATTTGCCAAAAAAAAGGCTGAGAATTTAATAAATGCAATTAAAAAAACAAAAGGAATTGAATGTTGGAGATTTGTAAATGCTCTAGGGATTGAGCATATAGGAGAGGTTGCCAGTAAAAAAATATGTGAAAATTTCGGAATTGAATTTTATAAAGTTGACCCTGTGGAGTTTTATAAAATAGAAGGGTTCGGTCCTGAAATGGTAAAATCCATTGAAGAATTTATCAGGGTAAATAAAAATAGAATTGAAACTCTTATAAAATATATCGAACCTAAAAATCCTGAAAAAAAAGAGATTAAAAACTCTCCTTTTCTTGGTAAAAAAGTAGTCTTAACAGGAGCTATGAGTAAACCAAGAGAAGAGATAAAAGAAATTCTTGAAAATCTAGGTGCACATGTAAGCAGTTCCGTGTCTAAAAAGACAGATTTTGTAATTGTAGGTAAAGATGCCGGAAGCAAACTTGAAAAAGCTGAAAAACTCGGCGTTAAAATTTTGAAAGAAGAAGAAATGTGGGAAATGATAGGAGAAAACAATGGCGACTAAGGCTGCTTTTAAGAATGATATAAAAGCCGTTACACCAAAACTTTATAAAGTTGTTTTATTGAATGATGATTATACGACTTTTGATTTTGTTATAGAAATTTTAAAAACGATATTTTATAAAAACGAAGAAGAAGCTATAAATATTACGCTCAAAGTGGATAAAAACGGCAGTGCCGAAGTAGGGGTGTATCCTTATGAAATTGCACAGATGAAAGTGGAAAAAACACACACTCTTGCCCGTTCGGCCGGTTTTCCGCTAAGAGCTACAATAGAGGAGGTATAGATGAATATAACTGAAAATTTAAGAAAGATATTAGCTGATATTATAAATGAAACAAAATTCAGAAAAAACGAATATATTACAATAGACCATGCATTTTATATTTTATTGAAAAACAAAGATATCAGGGAAATTTTAGAAGATGTCGGAGTGGATGTTGATTATTTAAGACGGGGGCTTGATTATTATCTTGACAGATATATGGAAAAAGTTCCCGTAGAAGTAAATCCGAGTGAAACTATGTCGTTTCACAGGGCGACTGAAAGAATGATAAATCATTTGGAAGGAATTAAAAAACCGGTGGCTGATGAGATTGATTTTTTTATCTCTTTACTTGAAGATGAAACAAGTTATACATCTCAGCTTTTAAAAGAATTTGGAATAGAAAAGATTGAAATAGTGGAATATGTTACGGAAATCAAAGATATAGAAAAAGAGATAGAAGGGCTTAAGGATAAAGAATCAACTCTTGAAGAATTTACAACCGAGCTTACAAAAGAGGCTTTGAGTTTTGATGATGTTATAGGCAGAGAAAAAGAAATAGACAGAGTAATTCAGATTTTGGCAAGGAGAAAAAAGAATAATCCCGTATTAATAGGCGAAGCGGGAGTAGGTAAAACGGCAATAGTAGAAGGACTTGCCAAAAAAATAGCTACAAAAAAAGTGCCTCAGATTTTGAAAGACAAAAAGATATATTCACTTGATATGGGAAGTCTTATTGCAGGGACAAAATACAGAGGTGAATTTGAAAAAAGAATAAAGAATGTTTTAAAAGAGCTTAAAAAAGAAAACGAGCCTATTTTATTTATAGATGAAATTCATATGATAGTAGGGGCAGGAGCTGCGGGGGACAGTAAAATGGATGTGGCAAATATCCTAAAACCGGCTTTGGCAAAAGGCGAAATCAGATGTATCGGTGCTACGACATATGAAGAGTATAAAAATCATTTTGAAAAAGACAGGGCGCTTAACAGAAGATTTCAAAAAATAGATATAAAAGAGCCCGGGATTGAAGACACAATAAAAATTCTAAAAGGTCTTAAACCTAAATATGAAGAGTTCCATAAAGTAAGATATTCGGAAGAAGCAATTAAAAATGCGGCAATTTTGGCTAAAAAATATTTAAGAGAAAAGTTTTTGCCAGACAGTGCCATTGATTTGATTGATGAAGCGGGGGCTAAATATAAAATTAGAGGCAAAAAACTTATAACAAAAAGCGATATAGAAGGGATTGTGGCTCATATTGCCAATATTCCAAAAGAAAATGCAACTGGCAATGAAATTGAAAAACTTAGAAATCTTGAAGAAAATCTGAATAAAAAAGTATTTGGTCAAGAAAAAGCCATAAAAGAGCTTGTAAAAGTTATAAAAAGAAAAAAAGCCGGTCTAACCCGTGAAGATAAACCGATAGGGAGCTTTTTATTCGTAGGACCTACAGGAGTTGGAAAAACGGAAATTGCAAAACAATTAGCTTCAATTTTCGGAATAAACTTTTTGAGATTTGATATGAGTGAATATCAAGAAAAACACTCAGTTGCAAAACTTATAGGCTCGCCTCCCGGCTATGTAGGATATGAAAAAGGAGGGATTTTAACAGAAGCTATTAGAAAACAGCCTCATACGGTTTTATTACTTGATGAAATAGAAAAAGCCCATCCGGATATTGTGCAAGTTTTACTTCAGGTTATGGATAATGCGACATTAACTGATAATGACGGCAGAAAGGCCGATTTTAGAAATGTTGTTTTAATAATGACAAGTAACCTTGGAGTTGGAGAAGGTAATACGCCAGGATTTATGCAAGAGATGAGTGAATTTAAAGAAGAGGCGATTCACAGGTTTTTTGCACCGGAATTTTTAAATAGGTTGGATAGCGTTGTTAGATTTAAACCTCTAAGTAAAGAATCTGTCTTGATGGTGGTTGATAAATTTATTGATGAGCTTCAAGAAAGATTAAATAACAAAAAAGTAAAAATATCTCTTACAAAAAGAGCAAAAGATGCACTTGCAAAAAAAGGATATTCTCCTTCATTCGGGGCAAGACCTCTTGCAAGAATTATAGAAGAGAATATAGTAGAGCCTTTAAGCGATGAAATTTTGTTTGGGGAGCTTAAAAACGGTGGAGATATAAAAATAGATTATGTAAAAGGTGAATTTAATTTAAAGAAAAAAAATGATAAAAGTAAATGAAAATCCCCCTTTATATCTTTTGGATGATTACTCTTTTCCTTCCCCTTATGAAGAATTTGAAGACGGATTTATAGGGGCTAGTTATGATTTGCATCCAAAAAGACTTCTTGAAGGATATTCAAACGGTTTTTTCCCATGGTATCAGGATGATGAAGGGCTTTTTCACTGGTTTATTTTGGATAAAAGAATGCTTTTAAAAACTAATGAAGTTAAAACAACAAAAAAACTGCTTAAAAAACTTAGAAGCAAAAAATGGGAATTTAAAATAAATGAAAATTTTGATGAGGTTATAAAAAACTGTTCAAAAGTCAAAAGAAAGCAAGAAGACGGGACATGGATAAATAATGAATTTATAAATTCTTACACCCAATTACATAAATTAGGGTTTGCTCTTTCAGTTGAAAGTTATTATGAAGGGGAGCTTGTCGGAGGATTTTACGGGGTTGCCATTAATAAATATTTCAGCGGAGAGAGTATGTTTTATTTAAAATCAGATGCTTCAAAACTGGCTTTGATTTATTTTTGTGATGTTTTAAGACAAAACGGGGTTGAATATATTGACTGTCAGGTTCCAAGCGAGCATTTAGGCAGTATGGGCGGAAAAGTTTATAAAAAAGAGGAATTTGTTCCTGTTATTCAAAAAGCAAGCGGTGTATTACAATAACCGGTTTATTAATTGACTCAGAGCTAAATATATGATATTATGTAATAAAAAAAGAGAAAAAGATGGAAAAAAAATATAATCTTTATCGGAAGTTGATGCTTTATTTTCCTATTTTTATTATTTTGATATCTATGATTTTTACATTTGCAATTATTGAAATTACTTTTCAAAATTATTACAAACAAGAAAAAAAGACTGTCAAAAACGAATTTTATAAAGATTTAAAACTTACTACCAAACAAAGAGTTGAATCAGCTTTAAAACTTCTTAATAATTTATATGCTCTTGATGTAAAAAAAGAAAAAGAAAGATTAGAGGATATTTTAAATCTTTTACTTACAAGTCAAAACAGACCTATTGATTTTGATGGATTTATTCATATAAAAATTTCACAAAATCCTATTCATTTGAATAAAAGCTATATTGTTGCTTCTAAAAAAATAGGGAATAAATATTATTATGTCTTTGAAAATACAAAATATATTAAAAAAGAGATAAAAAAAGATATTGCCGTTTTATTTGACAGCTTTAGATGGGGAAAAAGGGGATATCTGTTTGTTTTTGATAGTAAAGGAATTTGTTATTATCATATAAATAAAAACTTTATCGGTAAAAACAGATGGAATTTAAAAAGACACGGTGTTTTTATTATAAGAAAATTAATAAACGCTGCCATATCACATCCAAATGGAACTTATGTTGAATATTTAGCATATAATCCTTTGGGTAAACCAACTAAAAAAATCTCTTTTATGGTTTATGATAAGAATTTTGATTTAACTATAGGAAGTGGGATTTATATTTATAATTTAAATAAACAACTACAGAAAATAGAACAAAAAAAACAATATTTACTTTCAATGTTATTAAAAAAACTGATATTGTTTTTGATAATTTTATTTTTGATTATATCCTTTGTAGCTTATTTCGTATCTAAAAAAATTATAGAAGGATTCAAAAAATATGATAAAAAGATATCGGCTTTACAAAAAGAAAAGGAGCAAAAAGAGTGTTTTGACGAACTTACAAATCTTTTAAACAGAAAATGTTTAAAAAGAAAATTTGAAAAATATAAAGATGAAAAAATTGCGATTATTGATATTGATATAAATAAATTTAAAAATATTAATGAAATATACGGAAATAAAATAGGTAATGATATTATCAAAAATTTTACTTCTAAACTTAAAAATATAGTAAAAAACAGCGATATTATCGGAAAAGGGAAAATTGATGAATTTATTGTGCTTGCCAGATACAAAACAAAATTTGAGATTGACAAATTAGTTTATAGAATTAACAATTCTCTTACAAAAACACTTAAATTTGAAGATATTGAAATTTTTCCTTCTGTGAGAATCGGTATTGCTTTTAATAAAAAAGACGGAGAAAGTTTTGACGATTTGGTAAACAAAGCTTCTATGAGTGCTTATAATGTTAAATATGAAAGTATAAAAATAGCATTTTATAATAAAGAAATAGATGAAAAAATAAAAAAATATATGGAAATAAAAAATTCTCTTAAAAGAATGATAGAAGATAAAAAATTTGATGAACTTGAAGTTTATTATCAGCCTCAAATTGACAAAAACGGTAAACTTGCCGGAATGGAAGCTTTAATCAGATGGAATCATCCTATAAAAGGGCTTATTTCTCCTGCGGAGTTTTTGCCTGTTGCCATTAATGAAGGTATGATTAAAGATATTGATTTAATGACAATACAAAAAGTTATGATTCAGATAAAAGAGTGGCTTAAAAACGGTTACAATCCAGGAGTGGTCTCTTGTAATACGACTATGCAGCAGTTAGAAGATGAGGAGTTTATTAAACAACTTAAAAATCTTATAAACAAATATAATTTTGATACTACTTATTTTGGAATTGAAATAACGGAAGAGAGTATAATGCAAGATACCAAAACAGTTGAAGCAACATTGCAAAATGTCAAAAAGTTGGGTATAACTATTTCTCTTGATGATTTCGGGACAGGATATTCTAATTTTATAAAACTCAAAACTCTTCCTATTGATAAATTAAAAATTGATAAAAGTTTTATAGACGGTATTCCTGACAATAAAGATGATGTGGCATTAACGGAAATTGTTATCCAAACGGCTAAAATTTTGAATCTTAAACTTATAGCCGAGGGTGTGGAAGATGAAAGACAAAAAGATTTTGTTTTTGAAAAAGGAGTTGATTATATCCAAGGATATTATTATTCCAAACCTCTTCCCGCACAAAAAATAGAAGAGAACTACTTTAAAAACGAATAATTTGATAAAATTATGTCAAAAAAGGTAAAACTTGAGAAAAGCAGTTGCATTTACAGGTCCGAGTAATTCCGGAAAGACTACTCTTATAGAAAAAATAGCAAAAAGACTTATAAGCTCTTATAAAATAGCAGTTATCAAAAACGATCCGGGAGATAAAGCCCGGTTTGATAAAGAAGGAAAAGACAGCTATAAATTTTTTGCCACGGGGGCGGAAGTTGTTGTGACTTCTCCTACAAGAACGACTTATTTTTCACATCGTCAAAAATCTCTTGATGAAATAGTTGATATGGTAAATGATTTTGATATTTTGCTTGTAGAAGGGTTAAAATATCTGCCGCTTCCTAGAATTGGAATTTTTAGAGGTGAAATTGATGAAAGTTATTTTAGATATGTAAAAGCTGTAGCGATTGATAATACTATCAAAAAAGATGAAATTCCTTCAAATATAGAAATTCTTGATTTAAATAATACAGATGAAATAATAGAGTGGGTTTTAAAAAACTCTACTGACATATAAGGAGAAAAAATGACAGAAATTATTGACAGTTTTAAAAAAATAGCTATTGAAATAAGCGAAGCTATAAAAACAAAAGATACGGGAAAAGTAGAAACTCAAAACTCAAGCGGTGATATTCAGGCAAAACTTGATGTAATAAGCGATGAAATTGTAGAAAAGCATCTTTTAAACTTACCTAGTGTAAAAGAAATTATAAGCGAAGAAAAAGAATCTGCCGTGAGTAAAAACGAAGGGAAATATTTAGTAGCGTATGACCCGCTTGACGGAAGCAGCTTGATTGATGTTGATTTAAGTGTAGGAACGATTTTCGGAATTTATGAAAACGGATATAACGGAGAAAATATAGTGGCTAGCGGGTATATTGTATATGGTCCGAGAGTTGAACTTGTTGTGGCAAGAGATATTGTGGAAATGTTTAGACTTAATGAAAAAACCAAAGAGTTTGAATTTGTAAAAGAGATAAATTTAGATAAAAAAGGTAAAATTTTAGGACCTGGAGGAACTCAAAAATATTGGTATCCTTATCACAAAAAAATGATTGACGATTTGTTTATGGAAGGTTACAGACTTAGATATTCAGGCGGAATGGTCCCTGATTTGCATCAGATTTTGTTAAAAGGAGGAGGTCTTTTTGCATATCCGGGGGCTGAAGATAAACCAAAAGGAAAATTAAGAAAACTTTTTGAAGTATTTCCGTTTGCCTATGTATATAAAAAAGCGGGAGGTTTTGCAATAGACGGGGAAAATGATTTGCTCGAGCTTGAAACAAAACATCCTCATGACACAACTCCTTGTTTTTTTGGAAGCGAATATGAAATCAAAAGAGTAAAAGAAGTATATAAGGGACAAAAATGAGTGAAAATTGTAAAACATATTATTTGACAACACCTATTTATTATGTGAATGATATACCTCATATAGGGCACGCTTATACAACTATTATAGCGGATGTTGTTGCTAGATTTAGCAGACTTAAAGGAATTGATACTTTCTTTTTAACAGGAACGGACGAGCACGGTCAAAAAATAGAAGAAGCGGCAAAAAAAAGAAAAAAAAGCACAAAAGAGTATGCAGATGAAATAAGCGGTAAATTTAAAGCACTTTGGGATGAATTTGAAATAAGTTATGATAAATTCATAAGAACCACAGACCCTGAACATATAAAAGGAGTGCAAAAGGCATTTCTTGATATGTATAAAAAAGGGGATATTTATAAAGATTATTATGAGGGGCATTACTGTGTAAGCTGTGAAAGTTTTGTAGCACCGGGGCAGCTTGTAAATGATGAACTTTGCCCGGATTGCGGAAGGGCTACCAGAATTATTAAAGAAGAGAGCTACTTTTTCAAACTTTCAAAATATCAAGACAGAATTTTAAAATGGTTAAAAGAATCTAAACCGATTTTGCCAGAAGCCAAAGCCAATGAAGTTATAAGATTTGTAGAAGACGGGCTAAAAGATTTATCAATTACAAGAACTTCATTTGAGTGGGGGGTTAAACTGCCAAAAGAGATAAACGACCCAAAACATGTCGTTTATGTATGGCTTGATGCTTTGTTTAATTATTTAACCGCTCTTGGATACGGAAGCGATGATGAAAGTATGGTTCAAAAATATTGGCCTGCAAATCTTCATATAGTAGGAAAAGATATTCTTAAATTTCACGCAGTTTACTGGCCGGCATTTTTAATGAGTATAGATTATGAATTACCTAAAAAAATAGCGGCTCACGGATGGTGGACAAGAGACGGTGAGAAAATGAGTAAAAGTAAGGGAAATGTAATTAATCCAAAAGAGGTTGCGGATGCTTACGGGTTAGAGAATTTCAGGTATTTTATGCTAAGAGAAGTGCCTTTTGGTGCGGATGGGGATTTTAGTGAAAAAGCTTTAATTGACAGAATTAATAATGATTTAGGAAACGATTTAGGAAATTTACTAAATAGAATCATAGGAATGGCTTATAAATATTTTGATGGTAAAATTTCCAGTGAAAATGTAGAAAAATATTATCCTACCGAACTAAATGAAGCAAAAGAAATAATAGGGACTATTGAAGAAAAATATCTTTGGAAAATGCAGACACATAAATTTCTTGAAGAGCTTTGGAAAATTCTTTCAATAGGAAATAAAGCTATTGATGTTTATAAACCGTGGGAGCTTATGAAAAACGGCGAAGAAGAAAAAGCAATGGCTCTTCTTGGACTTATCGCTAATTTACTTGCAATGACTTCCGTTTATTTATATGCTGTAATGCCAAAAACAACAACAAAAATAGCCAAGGCTTTAAATTTTGAAATTAATACAAAAAGTTTTAAAGAAGTTAATGACGGCGAGCTTTTAGAAGATTTTGTTATTGAAAAAATTCCGCCGCTTTTCCCTAAAATAGAAAAACCTTTAATGAAGAAAAAAGAAGTTGTAAAAGAGCCTGATAATATTATAACTATTGATGAGTTTTTTAAAGTTGAGCTTAAAATCGGTGAAGTTGTAGCAGCCGAAGAAGTAAAAAAATCTAAAAAACTTCTTAGACTTGAAGTTGATTTAGGAGAAGGAAAACCTCGCCAGATAGTCGCCGGAATCAAAGAATATTATTCTCCTGATGAGCTTTTAGGAACTCAGGTTTGTGTGGTAAGTAATCTTAAACCTGCAAAACTTATGGGAATGATGAGTGAAGGAATGCTGCTTGCTGCAAAAGATGATGAGGGACTTAATTTAATAAGACCGGAAAAAAGAAAAAAAGTAGGAACTCCAATAAAATAATGAAAATAGAAACTCTTGTAAATTTAACGGGCGGCGAGCTTATAAACCGTCCGTTTATAAGTGAAGTTGTGTTTTTTACCGATAACAGCGAAGAAGTAAGCAGGGGAAGCTGTTTTTTTGCCACTGACACATATTCTATAAATGAAGCTGTCAAAAACGGGGCTTATGCAATAATTACGGATAAAGAACTGCCTGTTTTAGATAAAGAAATTGCCTGGATAAGGGTAGATGATTTTAAAAAGGCTGTTTTTAATATTTTTAAATACGAAAACTTAAAAAATAAAATTTATCTTACGGATAAAATCACTTCTTGTTTGATAAAATCTATGTCAAATGAAAAAAATGTAGTTGTTGTAGAGGATGAATTGAAAGATTTGCTTAAAGCCCTTAATTTTAATAATAAATTTATAGTAACTTCAAAAGATGATTTTAAAAATATGTTTGCAAATATTGAGGAAATTAAAAGCAAAGATATTTCATTAAATCTTAAAACATTATTCAAATCCGAATTTCAGGGGGCAAAACTTAATCTGCCTTTTATTTATAAAGAAAATTTTGCAAAAGCGCTTAATTTTTTTGAAAGTAATAATCTTAGATATACTCTTGAATTTGAAATAGACAGATTTAAGCCTGTTTTTATTGACTCTAAATTTAGAGAAGTAGAGTATGGTAAAAGTGAAAAAGTTTTGATTACAAATCTTAAAAACGATGAATTTTTATTTGATGAAATTAATTATATTATTAAATATACAAAACACGCTAATACGGTGATTGTAGATAAAAATCATCAACAATATTTAAAAGAAAAATTTAATTTTGCCGCTTTGATTGATTTTGAAATTAAACTTAATATAAAAGACGAAAAAGGACTGTTTGATGATTGAAATTCAAAAAATAAATACTTTATGCAAAGGTAAATTTTTAGAACTTAAAGAGGTTTTTTATAGATATAAAAATAAAAATAAACGATGGGAAGTCTGTTCTTCAATGGACAGTGTTTCTATCTTGATTTATGATAAGGATTTAGATTCCGTTATTTTGGTTAAGCAGTTTAGACTGCCGGTATATCTTAAAAACAGTGACGGCTTTACATATGAGCTTTGTGCCGGACTTTGCGATAAAGATAAACCTAATATAGAAATAGCAAAAGAAGAAGTTTTAGAAGAGTGCGGATATGATGTGGAAGTAAACAGACTAAAAACAATAACGGCTACATGGGCTAGTGTGGGAAGTAATGCGGCAAGACAGATTATATATTATGTGGAAGTTACAAATAAAGACAAAGTAAACGAAGGCGGCGGGCTTGAAGAAGAAGATATTGAAGTAATTGAACTTAAAGCTAGTGAAGTTGAAAAATTTATTTTTGATGAAACAATAGTTTTAACACCGGGGGCAAAACTTGCGCTTTTATGGTGGATTAAATATAAAGGAGAAAAATGAAACATATATTCAGAGAATATGATATCAGAGGAATTTTCAAAAAAGATTTAAATGAAGATACAGTTAAAAAGATAGGTTATTTTTTAGGTAAGAAAATTAAGGGAGAATATATATTTGTAAGTTACGATGCCAGAACACATTCACCTGTTTTACATAACTGGCTTGTAAGCGGGCTTAATAAAGCCGATAAAAAAGTAATAAGCGGGGGAATGCTTCCAACAGGAACAAACTATTTTGCCAATTTCAGACCTCTTTGTTTAGAAGGAACAGGAAGAGTCAAAATTGCCGGGAGTATTCAAATTACAGGTTCCCATAATCCTCCTGAATATAACGGATTTAAAATCACCGTTGATAAAAAGCCTTTTTTCGGTAAAGATATTTATTCTTTAGGAGATGAAATATTAAACGGCAATATTGAAATTGAAGATAATGAAGAAGTTATTAAATACGATTTGAAAAGTGATTATGTTGATTTTATAGTCAACCAGTTTTCCCATTTAAAAGGGCTTGATTTAAATGCTGTATTTGACTGTGGAAACGGGGTTGCGGGAGTTGTTTTAAGAGATATTCTTGAAGGTATTGGGATTGAAAATTATGAAATTTTGTTTGAAAAGCCTGACGGGACTTTTCCAAATCATCATCCGGACCCCACTGTTGAAGAAAATTTAAAAGATGTAAAAGAGGCTTTGAAAAACAGAAATTTTGCTTTTGCGTTTGACGGAGATGCCGACAGAATTGCATTTTTGGATAAAAAATATAATTATAAAGGGGATATTTTAGCTTATTTTTTTGCTAAAAATATGAAAAATCCGTGTGTAATAAGTGAAGTAAAAGCTACGCAGGTTATGTATGATGAAATTAATAAATTCGGTCGTGCGATTATGTATAAAACAGGGCACAGTAATTTAAAAACCCTTCTTAAAAAAGAAAACTGCGATTTAGCAGCCGAGGTTAGCGGACATATTTTCTTTAATGACAGATATTTTGGAATTGACGATGCTATTTATGTAACATTCAGAATAATTGAGCTTATTGCAAAAGGCTTTGATTTTGTAAAAGAATTTGAAAAACTTCCAAAAGTTTACAATACGGATGAGCTTAAAGTAAAAACAACAGAAGATAAAAAATTTGAAATTATAGATAATCTTAAAAAATATCTTGAAGAGAATAAAGAAAAATTAAATATAAAACAAATTATAGATGTAGATGGAGTTAGAGTTATTTTTGAAAAAGGATGGGGACTTGTAAGGGCAAGTAACACAACACCTGTGCTTGTTACGAGATTTGAAGCGAAAAGTAAAGAAAGTTTAGAAGAAATTAAAGAAAAACTTCAAAATATCTTAAATAAATTTCTTTAATTTTTCTTATAAATGCAGTGATAAACAGTGCAATTTATCAGTTAATTATATAAAAAAAATTATTTTAATAAAAGTGATTGACTTTTACTCAATTTTATTATATAATATTGATAATCAAAAATAGGTGTAGTGTAAGGAGAGGAAATGAGTAAAAGTTTGTATGAAGTTTTAGGTGTTAATGAAAGTGCAAGTCAGGATGAAATTAAAAAAGCTTATAGAAAATTAGCAAGAAAATATCATCCCGATATTTGCAAAAAACCTGAGTGTGAAGAAAAATTCAAAGAAATTAATACTGCTTATGAAATCTTAGGAGATGCCGAGAAAAGAAAGCAGTATGACACAATGGGTGATAATATGTTCAACGGTCAAAACTTCCAGGATTTTTACCGTCAGCATAAAGATGTTGATTTAGATGATATTTTGTCATCTATTTTTGGCGGTGGATTTGGCAGAAGCTCAAGAAGCGGTTTTGGAGGTTTTGGATTTGAGGGATTTGGAGGCGGTGGATTTGCACCGAATTTGGATGTGCACGCAAGAATCCAAGTCCCTTTTGATATTGCCGTTAAAGGCGGTGTTTTTCCTATTAATTATAATGGGGAAAGTATAAAGGTTAAAATTCCAGAAGGGATTAAAACCGGACAAAAATTAAGGGTTAGAGGTAAAGGCAAATCTTTACAGGGTCAAAGAGGAGATTTGATTTTAGAAGTTGAAGTGGCACCTTCAAATGAGTGGGAAAGAAAGGGTGACGACTTATACAAAAAAGTTGATGTCCCTTTAAAAATTATGATGTTTGGCGGTAAAATGGGTATTGATACATTTAAGGGGAATATTAATGTTAAAATCCCTAAAAATTCAAAATGTTGTCAGAAATTGAGAATTAAAGGCTATGGTGTTAAAAACGGTAATCTTTATTTAGAACTAAGACCTGTTTTACCAAAAGTTGAGGAATTAGATGAAAATTTAGCAAAAATGATGCAGGAGAAATTACCTGAATAAAGGAGAGAAAAATGTATAGTTACGATGAACCGGTTTATCTTATAAGTGTTGTTAGCAAAATATTAAATATTCATCCGCAAACGCTAAGACAGTATGAAAGAGAAGGTCTTATTAAGCCAAGCAGAACGGAAGGTAGAATGAGACTTTATTCCCAAAGGAATATAGATGAATTGAAATTAATTCTTTCACTTGTAAGAGATTTGGGAGTAAATTTAGCAGGCGTTGAAATAGTCCTTCAACTAAAAAATGAAATTGAAGATTTACAAAAAGAGATAGAAAAAATGAAAAAACAACAAGGATTAATTCCTAGAAACAGAAGTGTTGTTATAAGAAAAGACGATTATCAACTTGTTTTGGTTTCTGAAACCGAAGAAGATTAAAAAATATTAAAAGGAAGTGTCAGTATCCTTTTGAAAAGTTTAAGAGGTGATTCTATAATTCCACCTCCTAAATCTTTTGAAACTTTCGGATTGTTTAAATCTCCGTTTACAAATATATTTATATGTAAGTAACCGTCTTTTCCAAAAAACAGATAACTAATCGCTTTTCCTATGATTGGTATGTTTTTTAGTTTTAGTTTTACTATTGTATGAATTTTCAGTTTTATTAAATTTTTATTTAAATTTACAAAACCTTTTGCATCAAAATCAATATTAACCCCTTTTATTTTTATCTGTTTGAAATAAAGAATATTATTATAAAAAAGATAGCTTATAAATCCGTTTTTTATTTTATATCCTTTTGCGGAAAATCCAGGTGTTTTCAAAGACAACAGAGCAGGTATCGTATTTATAAAGGCTATTATGTTATTTAAAGCGGCCAAATCTTTCACACTGGCGCTGTTTATGTAAATTTTACCTGTATAAAAATCATCAGGGGATTTAACGCTGACAAAATCCAAATTTATATTATTAAAATGTTTGAAAAAGTCAAAAAGAGGGACTAAAGCCTCTTTTGTGTAATTTTTACCCTCTATAAGCAAGTAATTGTTTTTTATATAACCCTTTAAGGTGCTTTTTTTATAGCTTGCCGTGAAATTAAGCTCTTTATTAAAAGTTAATGTTGCCTCGGTTGTCAAAAATTTGTGAGTTTTATAAACAAAATTTGTATTTTTACCTATTATAACAACTTTGACGGGTTTATTTGATTTTGCTTTTTTTCCGGCTAATTTTTTTGTGGTGTCAATAATGTTAATCAAGCCTTGAATATCTATATCAATATTTTTAACATAAGATATGACTTTTTCAAAATTCATAATTTCCGTATTTATGAATTTATTTTTAATTATAATATTTCCGTTTTTTAAGATTATATTTGCGTTTAATTTTTTTGGATTTTTTTGATTTAATATAAAAGGATAATTCAAAACAGCCTTTGCAGATATATCCGTTTGATTTTTTAAAAGTCTTATTATTACCCGGGCGTTTTGAAAAATTTCATTAAAGATTGTATATTTTAATAAAGGTTTAAGGGAGTATAAATAAATGATTTTTTGTTTAAGATTTATAAATATAAAACTGTTCATAAGATAAGCATAATTTTTACTTAAATCAATAACTAATTTTTCATAAAAATTTTTTACATTAAGGTAATCGTCTATTTTGAGATGTTTTATGTTTATAAAAGCATTTAGATATTTTTGATTTAAATTAACAGTTATATTGGCGTCTGAAAGTTCATTGATAAAATCATTTGTAAATTTAAAATTATTTAAAGTTATATAACTTTTGTTTAAATCTCCCTTTAACTGCATTTTTTGATAGGAAAATTGATTTTTAGGATTGATTGAAAAATTGGAATCTTTTGAAAAAATTTGATAATTTATATCCGTTTTGTTTAAGTCGCTATTTACGCTGAAATTGATATCATTATATCCTTTTGTCTGGATAAAAGGAATATTGATATGGAAATAGTTTAAAATATCTTTAACGCTTTGATTAAAAAGCGTGTCGGTGTGAGATGAAAATTTAAAAGGTTTTTTTGAAAAATCAAATTTATTATTTGTAAATTCAATTTTATTGAATAATATTTTCTGAGTTACGGCTTTTTTTTGTTTTAAGTCTATTTTCGGAGATTTTGCCATTACATCAAAGGTAAGAATTTTTCCTAAAATATCTGCTAAGTCTATTTTTTTTAGGTTGCCTTTTATATAATTTGTTTTTAGATTAAAATATTTATGAAGCAATTTATCATTGCTTAATTTGTAATATAATTTTTTGTTTTTAATAATTAAAGCCTCTTTTACGCTTGCATTTATGTCGTTATTGAATATTAAATTATTGGTGTGTAAAAAAATATTTTGATTTATTAAATTGTAGTCAAATTCAGTATTTTGAGAATTTAGAGTGTAGTTTTTATATTCTGTTTTTGTTTGTTTGGCGTGAGCTAAAAGAAGCTTTTGGGGAATATAAAAGTATAAATCATAATTTTTTAGATTAAGTTTTTTTAGATTATAAGCAATATTTCCTTTTTTTGATTTTAATGTCAAATAATTGTTTGTCAAATTTATATTATTATCAAATGAATTTATTAAAATGTTTTTATTTTGTATGTGAATAAAAGGGGAGTGCAGATTTAATTTTATTTTGTTTGAATTTAAATTTAATTTACCTTTTATTGATATGTTTTTAGCTTTTATGTTTATATTGTTATAAGAAAATAAAATTTTATCTGTTTTTCCTTGAAAATCTATTTTATTATCATATGAAACCAAATTAATATAAAATTTTTTATTGTTAAACAAAGCTTTTATATTGGTTTTTATTTTATTTTTTTCTAAAATCCCTGTGAAAGAAAAATTTTTTATTTTGTAATTTAAAAAAGATATTTTTTTACTGAAGACAGAAGTTTCATCTTTTTTTATTAAAATTTCTCCTTTGGAACTCAGATAAGGGGTTTTTATGATAAAATTATTTTTGTTTAAATCAAGCTTTTTTATTAAGAGAGTGTTATTTTCATAAATGTTATTTAGTTCTAATTTTTCAAAAAACGGTAATATCTTTGAAATTAAATAAAAAGTTTGATGTATTTTTATCATTTCTTTATTATAATTCTTTGTAGGTAATATTTTAATATTATTGATTTGTAAAATGATTTTTTTATCAATTTTAAAAAAAATATTTCCTATTTTCAGATTATTTGATTTAATGTTATATAAAGTAATTCCATGAAAGAGAGATATGAAAATCACAAATAAAAAAAACACCATAGTAAAAATTATAGCTGCAATAGAAGTTTTGCTGGTATTATCCATTTTTATCCTTTTTTATCTCACAAGAAAAGTATATGTCCCGAGAATTTTGTTTATTCCAAAAGGTAATACAAATTATACAATAAAAACATTACAAAAAAATAACATTGACATATCAAAAACAGATAAAATTTTTATAGATTTTTTGGGTTATCCTCAAGCGGGTTGGGTGGATTTAAAAAATAATGTTATGACTAAAGCCGATTTTTTGTATAGATTGACACATAATAAAGCGGCTTTGGCTAATATTACTATTATTCCGGGGGAAACCGATTATTTTATCTATAAACAAATAGCTAAAAAACTTAAAATAAAAAATTTTTACTGTAATATTGACGAAGGATTTTTAAAACCCGATACTTACAAACTACCCATAGGAATGAAAAGAAAAAATGTTTGTAAATATTTATATAAAAAATCTTTAAAATGGCATAAAAGTTTTGCGAAGAGATTTTTCGGTGTTTGGAATTATAAAACTTATAAAAAATATTTAATTATAGCTTCCATTATTCAAAAAGAAGCTGCAAATACAAAAGAGATGAAATATATCTCCGCCGTAATTTATAACAGACTGAAAAATCATATGAAACTTCAAATGGATGGAAGCCTTAATTACGGAAGTTATTCCCATATTCCCGTAAGTGCAAAAAGAATAAAAAGAGATAACAGCCTATATAATACATATAAACATTACGGTCTTCCGTTAAGTCCTGTATGTGTCGTGAGTAAAAGTGCATTGCTTTCAGCCGTTTTTCCTGCAAAAGTCAATTATTTATATTTTCTTAAATGCGGGAAAAGAACTGTTTTTTCAAGCAGTTATAAAGCTCATATAAGAAATATCAAAAGATGTAAATAAATTTTTTGCTACTTTTAGTAACAAAAAAAATTACTGAAATCATAAAATTGTTACAAATTGTTAAAAAGGTGATAAAATTTAGAAAAAAAAGGAGAATATATGAAGCCAACAATCGTATGGACAAAAATAGACGAGGCGCCATATCTTGCAACATTTAGTTTATTGCCGATAGTGGAGGCATTTACAAAAGATGCAAATGTAAATATAGAACTTAGAGATATTTCTCTTGCAGGAAGAATTATTGCCGAATTTAGTGATATACTGCCTGAAAATTTAAGACAAAGCGATGAACTGGCTTACCTTGGTGAGCTTGTAAACAAACCTGAAGCAAATGTTATTAAATTACCGAATATTTCAGCTTCAGTAGTTCAACTTCAAAATGCAGTAAAAGAACTTCAAAGCCAAGGTTATCCGCTTCCAGATTATCCGGAAGAGCCAAAAAATGCAGAAGAAGAAAAAATTAAATTAAAATATTCAAAATGTATCGGTTCTAATGTTAATCCGGTTCTTAGACAAGGAAATTCAGACAGAAGACTTGCTCAACCTGTAAAAAATTATGCAAAAGCTCATCCGCACAGAATGAGAGATGTCAAAGAAGGTTGTAAAAGTTTTGTAGACCATATGGATAACGGAGATTTTTATCAAAATGAACAAAGCTTTATTTCTCCAAAAGCACAAACGGTTTCATTTGTATTTGAAGATTATGAAGGAAACAAAAAAATTTTAAAAGAGTTGCCTCTTGAAAAAGACGAGATTTTAAGCACAAGCTTTTTAAATAGAGAAGCTTTAAGAGATTTTTATGCAAAATCTATTGAGAAAGCTAAAGAAAAAGATATTTTATTCTCATTACATTTAAAAGCTACAATGATGAAAGTCAGTGACCCTGTAATGTTCGGGGATGCTATTAGAGTTTATTACAAAGAACTTTTTGATAAATTTGCAAATGAACTTGAAGAAATAGGATTTAATCCAAATAACGGTCTGTCTGATTTAGAAGCCAAACTTGACAGATTACCGGAAGACAAACAAGAAGCTATTAAAGAAACTTTAAAAGAAATTTATGCTAAAAATCCAAGACTTTATATGGTTGATTCTGATAAAGGCGTTACAAACCTTCATAAACCAAACGATGTTATTGTTGACGCTTCTATTCCTTCTGTTATTAAAAACGGACTTCAAGGATGGGGACCTGATGGTGAAACGGAAGACTGTGTAATTGATGTTCCTGACAGAACATATGCAACAATGTATAAAGAAGTCGTGGCTGATTTGGTAAAACACGGGCAATTTGACCCTACAAAAGTAGGAACTGTTCAAAATGTAGGTCTTATGGCTAAAAAAGCGGAAGAATACGGAAGTCACGATAAAACATTTTTCCCTCCAAAAGACGGATTTATGAAAATAGTGGATGAAGACGGTAATACTGTAATGTGTCATGAAGTAAAAGAAGGAGATATTTACAGAGGTTATCAGGTAAAAGACGAGCCGGCAAAAGACTGGATTAAACTTGCTGTAAACAGAGGAAAAGAGAGCGGATATCCGATAGTATTCTGGCTTGACAGCAACAGAGCTCATGATGCGAATTTAATCAAAAAAGTTTTAGAAGAACTTCCAAAATATGATTTAAGCGATGTTGAATATTATATTATGGCTCCTGAACTTGCTATGAAATATACAGTAAAAAGATTTAGAGCCGGAAAAAACACTATTTCTGTAACAGGAAATATTCTTAGAGATTATTTAACAGACCTTTTCCCTATTATTGAAGTTGGAACAAGTGCAAGAACACTTTCAATAGTTCCTTTACTTGCAGGCGGAGGACTTTATGAAACAGGTGCCGGTGGAAGTGCACCAAAACATGTAGAACAATTCTTAAAAGAAAATCATTTAAGATGGGATTCTTTAGGAGAGTTTTTAGCACTTGCAGAATCACTAAAACTTGCTAAAAAACAAGGCGGAAGTGAAAAAATCACTACTATTGCGGATGCACTAAACAGAGCAGTGGCAAAATATCTTGAAAATGACAAAACTCCAAAAAGAAAAGTTGGAGAAATTGACAATAGAGGGGCTCATTACTATTTAGCCACTTACTGGGCGGAAGAGCTTTCTAATTGTGGAGATGTGGAAATTGAAGAAAAATTTGCTCCTGTGGCAAAAGAACTTAAAGAAAATGAAGAAAAAATTTTAAATGAAATTAAAGCAGTGGAAGGACAACCTGCAGAAGTCGGCGGATATTATCATCCAAATGAAGAACTTGTTTCAAAATATATGAGACCAAGCGAAAGTTTGAATAAAATAATAGACGCCCTAAGAGCTTAATTGCTCTTTTTTTCTTTAAAGGTTAAAAATGAGTAACAAAGTATCAATAGTAGGTGCAGGAAATGTAGGAAGTATAGTTGCTTATTCTCTTGCAATGCAAGGGCTTGCACATGAAATTATCTTAGTAGATAGAGACACAAACAGAGCTAAAGGTAAAGCTCTTGATATGAGCCATGCCGCAAGTGCCGTAAGAAGCCATTCTATTGTTAGGGCGGCAGAGTCATATGAAGATTTAAAAGATTCAAAAGTTATCGTTATTACTGCAGGGTTCCCAAGAAAGCCCGGTATGACTAGAGAAGATTTACTTATTAAGAATGCAGAAATTATGGAAGATGTCGTTTTAAATATAAAAAAAGTGGCTCCTGAGGCTGTAATTATAACCGTTTCAAATCCTCTTGATGCAATGACTTATACTGCTTTAAAAGTAGGGAATTTTCCTAGAAATCAGGTAATCGGAATGGCCGGAATACTTGACAGTGCCAGAATGGCTTATTTTATTTATGAAAAACTGGGTTACGGAGCAGGACAAATCAGAGCCAGTGTAATAGGCGGGCATGGTGATTTTATGGTTCCTCTTCCAAGATATTCAACTATTGCCGGGGTTCCTCTTAGTGATTTATTATCTCAAAAAGAGATTGAAGAAGTAGTTGAAAGAACAAAACACGCAGGAGCGGAAATAGTAGGGTATCTCCAAACGGGGAGCGCTTATTTTGCACCGGGAAAATCTACAGCCATTATGGTTGAAGCGATACTTAAAGATTCAAAACAGATATTCCCTTGCGCTGTAATGCTTGAAGGCGAATACGGGGTTAATAATGTAGTAAACGGTGTGCCTGTAATGCTTGGTGGAAATGGAGCTGAAAAAGTTATAGAAGTTACGCTTGACCCGTGTGAAAGAGAGCAGTTTAGAAAATCAACGGCTGCAGTTCAAGAAATGATTGATATATTAGAAAAAGAATTTTTTAAAGGATAAAAAATGAGAGTTGTAAAATATGAGGATATAGTCAAATCTATTAAAGATATGATTATTTATTCTACTACACATTTAGCCCCTGATATGCAAAAAGCACTTGAAGAGGCTTATGAAAATGAAAAAAGTGAAGTTTCTCGTGCAGTTTTGGCTCAGCTTCTTGAAAATGCTGTTATTGCCGAAAAAGAGTGGAAACCTTTGTGCCAAGATACAGGTCTTGCTATTTATTTTGTAAAAGTGGGAACCGATGTAAAAGTAGAAGGCGGAACGCTTAAAGAAGCTATTTATGAAGGAACTGCAAAAGGATATGAAGAAGGATATTTAAGAGCGTCTACTTGTGACTGTTTCAGCAGAGCAAATCTTAAAGATAAAGCAGGATATAATTTACCTCCTATTATTTATTTTGATTTGGTTGAAGGTGATAAAATCGATATTGAATATGCGGCAAAAGGCGGAGGAAGCGAAAATGTAAGCCGTGCTACTGTTTTAGCTCCTGCTGCCGGAAAAGAAGGAATTAAAGAATTTGTAAGAAAAGTGGTAAGCGATGCAGGTCCTAACCCTTGTCCTCCGCTTGTAGTGGGTGTTGGAATTGGCGGAAGCTTTGATATGTCTGCTGTAATGAGTAAACATTCTCTTTTTAGAAATATAGGAACGCCAAATCCCGACCCGGAACTTGATGCACTTGAAAAAGAGCTAAAAGAGGAACTTAATAAACTTGGAATCGGTGCTATGGGAATGGGAGGAACAGAGACTGTTTTAGCTGTTCATATAGAAACATATGAAAACAGAATGTGCCATATCGCCTCACTTCCGGTGGCGGTAAATATTCAATGTCACAGTTCCAGACATTCACATATAACAATTTAAAGGATAAAAGATGGCAGAATATAAATTAAAAACACCTTTAAACGATGAAGATGTAAGTAAATTAAAATCAGGTGATATTGTCTATTTAAGCGGGGTAATGTATACCGCAAGAGACGCTGCACATAAAAGACTTGTAGATTTAATATTAAGCGGGGAAGAACTCCCTTTTGATGTAAAAGGAACTGTAATTTATTATGTAGGACCGACACCTCCAAAACCCGGAAATCCAATTGGAAGCGCCGGACCTACTACAAGTTACAGAATGGACCCTTATGCTCCTATCTTAATTGAACACGGGCTTAAAGGAATGATAGGTAAGGGTAAAAGAAACGAAGCTGTAAAAGATGCTTGTAAAAAATATAAAGCTGTTTATTTCGGTGCAACCGGCGGAGCAGCCGCACTTATAGCAAAAGCTATTAAAAAAGCCGAAGTTATAGCTTACCCTGAGCTTGGTCCAGAAGCCGTTAGAAGAATAGAAGTTGAGGATTTTCCAGTGGTAGTTGTAAATGATACATACGGTAATGACCTTTATGAAGAAGGCAGAAAACTTTGGGAACAAAAATAAAGAAAGGAGAATAAATGAATATACATGAATATCAAGCAAAAGAAGTATTTAGAAAATACGGTGTGCCTACTCCGGAGGGTGGAGTTGCTTTTAGTTCGGAAGAAGCCAGAAGGGTAGCAGAAGACCTTGACAGTGATTTATGGGTTGTAAAAGCTCAAATTCACGCAGGTGGTAGAGGAAAAGCAGGTGGTGTTAAACTTGCTAAAAGCTTAGATGAAGTTGAAGAAATTGCAAACGAAATGCTTGGAATGACTCTTGTTACTCATCAAACAGGACCTGAAGGAAAAGTAGTAAAAAAAGTTTATATTGAAGAAGGTGCCGATATTAAGGCTGAATATTACCTTGGAATGGTTCTTGACAGAGCTCTTGAAATGCCTGTTATGATGGCTAGTACTGAAGGTGGTATGGAAATTGAAGAAGTTGCGGCTAAGACACCTGAAAAAATCGTAAAAGTGGCTATTGACCCGACTATCGGATTTAAGCCTTTTCATGCAAGAAAACTTGCATTTGGACTAGGTCTTGGTAAAGATGAACAAAAATCTTTTATAAAATTTGCAGCGGCACTTTATAATGTTTATATGGATAATGATGCTGAAATGATAGAAATTAATCCGCTTATCAAAACAGGTGAAGGTAAATTTATAGCACTTGATGCAAAAATGGGATTTGATGATAATGCACTTTACAAACATCATGAAATTGCAGAAATGAGAGATTTAGACGAAGAAGAACCGACAGAAGCGGAAGCAAAAAGACATGGATTAAGTTATATTAAACTTGACGGAAATGTCGGATGTATGGTAAACGGTGCAGGTCTTGCAATGGCTACAATGGATATTATTAAACATGAAGGCGGAGAACCGGCAAACTTCCTTGATGTTGGTGGAGCGGCAAATCCTGATACTGTTGCAAAAGGATTTGAAATTATTTTAAGCGATAAAAATGTTAAATCTATTTTTGTAAATATTTTCGGCGGAATTGTTAGATGTGACAGAGTTGCAAACGGTATTTTAGAAGCGACTAAAAGAGTTGAAGTGAGCGTTCCTGTTGTTGTAAGACTTGATGGAACAAATGCTATTGAAGCGGCGGAAATACTTAGAAATGCAAATATTCAAAATATTATTCCTGCTACTGATTTGGAAGACGGAGCAAAAAAAGCAGTTGCTGTTGCGAAAGGAGATAAATAATGAGTATTTTAGTAAATAAAGACACAAAAGCAATCGTTCAAGGATTTACGGGAAAAGAAGGGACTTTTCATGCTGAACAATGTATGGCATACGGAACTAATATTGTAGGAGGTGTTACTCCGAATAAAGGTGGAATGACACATCTTGGAAAACCTGTGTTTAATACGGTTGAAGAAGCCGTTCAAGCTACTGATGCAACTGTTAGTATGATTTTCGTTCCGCCTGCATTTGTTGCGGATGCTGTTATGGAAGCGGCTGATGGGGGAATTGAACTGGCAGTTATTATTACAGAAGGTGCACCTGTTAAAGATATGATGTATGCAAAACATTATGCACAAAAAAAAGGTATGATGACAATAGGACCGAACTGTCCGGGAATTATTACGGCAGAAGAGTGTAAACTTGGAATTATGCCCGGTAATATTTTTAAAAAAGGAAATGTAGGGCTTATTTCTAAATCGGGAACACTTACTTATGAAGCAAGTAATCAAGTTGTAAAAGCAGGATTTGGAATCACTACCGCTATTGGTATTGGTGGAGACCCTATTATCGGGCTTAGCTATAAACAACTTCTTCCTATGTTTGAAGCGGACCCTGAAACAGAAGCAATCGTTATGATTGGTGAAATCGGTGGAGATTTGGAAATTCAAGCGGCAAAACTTATTAAAGAACAAATTACAAAACCTGTAATTGCATTTATTGCAGGTCAAACAGCTCCTAAAGGTAAAAGAATGGGGCATGCAGGTGCAATTATCAGCGGAAGCAAAGGAACAGCAGCAGAAAAAATGCAAGCACTTAAAGAAGCTGGTGCTTATGTTGTGGAATCTCCTGCAGATATCGGTGCTACTGTAGTAAAAGCTCTAGCAGAGAAAAAATAATTATCCAAAAAATCAAAAGATTTTTTGGCTTCTTTTTATCTTCTTTTTTTTATTATTTTTATAAATTTTCAATTTATTTTATTACTATTCGTAACAATTTAATATACAAAATATTAAAATAAGAGATTTTTAGTGTTTATTTGGGTATCATATTTATGTAAAGAAAAGTAAAAGGAGACTAAATGGCTTTAAATGTAGATTTTAAATTAAAAGCACCTGAAAACACACCTGTGTGGGTGGATGAAGCAAAATGTAAAAGCTGTGATTTATGTGTTGATTTTTGTCCGACAGGAGTTCTTGAAATGGTTCCGGACCCTCATAATATCTTAGGACAAATGGTAAAAGTTACTCATCCTGAGTATTGTATAGGATGTAAAGAGTGTGAACTTGAATGTCCTGATTTTTGTATTTTTGTAGCTGAAAGAAAAGAATATAAATTTAAAAAACTTAATGAAGTTAAAAAGTTAAAAGGAGAATAAATGTCAAGAGAAGTAGTATCTACTGGAAATCAACTTGCAGCAAAAGCGGCTATTGATGCCGGTTGTAAATTTTTTGGAGGTTATCCACTTACACCTTCAAGTGAAATTGCTCACGAAATGAGTAAAATGTTACCGAAAGTAGGCGGAGTTTTTATACAAATGGAAGATGAAATAGCAGGTATTTCAGTAGCCTTAGGCTCAAGTATGAGTGGAGTTAAATCTATGACAAATACATCAGGTCCCGGTATTTCACTTAAAGCTGAGCAAATAGGTCTTGCTTTTATGGGTGAAGTTCCTTTAGTAATTACAAATGTAATGAGAGGCGGACCATCAACGGGGCTTCCTACAAGACCGGCTCAACAAGATATTCTTCAAGCTCAAGCGCCAACGCATGGTGATTATCAGTCAATTACGCTATGTGCAGGAAGCTTGGATGAATGTTACACGGAAACAGTTAGAGCATTTAATTTAGCAGAAAGATTTATGACACCTGTATTTGTGTTACTTGATGAAACACTTGGGCATATGGTAGGAAAAGCGGAATTGCCTGATATTGAAGAAGTTCAAGGAAATTTAGTTGAAAGAAGAGTTTATGAAGGTGATGCGGCAACATATGAACCTTATAATGTGCCATCAGATGAACCTGCAATCTTAAATCCGTTTTTTAAAGGATACAGATATCATATTACGGGGCTTCATCACGGACCTACGGGATTCCCTACTGAAGATGCAAAAATGTGTCAAGAATTGATTGACAGACTGTTCAATAAAATTTTAGCTCACAAAGATGAAATTGAAAGTTATGAAGAATTTATGTTAGATGATGCGGATATTATGATTATCGCGTATGGAAGCGTTAGTTTATCTGCTAAAGAAGCAATTAGACAGCTTAGAAAAGAAGGAATTAAAGTAGGATTGTTTAGACCTATTACTTTATGGCCGTCTCCGGAAGAAAAAATAGACGAACTTTGTCATAAATTTGACAAAATCTTAGTAGCCGAAATGAATAAAGGGCAATATTTTAATGAAATTCAAAGAGCAAGCGGTAAAAAAGCGAGTGAATTTGAAACTTTATTTAAAGCAAACGGAAGACCTATAAGTCCTGAAGAATTTAAAGCAAAAATAAAAGAAATGGTATAAGGAGTTAAAATGGCGTTTAATTATGATTATTATTTAAGAACGGATAAAATGCCGACACTTTGGTGTTGGGGATGTGGTGATGGTATTATTATGAAAGCCGTTATCAGAGCTATGGCAAAACTTGGCTGGGATAAAAATGATGTATGTGTAGTATCAGGAATCGGATGTAGCGGAAGATTTTCAAGCTATATTGATGCAAATACTGTTCATACAACGCACGGAAGAACCGTGGCTTATGCAACAGGAGTTAAACTGGCAAATCCTGATAAACATGTAATCGTTGTAGCGGGTGACGGTGACGGACTTGCAATTGGTGGTAACCATACAATTCACGGATGTAGAAGAAATATTGATTTGAACTTTATTTTAATTAATAACTTTATTTACGGTCTTACAAACTCTCAAGTATCTCCGACAACTCCAAAAGGTGCTTGGTCAGTAACTACTCAATATGGAAATATTGACCCGACTTTTGATGCTTGTGAACTGGCTAAAGGTGCAGGGGCTACATTTGTAGCAAGAGAATCTGTAGCTGAAGCTCAAAAACTTGAAAGAATGTTTATTAAAGGATTTGAACATAAAGGATTTAGTTTCTTTGATGTTAATTCAAACTGTCATGTTAACTTCGGTAGAAAAAACAAAATGGCACAGGCTAAACAAAATATGGATTGGATTGAAGGAAACTTAATTGCTAAAAACAAATGGGACAAATTAAGCGAAGAAGAAAAATATGAACTTAAACAAAAAGGTGTAAAACCAAGAGGTATTTTACATCATGTGGAAGAACCTGAATATTGTGAAGAATATTATAAATTAATAGACAGAGTAAGGGGTTAATAATGAGAAAACAACTTAGATTTACAGGGGTTGGAGGACAAGGTGTCCTTCTTGCCGGTGAAATTTTGGCTAGGTCTTATGTAAGAGCGGGAAAATATGGGATTCAAGTAGGAACTTATACTTCTCAAGTAAGAGGGGGAGCTACTAAAGTTGATATTATTTTAGATGATGAACAAATTCTTTATCCTTATGCGGTTGACGGGGAAATTGATTTTATGCTAAGTGTTGCAGATAAATCTTATCAACTTTTTAAAGAGGGTGTAAAAGACGGTGGAATTATTGTATATGAACCGAATCTTGTATATCCTAGTGATGATGACAAAGCCAGATGGAAAATGTTCCCTATTGAAATAATTGCTATTGCTAAAGAAAAAGTAGGAAATGTTATTACTCAATCTGTTGTAGCTCTTGCAATAGCTACAAAAATGAATAATCTGGATAGAGAAATGGTTTTTGATACTATGATAGCTACAGTTCCTCCTAAAGCTGTTGAAATTAATAAAAAAGCTTTTGAACTGGGATATCAAGCTGCGGAAGAAGTTTTAGCAAAAGCTAATTCTTAATCTTCTTCTTTTTTATTATTTTAGTGTTTTTATAAGAAAAAAGAGAATTAAGAATTTATAGCGTTTAATGCTCTTTGAAGTAATTCCCCGTGATATAATTCCTGTCTTGATACAAATAATAGAAAATCGCTTAATTCTTTGTTATCTATTTTTTCAGCTAAAATAAGACATTGTTTTTCAGCGTCCATTTCTTCTTCAATATTTTCTTTTAAAAATTTTACAACACCTATATTTTCATATTTGTCGTGCGGGATTGGTCTTGGCAGTGTTAAGACTCCCATTTTACTTGCTAAATCGGCAAATCTTTTTAGATGATAAACAGAATCATAAGCCAAATCCGTAAAAGCTGCGTCAGCTACTGCTATATCACTGTGAACTTTTAGATAAGAATAAATTGTAATAAGCTCATATTCTTTAAATGTTTCTTCCATTAAAAAGAAAATTAAAGCGCTTTTTGATTCATCACTAAGTTCAATACCCGGCAGTTTTTTGTTTTCGTTAAATGCTGTGATTTTACTTTCTACATCAACTCTTCCAAGTTCTTCTATAAAATAAGAATCATCACTTCTTAATCTGTTTATTGTGGCATCATTTATTCCTTCATAAAGAGCTAAACTTTTATCTAGTTCAGATTTTAAAATTTCAATCAAATCACTTGAATTATCCACTCTTATTTTTGCTATGTTTTCATATTCAAAATCCATATTAAAAGGAACTTTTTTATTAACTCCGTCTTGCATAAGCCATACTAAATGTCTGTATTTAAAAAGTGCAATATCGTTTAATTTATGTCTTACATCCGCTTCTTGAACCATTACACTTGCGTATATGAATTTTATAAAATCTTCGTGGGTTTTTTGTATTATTTGTTGATAGTTCATTAATACTCCTTTTTGTTTTAGTATATCAAAAAAGAGAATAAAAAAATTGATTTAAATCAATTTTTGTGTTTTAAGATATATTTTATCGCATTTTCGTAGCTTAAAGTTTTTGCAATGCCTTTATATGCTATATCAAAAGCGGTTCCGTGGTCTACTGAGGTTCTTAGAATTGGCAGATTAAGTGAGATATTTATACTTTTGTCAAAATATAAAGCTTTAAGAGGAGCTAATCCCTGGTCGTGATACATCGCTATGAAATTTCCTTTTCTTGAAGTAAAAGCGATATCAGGGACTAAGGGACCATAAAATATATTTTTTTCAAGAATTTCATTTGCTTCTATGATAGCAGGTATTATCTCTTTAATTTCTTCATCTCCTAAAACTCCGCCATCCCCGGCGTGAGGATTTAGAGCTAAAACTCCTATCTCTTTAAAATTTGTGGATTTATAAAAATCTATAAAAAACTGAATTAAATTCTCTTTTTTTATTTTTTCAGGCACCTTTTTTAAAGGAATATGCTCGGTAAAAAGGGCTACATACAAATCTTCACACCCAAGCATCATAATGGCGTTTTTTTGGAAAATATCTCTTAAAACTTCCGTATGACCTTTATATTTAAGTCCCGCTTTTCCCCAGGCTTCTTTATTTATAGGGAGGGTTGAAATGGCGTTAACTTTTTTTTCTTTTGCTAATTCAATGGCTTTGATAAAAGATTTATACGAATATTCTCCGCTTTTAGCATCAATAATTCCCGGATTTATTTCAAAATCTCCTTTAACTTCTTCTATTTCAAAATCATCCGGGATTTTATAGTTTAGAAGCTTAGCTCCTTTAATCAGCATTTTTTCATTTATACAGTAAACAGGCTCAACTAATTTTTTGATTTTATCGTGAGATTTTAGGGCGATTTCAAGTCCGATACCGTTTAAATCTCCTATACTAATTGCTACTTTTTGCATATTTTATTGCCTTTTGTAAATCTTCTTTTGTGTCAATTCCAAAGCTTTTTGTTTTAACTTTTATCATTTTAATTTTAAATCCGTTTTCAATAACTCTTAATTGTTCCAGTTTTTCTATATGTTCTAAATGTCCTTTTAAATTAACAAAAATATCTAAACTTTTTTTGTTAAATCCGTATATCCCGATATGACCTTTGTATATGTGGGAAACATTGTCTCTGTTATATGGAATTTTGCTTCTTGAAAAATATAGGGCATTTGAATATTGGTCTATTACAACTTTTACTAAATTCGGGTCTTCGGCGTCAAGTTCGTTTATTTCTTTATAGCAGCTTGCCATTTTAAATTCATCTTTTATATTTTTAAGTTCATTTTTTACTTTTTCTAGGATTTCAGGCTCTAAAAACGGCTCGTCTCCTTGCATATTGATAATTAAATCATCTTTTTTCAGCCCTAAAATATCTGCCGCTTCTTTTATTCTGTCGCTTCCGCTTTTGTGGTTTTTGTCTGTTAAAACGGCTTTAAATCCATATTTATCACAAATTTCAATAACTTCTTTGGAATCTGTCGCTATTGCCACATCATCCACTTTTTTTGCTATTTTTGCACATCTAATTATCATCGGAGTGCCGTTAATATCTGCTAAAACTTTATTCGGGAGTCTTGAAGAGCTTAATCTTGCCGGAATAATAATCATTATAAGACCTTTTTTGATAAAATTATATCATTAAAATTTAAGGAGTGAAAATAAAACTTTATCAACCGAAAAACGGATATTGTTACAATTCCGATACTATGTTTTTATATGATTTTATTACATATTTTAATATAAAGGGCGATGTCTTGGAAGTTGGCGGGGGATGTGGTGTTTTAGGGCTTTTAATTAAAAGGGATTTTCCTAAAATCAATTTAACCGTTATTGAAAAACAAAAAATTATGTTTGAATTTATTTTGAAAAATCTAAAAGAAAATAATTTAAAAGCCAAGGTTTTTAATGCGGATTTTTTAGAATTTGATTTTAATAAAAAATTTGATTTTATTGTATCAAATCCCCCTTTTTATAACGGCACTTTAAAAAGTGAGAATGAAATTAAAAAGATTGCCAGATATGAGGATTCTTTGCCAATGAGTGAGTTTTTTGAAAAGGTTAATAAAATTTTAAAAGAAAGAGGGGAATTTATTTTTTGTTATGATGCAAAAAGAATAGATGATATAATTTCAAAAATGCCAAAACCTTTAAAAATAACAGATATAAGGTTTTTTTATCCCAGGATTAATAAAAATGCGACTCTTGTTTTAATAAGAGCAAAAAGACACGCAAAATCTTTAATAAAAATTCATCCTCCTTTAATAGGATTTGAAGGGGAAATTTTTTCAAAAGAGGCTGATGAAATATATAAAAAAGCCAATACGGAGAGTATAAAGATATAATGGAAAATGGAAAATTTAAAATGGAAAATATAATAAGTAAAGAAGGATTTCCTTATAAATTTAATGCCAATGCTTGTAAAAGTTGTGAAGGAAACTGCTGCATTGGGGAGAGCGGTTATATATGGGTTAGTTTAAAAGAGATTGAAGATATAGCTGAATTTTTAAAAATAGATAAAGAGTTTTTTATAAATAATTTTTTAATTAAAGTCGGATATAAATTTTCTATTAAGGAAAAACCTCATAAAAACGGATTTGCCTGTCTATTTTTTAATAACGGATGTGATATTTATCCTGTTAGACCAACTCAATGTAGGACTTTTCCTTTTTGGGATTATTTTAAAGATAAAAGCAAAATTAACTCTCTTAAAAAAGAGTGTCCCGGCATTATAATAAATGAAGAATGGAGAATTGATAATTGAGAATTAAATATTTATTATTTTTATTGGTTTTTTTTGCCGGATGCAGTGTAAAACAGCCGCAAATAGGAGAGAAGGTATTTCCAAAAGAGGATGATTATATTATAAAAGCATTGCTTGATGAGCAAAACGGAGATTTAAAAGACGCTTTGAATATTTACAAATTTTTATATAAAAAAACTGACAAAATTATCTATTTCAGACGATATTTAACCATACTTTATGATTTGGGAAAATATAATGAAGTTATTAAAAAATCAGATAAGTTTTTGAGTGAACAATGGGACGATGAAGTTTTTAAAATTAAAATTTTTGCATTATTGCAAGAAAAAAAACTAAGCGAAGCAAAAAAAGAGCTTATTAGCAAATTCAACAAAAAAAATGAATTTTTTTATACGATGATGGCTTTTATTTTGACAAAAGAGCATAAATATAAAGAGGCTCTTGAATATGCAAAAAGCGGATATGCACTTAATCCTTCAAAAAAAAATCTTTTGAATTTAAGCGATATTTTGGTAAATGAAAAAAAATATAACGAAGCCATAGCCTATCTTCAGACATATTTAAATGAAAAAGGGTGTGATTATGATGTCTGTTTGAGTTTGGCTCATATTTATAAAGAAGTTTATGATATTCCAAATCTTGCGAATATTTATGAAAAACTGGGGAGATATAATCCGGAATATTATATTTTGGCTCTTAATTATTATATGGATGAGGGGGATTATAAAAATGCGCTCAAAATAGTAAAAAAACATAAATTAAGTCAGGAATATCTTATGTATATTTATGAAGAAAAAAAAGAGTATAAAAAAGCGGCTTTAGTGGCAATGAATCTTTATCTTAAAACAAAGGATGTGAAGTATCTTTTAAAATATACAATATTTATTTATAAAGCGACTCCTAATAAACAGACAGTAAAAGAAGTGGTTAAAAATCTTGAATATATAAAAAATTATATAAAAACTCCGTTTGTTTATAATTTTTTGGGATATTTGCTGATTGATAATAATATCAATCCTAAAGAAGGTTTGAAATATGTTCAAAAGGCAATAACTTTAAATCCTTATAATACGGATTATATAGATTCTCTTGCGTTGGGGTATTATAAACTTCATAAATGTAAAAGCGCATGGGATATTATAAAAACTGTTGATAGTGATGATGAGACGGTTCTTCTTCATAAAAAACTTATAAAAAGGTGTTTAAATGATACTAAAAAAAATCATAAAAAAAACAAAAGAAGATTTGGAAAAAAGAAAAAATGAGAGTGATTTTAAAAAATTCTTAAAATTAAAAAGAGATTTCAGAGATGTTAAAAAAGCTCTTAAATCAACACCGGATAATCCTTATAGAATTATTGCCGAAGTAAAAAAGGCAAGTCCAAGTAAAGGAATTATAAAAGAGAATTTTAACCCGATAGAAATAGCAAAAATTTATAATGAAACAGCGGATGCTATGAGCATTTTGACAGAACCGCACTTTTTTCAAGGTTCTATTGAATATTTAAAAGAAATTAACAATTTCAGCAAAATACCTCTTCTTAGAAAAGATTTTATAGTTGATGAATTTCAAATAGCCGAGGCTTACGGGGCGGGGGCTGATTTTATTTTGTTAATAGCAAAAGCACTTGAAACGAATGAACTTAAAAAGCTTTATGATTTTGCAAAAAACATAGGGCTTGAAGTGCTGTTTGAAATACATGATGAAGAGGATTTACAAAAAGCGCTTGAAGTAGGAGCTGAAATTATAGGCTTTAATCACAGAAACTTAAAAACATTTGAAATGGATATGGATTTAAGCAAAAAACTTATACCAAAACTTCCAAAAGGCGTAATAGTTGTAGCAGAAAGCGGAATAAACTCTCCTAAGATTATTAAAAAACTTCATCAAAACGGTGTGGATGCATATTTGATAGGAGAGCATTTTATGAGACAAAACGATATAAAACAGGAAATTTTAAAATTCAAAGCGGAATGATTTTTGCTTTATTTCAAAAAAGGATTATATTGAAAAGAGTTATTTTTATTACCGCACTGGGTTTATATTTTAGCGGATGTTCAAGCCACTATATAAATCCGACTCTTTCTATGACGCCTCCTAAATATGTTTAGCAGATGCCAAGCAGGGAAGATGATAATATTAATAATAACCCGGGCTCTCTTTTTAAAAATTCGGATAATCTTTTTTCCGATACAAAAGCCAAAAAAGTTAATGATATCGTAACAGTAGTGATTACAGAAAATATTTCTCAAATTTCTCAGGCAAGTAAGAAGCTCAGTGAAGCAAATCAAAATAACGGAGGGCTTTTTGATGCAAGTATAAGCGGAGGGGTAAATGTAGGCGGTAAGAAATACGGTATCAGCAAAACAGGAATAGGACTTAATTTACCTTCAATGAACTCAAACCGCTCTTTTAGCGGAAGCGGGACTCAAAACACCAAACAGCAGTTTAATACAACTATAAGTGCAAGAATTGTAAAAGTTCTTAAAAACGGAAGTTATTATATTTACGGCACAAAAGAGATGCTTTTAAACGGAGAAAAACAAGTCGTGCAAATAAGCGGGGTTATCAGACCTCAGGATATAAGTGCGGATAATACCATTGATTCAAAATATATAGCGGATGAAAAAATTGCTTATAAATCCCAAGGAGATATAAAAGATTATACTTCTCAAGGCTGGTTTGCCAAATTTTGGAATAAAATTGTGCTCTGGTAATTAATCAATAATATAAGCGCTTAAAGCATCGGCTAATAAAAAATCGTAAGAGTGAATTTTATTTTCTTTTTTATATAATTTTTGCTCTTTGATTAAAATTTGCGCTCTTTTTAATTCATTTTCATTTAAAATATTTTCGTTAAATCCGGCTTTACTTCTAAGACCTAAAAGGATTTTTTCCTTTTTTATATCCTCATCGCTTAAATATTCATACTCATATTTTGTGGGATTTTTAATATATTCATAAACATTTTTTTTGGTGTAATACCTGAAATTTTTAATAAAGCCTACAGCTCCGGCGCCAATTCCTAAATACTCTTTATGTTTCCAATATCCCAGATTATGAATACAGGGGTTGCCGAAGTTTGATATTTCATATTGGTTGAATTTTTTTTTAATCTCTTCAATAAACCATATTTCAAGCTCTTCGTCTTCTTTTCTTTTTGAAAAATCCTCTTCCCATTTCGTGTTTTTTTCTATCATAAGTGAATATGCACTTATATGGGTTATAGGAAGAAAATCTATTGTTTTTAAATCGTTTTGTAAAAGAGTGTAATTATCCATAGCGGTTGCATAAATAATATCAAGATTTATATTTTCAAAGCCTGCTTTTTTGGCATTTTTGATAGTGTTAATTGCCGTTTTAGAAGAGTGGTTTCTATTTAAAAATTTCAGTTTTTCATCATCAAAACTTTGAACTCCAAAACTAATTCTGTTTACTCCGAGATTTTTAATATTTTTAAGCCAGTTAAAAGAGGCATTTGGGTTTGATTCTATTGTGATTTCTTTTGTATCTTTTAAAAAAGGATCAAGTAGTTCAAATAATTTTTCATAAAAAGAAACGGACATTGTTGAAGGTGTCCCCCCTCCTATAAAAACGGTTTCAAAGTTTTTTATATCAAATTTTTCAATATCATTTAAAAATTGATTTTTTATTGCCTTAAAATACTCTTTTTTTAGATGATTTAAATTTGTATAGGAGTTAAAAGCACAATAATTACACTTACTGTCGCAAAAGGGAATGTGAATATATAATAAATTTTCCATTTTTTATTTTCCATTTTTTAGTTATAATTTTACTAAAAAAAGGTGAAAATTTTGAAAAAATACAGACCAAATGTTGCCGCAGTTATACTTTCACCTAAATATCCCGAAAAAGTGGAGGTTCTTGTTGCTAAAAGAAACGATATAGACGCCTGGCAGTTTCCACAAGGTGGGATTGATAAGGGTGAAAGTCCAAAAGAAGCTCTTTTTAGAGAATTAAAAGAAGAAATAGGCACAGATAAAATAGAAATAATTGCCCAAATGCCTGAATGGCTTAGCTATGATTTTCCAAAAATAATAGCACAAAAAATGTATCCGTATGATGGTCAAAAACAAAAATATTTTTTAGTCAGACTTAAAAAAGATGCGAAAATTAATCTAAAAACGGAAATACCGGAATTTGACGATTATAAATTTGTTAGCCTTGGAAGTGTTTTCAAATATGTAAAATCATTTAAAAGACCCGTTTATAAAAAAGTAATTGAATATTTTAAACGAAACGGATATTTATAAGGAGAAATATGTTAGTTGTTCAAAAATTCGGAGGAACAAGTGTCGGAGGACTTGACAGAATAGAAAATGTTGCAAATATTGTAAAAAAATATAAAGAAAACGGAGAGGATGTTGTAGTTATTGTTTCGGCAATGGCGGGAGAGACGAATAAACTTCTTGAATACGCCGCCCATTTTACAAAAACTCCACCTCAAAGAGAAGTTGATTTGTTAGTTAGCAGCGGAGAGAGGGTTACAAGTGCACTTTTATCTATTGCACTTCAATCAAAAGGAATTGACGCTATTGCTCTTACGGGAAGACAGGCCGGAATTGTGACGACAAGCGACCATATGAAAGCCAGAATTATGGATATAAATCCTGAAAAAATGCAAAAACAACTTGAAAAAGGAAAAGTTGTAATAGTTGCGGGTTTTCAGGGAATTAATGAAAACGGAGATGTTACTACACTCGGACGCGGAGGAAGTGATTTGACGGCTGTTGCAATAGCCGGGGCGCTTAAAGCCGATAAATGTGAAATTTATACGGATGTTGATGGAATTTATACAACAGACCCAAGAATTGAGCCTAATGCCAAAAAAATAGATATGATAAGTTATGATGAAATGCTTGAACTTGCAAGCCTTGGGGCAAAAGTTATGCAAAGCCGCTCTGTTGAACTTGCAAAAAAATTAAATGTTGATATTGAAGTAAAATCTTCGTTTGAGCCTTTTAAAAAAGGAACATTAATTACAAAGGAGAATGAATTTATGGAAAAAGTTTTAGTAAGCGGTATTGCTCTTGATAAAAATCAGGCAAGAGTCAGTATTTTTGGAGTGGAAGACAGACCCGGAATCAGTGCGGAAATTTTCGGGAAACTTGCCGATGAAAATATAAATGTGGATATGATTGTTCAAAATGTAGGTAAAGACAATAAAGCAAGTCTTACTTTTACAGTTCCTGCAACCGAGCTTGAAATGACTAAAAAAGTTTTAAAAGAGTATGAAAATTCTTCTGAAGCAATAGAATATGACAGTGATATTGCAAAAGTTAGTATAGTGGGTGTTGGTATGAAATCACACAGCGGGGTTGCTGCTGAGGCTTTTGAAACTTTGGCAAAAGAGAATATCAATATTTTGATGATTTCTACTAGTGAAATTAAAATTTCTATGGTTATTGCGGAAAAATACGGAGAATTGGCAGTTAGGGCGTTACATACAGCTTATGAATTGGATAAGTGATGGATTTAAACCGTTTTATTATGGATTTGATTCGTAAAAAAAATTATAAGTGGATGGAAGAGAGAAGACTTGATTTTGTTCCTCTTTTGTCTGTGTTTTTAAATCAAATCCTTGATGCAAAAAGTGTTCTTATCATAACCGATGAAAAAAGAAAATGGTATGGTGATTATCTTTTGTCAAAAATCAATAATTTTAATGAATTTAAACCCCAGTTTTTTCCTTTTTATGTGTTAGAAAATGTTGTTCCTCAAATAAAAGAAGCAAAACATCCCGAACAATATGATATGATAGAAGATATGCTTGAAGTCTCTTTTAACGATTATATTTTTTGGTATATAGGGCAGGAAACTCCTATGCTTAAATTTGCAAGAAAAAAGCCCGATTCTTTTTATTGGATTATGGATAATGATTTGTCTAAAAATTTTTATTTAAAATCAACAGATATTTATCTGGATAATAAGCTTTTGAATTTAGCAGATTTGGTTAATAAAAGTTTAAATGCCGCTGTTTTTGGAGAAATTGAAATTTGAGCAGGGCTATTATTACCAATGATATAGATAAATTTTTAGAAAAAATTAAAGCTTATGAGGTTATTAGACGGGATGAACTAAAAGTTGATGATATTGCTTTTATAAAACAAAAAGCCTATATTGCAGATAAAAATAAAAGGCTTATTGTAATAGCTGCCGAAAAATTTAATATTTATGCACAAAACGCTCTTCTTAAACTCATAGAAGAGCCTCCTAAAAATATAGAGTTTTTAATAGTTACAAACTCAAAATATTCTTTGCTTGATACAATTCTTTCAAGGGTTTTTATAGAAAAAGTTATTTATCAAAAAGAGCATAATGAAAAATTAAAGATTCTTACAAATGAATATATTTTAGAGATTTTAGATTCTAAAAAAGAAAAAGAAGAGATAAAAGAGTTTTTATATGATATTGTAAAACAAAAAGAATTAAATGAAGAACAGATGGAAATTATTGTAAAAAGTATAAAAATGTTAGAACTCAATCTTGATAAAGAGTCAATATTAGCTCTTGTTATGCTTAGTTTAAAGGTCAAAAAATGAGAATATTCAAATTAAACCCTGATACCGATATTTTAAAAGTTATGCAAAAATTAGGGGTTGATAAACCGGGTATTGAAATTATGAAAAAAAAGTCTTCAAAATTTATGTTTTATATAAAAGATATAAGCTGCGGAGCGGCAAATATTTTAAAACAAGACGCTTTAAGTATAGGTGCAGAGCTTGCCGTGCCTATAGGAGCACCTAATTGTAAAAAAGAAAAATTTGATGCAGTTTTATTTTGTAATCAAAAACAGCTTGAAATTTTATCTAAAAAAGAGCTCAGCCAGCCTTTTAAACTAAAAGATTTTGCAAAACAATTAAAAAAATTTGTAAATTTGCCTAAATTTCCTTTAAAAATTATGGGTGTAATTAACGCAAATGACGATTCTTTTTTTGAGGGAAGCAGATTTAGCGGAAGCGAAGCTGTCAGGGAAATAGAAAAAATGATAAATGACGGGGCAAAAATAATTGATATAGGAGGGGTCTCAAGTAGACCCGGCAGTGTTTATCCTGGAGTTGAAGAAGAACTGAAAAGAGTTAAACCTATAATTGATGAAATTTATAAAAACAGACTTTATGAAAAGGTTATTTTTAGTATAGATACATTTAAAGCAGAAATTTTAGAATATGCACTTGATAGAGGATTTAAAATAGCAAATGACATTACAGGGCTTGAAAGTGATGAATATGCCAAAATAGTGGCAAAATATAATGCAAGTGTAGTTATTATGCATAAAAAAGGTATTCCAAAAGATATGCAAAAAAATCCGTTTTATGAAAATGTAATTTTGGAAGTTGATGAATTTTTTGATAGTAGAATCAAAAAAGCAAAAAGTTTCGGGATAAAAGATATTATTTTAGATGTCGGAATAGGGTTTGGTAAAAGACTTGAAGATAATTTGGCTTTGATTAAACATTTAGAGCATTTTTTACATTTCGGGTATGAGATTTTAATGGGGGCTAGCAGAAAATCTATGATTGATATGATTATGCAAAAAGAAGGAATCTCTACCACTCCTGCAAAAAGACTTCCCGGAACTCTTGCAATTCATATACAAAGTGTTAAAAACGGAGCTAGTATCATTAGATGTCACGATGTAGCTGAGCATTTTCAGGCATTAAGAGTTTTTGAAGAGATTAGGAATTTTGATGTTTAGAAGACAAATCCAGCTTATAGGAAAAGAAAATCAGGATATTTTATCTAAAAAAAGTGTTTTAATTGTAGGGTGCGGGGGACTTGGAAATTCTCTTGGTATGATTTTGAGTTGTATGGGACTTAAAAGAATAGTTTTAATTGATTTTGATGAAATTGAAATTCATAATCTTCATCGCCAATTAGCTTTTAACAAAGAAGATATAGGCAAAAGTAAAGCTGAGGTTTTAGCTAAAAATATTAAAAGGTGTGACACAAAAATAGAATTTATCAATAAAAAATTTGATGAAAATTTAGAAATTGAAGTAGATTTGGTGTTTGATGCAAGTGATAATTTTAAAACTCGTCAAAAAATAGATAAATTTGCTAAAAAAAAGAAAATTCCCTGGATTTATGCAAGTGTTGATGAATTTGTAGGACAGGTTGGGGTGTTTGAAAAAAGTTCTTTTGATATGTTTGCCATTAAAGAGCAGGAAACAAAAGGTCAGATTCCTTCAATGGTAAGTCTTATTGCAAGTATTGAAGCTATGCTTGGAATAAAAAAATTAATAGGAAAACAAGAAGAGATTTTATATTTTGTAGATTTTAGCAAAGAGCTTGAAATTAAAAAATTTAAACTCTAAAACCATTCGCTTATTTTACGGCTTAAAACAGGGTCAAATAAAATAAAAGCAAATAAAGCTAATATTATTTGAAATATATTATCCATTTATTATCTTTTTCATTTTTTTTACCGCTTCAAAAAGTCCTGTAAAAAGGGCATTTGCTATAATTGAATGACCTATGTTAAGTTCCGTTATCTCTTTTATTTTTAAAATTTCTTCTACATTTTGGTAATTAAGTCCGTGTCCTGCCGCAATTTCAAGCTCTAAATCTTTTGCCAGTTTTGAAGCGTCTTTTAAAAGATTTAATTCTATTTCAAGCTCTTTTTTAAGTGTTTTTTTGTCTATATTTTCATAAAGTTTAAAAGGTGTTTGATTTATATTTGAATTTAGAGCCAAAAATATATTTGCAAATTTTCCTGTGTGAAGTTCTATCATTTCGGCATTTAGTTCTTTTGATTTTTTAATCTGTTCAAAATCCGGGTCAATAAAAAGAGATGCTTCAATATCGTTTTTATGCAGTTTTTCTATTGCATTTTTGATTCTTTTTTCGTTTTTGATTGTGTCAAGTCCGCCTTCTGTGGTAACTTCTTCTCTTTTTTCCGGAACAAGTGTTGCACGGTGCGGTTTAAGAGAGCAGATAATATCAATTATTTCTTCATTTACAGAACACTCCATATTTACAGGCAAAAAGCTGTTTTTTATAATATTTTCGGCATCAAAATCATTCATATGCCTTCTGTCTTCCCTTAAATGAATTGTTACCTGCTCGGCACCTGCTTGTTTTAAAATTTCAAGAGCCATTAGGGGATTTGGTTCGTTTATTTTTCTTGCATTTCTAAGAGTTGCTATATGGTCTATATTTACTCCAAGTTTCATAATTAGCCTTTTTTATGCTTATTATAGCTAATTTAAAAACTAATTTTTGTTATAATTTCTTAAAAAAGGATAAATATGAAATATTTTATCGGAACCGACCACGCAGGGTTTGCTGTAAAACCTTTTGTAATTGAATATTTACAAAAAAAAGGTATTGAAGTAGAAGATTTGGGAACATATTCATCTGAAAGTGTTGATTATCCAGATTTTGCTCATAAAGTTGCCGAGGCTGTATTGGCAAATGAAGGAACTAAAGGGATTTTAATTTGCGGCAGCGGAATAGGAATGAGTTTAGCGGCAAATAAACATAAAGGTATAAGAGCTGCTCTTTGTCATGATGCTTATACTGCCGAAATGGCAAGAAGACATAATGATGCAAATATTTTATGTTTTGGAGAAAGAGTTGTGGGGGTAGGTGTTATTGAATCTATTCTTGAAGCATGGCTTACACACGAATTTGAAGGTGGAAGACACGAAAGAAGGGTAAAAAAGATTGATAATTTTTAATTGGATTTTTCTTACAATCGTAATTATTGTTATTTTAGTTTTAATATTTAAAATGTTTTATTATAAACATTTGCATGATAAAACGGTAGCCGAAAGAAATCAACTCAAAGATGCATTGAAAGAAGCTGAAATCCTGATAAAAAAATATCAAATTCAGCTTCAACGCTCTTTAGGTAATATGGGGCTTTTGGATGAAGAAGTTAGGAAACTTAAAGCTGATTTAAAAGCAATAAAAAGTAGAAATTCTCAACTTAGAGTTGAAAATGAGCAATTAAAAAGAAGAATAAGAGAACTTGAAAATAAAATTGAAGCTTTACTTTGATTTCTTCTTTGGTCTAAATGCACTAGGACTCTTGATATAATCACCATCTATTAAATCAATCGCATACGGAATTGCAGCCCATACTGCTTCAAGATTTTCTTTAATAGCTTTTGGACTCCCCGGCAGATTTAAAATAAATGAATTTTTAACAACTCCGGCAATTCCTCTGGCAAGTATGGAAGTCGGGACATATTTTAGACTATGCATTCTCATAAGCTCTCCAAATCCCGGGAGTTCTTTTTCTATTACTTTTTTTGTGGCTTCAGGGGTCACATCTCTTTTTGCAGGTCCTGTGCCGCCTGTTGTAAGAATTAGTGAGCATTTCAGATTTACAAGTTCATTTAAAGTATCTATTATTTTTTCATAATCATCAGGAATTAATCTGTAAATTGTCTCAAATTCATTAATGATGTTTTCTTTTAGAAATTTTTCAATTTCTTTTCCACTTTTATCTTCATAAATACCTTCGCTTGCTCTGTCGCTCATTGTAACAATACCGATTTTTAGCATGATTTACCTTTTGTAGAAAAATAGAAAAAAAAGAAGATTATTTTGCGTCGTAATCTATGCCTTCTTTTTCTTTAAGCATTTTGATTAGATGTTGTTTGTATCCTTCAACCCATTTATCAACATCATCAACTTTAATTCTTGCAACACCGCTCTCAATGGCAGCTCTTGCAACTGCTACTGATTCATCAACAAATACTCTTCTGTCAAACGGTTTTGGTAAGATATATTCTTTTCCGAATTTTAAATCCGCTCCGTTGTAAGCATCTTTTACATATTGAGGAACCGGTTTTTCAGCAAGTTCAGCAAGCGCATAACAAGCTGCGACTTTCATTTCCATATTTACGGCTTTTGCGTGTGTATCAAGTGCACCTCTAAAGATAAACGGGAATCCTAAAACATTATTTATTTGATTTGGATAATCGCTTCTTCCTGTTCCAATCATTAAGTCCGGTCTAACTTCCCAAGCAAGTTCAGGTTTAATTTCCGGGTCAGGATTTGCCATAACAAAAAGCATTGCATCAGGTGCCAGTGTTTTAACCATATCTTGAGTGATACAGTTTGCAACAGAGTTACCGATTACGGCATCGGCTCCTTTTAATGCATCAGCAAGTGTTTCAATATCTTCATCAACAGCCCAAGGTTGTTTGTATTTATTTAAATCTGTTCTTTTTGTTGTAATTGCACCTTTTGAATCTGTCATTATGATATTTTTAATTCCTAAAGCTTTATACATTTCTGCTGCTGCAATTCCTGCTGCACCAGCTCCTACAACAACAACTTTTATTTCATCAAGTTTTTTACCCGCTATTTTGCATCCGTTGATAATCGCTGCAGCTGAAAGAATAGCAGTTCCGTGTTGGTCGTCGTGGAAAACAGGAATATCACATTCGGCTTGAGAAAGCTTTTCTATATCAAAACATTTCGGAGCTTTGATATCTTCAAGGTTGATTCCGCCAAAAGTTGGAGAAATAGCTTTTACTACGCTTACAATTTCATCAATTTCGTGAACATTAAGCTCAATATCAAATGCATCAATAAAAGCAAATTTTTTAAATAATACAGATTTTCCTTCCATTACAGGTTTTCCTGCAACCGGTTTAAGTGTTCCAAGTCCTAAAACTGCTGTAGAATCACTTACAACCGCTACTAAGTTAGCTTTATTTGTGTATTCATAAGCCAAACTTTCATCCTTTTCTATTTCAAGACAAGGAATTGCAACACCCGGAGAATATGCTATTGAAAGGTCTCTTGAATCTCTAACAGGTTTTGTAACTTCAATAGCCGTTTTCCCGGGGACCGGTTTTGCGTGATATTCTAATGCTTCTTCTTTTGTAAAAGTTTGTTTTGACATTTCGTCTCCTTATAGTTTTTTGTTTATTATATTCAAAAAGTTACAAAAATTTACAATAAACAGAGCTTATTAAATAAAAGTGTTACAAAAAGTAATTTTAAAATATGGTAAAATTCTTAAAAAAAAGGCTTAATATTGATTATTGACACTCATACACATTTGGATAATGAAAAATTTAGTGAAGATGTTGATGAAGTTATTAAAAGGGCAAAAGAAGCCGGAGTAAAAGAATTTATTATTCCTGCAGCCGATCCTAAAGATTTACCAAGAGCCGTTAGTTTAAGTGAACAATATGATGAAATATTTTTTGCAGTAGGTGTTCATCCTACAGAAATAGATAAATATGAAGACAAAATTTTGCTTGATTTTATAACTCATCCTAAATGTGTGGCTGTTGGAGAAATAGGACTTGATTATCACTGGGTAAAAGAGGAATCCGATAGAAAAAAACAAAAGGAGTTTTTTATCAGACAGATTAATATTGCAAAAGAGTATAATAAGCCGATTATTATTCATGTAAGAGAGGCTACACAAGACAGTTATGATATAATTAAATCGTTTGAAAATATAAAAGGTGTTTTTCACTGTTTTAATGCCTCTGAGCAATTACTTGAGTTTAGTGAAAATTTTTATTACGGAATAGGCGGAGTTATTACATTTAAAAATGCTAAAAAATTGATAAATGTTTTTCCGAAAATTCCTAAAAACAGAGTAATTATAGAAACAGACGCGCCGTATCTTACGGCTCATCCTTTTAGAGGGCAAAGAAACGAGCCGTTTTATACAACGATTGTCAGAGATAAGATTTCCGAGCTTTGGGGTGTTGATAAAAAAGAAGTTGAAAATATTACGACAAAAAATGCAAAAAGGCTTTTTGGAATATGAAAAAAATTTTAATTTTTATAGGGATGATTAATTTTTTATTTGCCAATGTTTTTGTAGATAAAGATACTCAAATATTAAATTCTCTTAATATAGAAAGTAATTTTATAAATAATCCTTTGTTAAAAGAAAAATATAGATATTATAAAAGATATGAAAAAAGATATTTGATAAATTCCTTGCAAAACGGGTTTGAGTATATTCCGATTTTAAAAAGCGAAATAAAATCTTCTTTTTTACCAAAAGAGATGTTTTCCGTGGCAATGGCAGAGAGTTATCTTAATACAAAGGCAAGGTCCGATGTAAGTGCTGTTGGACTTTGGCAGTTTATGCCGGCTACGGCAAAAAGATTTGGTCTTAGGATAAATGATTATGTTGATGAAAGAAGAGACGCCCTTAAATCCACACATGCGGCAATAGAGTATCTTAAATATCTTCACGGTTATCTTGGTAAATGGTATTTGGCAATTATGGCTTATAATGCCGGAGAAGCAAGAGTAATAGAAGGTGTGGTAAGAGCGAAACTTGATAAACTTTGCAGATTGAATCCGAAATTAAAATATTCTTCAAAAATGAGAAAATACAGAAAAATTGTAAGAGAGTATCAACTTCATGGTGCAAGAGATTATTATAAACTTTACAGCTTATATAAAAAACTGAAAAATGTAAAAATTGATTTGAATAATCTGATGAGATATCAAAAAGGTTTAAAAAGTCAATATCTGCCAAATGAAACAAGAGATTATATTCTAAAAGTTTTAAGCATCAGTTTTTTATTTGCCGATATGGATTTAATGAATTTTACAAACAAACAATTAATGAAAGGGAAATCCATATTTGTAAGAGTTTTTGTTCCTGCGGGGACATCTTTATATTATGTCTCAAGGCTTTTGAATATAAAATACGGCACACTAAGAAGATATAACGCCCAGTTAAAATACTCTTTTACACCTCCTTATAGATATTATATTTATATTCCGGCTAACAGGTATGAATATTTTAAAATGGCATTTAATCCGAAAAACAGAAAATATGTTTATATTTACAGAATTAAAAAAGGGGATACTTTAAGAGAAATTGCAAACAGGTTCGGAGTAAAAGTAAAAATTTTGACAGCCTATAACAGACTTGGCAGATTTTTACATATAGGTCAAAAACTTTTTATACCTTTAAATTCAAAAGTCATAAACTATAGAGTTAAAAACGGGGACAGTTTAGGGGTTATCGCAAGGAAATTCGGTATCTCTTATAAAAAAATAATGGCTTTTAATAATTTAAAAAGTTCTTTTATAAAAGTAGGGCAGTTGCTTAAAATCCCGCAAAGGTTTTAAATGAAAAAATTTCTCTTTTTTTTATGGATAATATTCTATATTACAGGATGCACCAGCAGATATGAAACATATCACAGTTATGTTTTGCCATCTCCAAATAAAAAAGGAACCCAAAAACCTTATGTGGTAAACGGGGAAGTTTATTATCCTTTAAAAAGAATTCCGCTTGGATATACACAAAAAGGAATTGCCAGCTGGTATGGACCGAATTTTAACGGGCAAAAGACAAGTAACGGTGAGATATATAATATGTATGCCATGACTGCAGCCCATAAAACTTTACCTATGAATACTATTGTAAGAGTAACGAATTTAAGAAATAATAAAAGTGTAGTGGTTAGAATTAACGACAGAGGACCTTTTGTTGCTAACAGGATTATTGATTTGAGTTATGCCGCAGGTAAAAAAATAGGACTTAATATAACCGGAACGGCTCCTGTTAAACTTCAGGTTATAAAATTTGAAGGTAAAGATTATGTAAGCGGATATAAAATCCAAATAGGGGCGTTTTTGAGAAAACTAGGGGCTGAAAAAACCGCTGGAAAATATAAAAAATTTGGTTATAATACGGAAATAGCAAAAATAGACGGATTTTATAAAGTTTTCCTTACAGGCTTTAAAACATATAACGAAGCAAAAAGATTTGAGATTGAACACAATATAGCCGGATTTGTAGTAGGAGATTAAATGACACAAATAAAAAGAGAAACAAAAGAGACAAAAATAGAAATAATCGTTGATATTGAAGGTAAAATAAAAACCCAAATTTCAACGGGAATAGGCTTTTTTGACCATATGTTGGAAGCTTTGGCAAAACATAGCGGGATAGCTATGCAAGTTTACTGTGAAGGTGATATTGAAGTGGATTATCATCACAGTGTTGAAGATGTGGGAATTGCAATCGGATCTGCTTTGTATGAAGAAGTGTTTCCGATAAAAGATATAGAAAGATTTTCAAATGTTGTTGCAATTCTTGATGAAGCGGCAGTTGAGGTTGATTTGGATATAGGCGGTAGACCTTATTTGGTATATGAAATGCCTGTTGATGGAGCTATAAGGGATTTTGATTTGGAGCTTGTGGAAGAGTTTTTTAAATCCCTTGTATTTAATTTTAAAATTGCAGCTCATATTGTTTATAAAAGAGGAAGCAATAAACATCATATAGTTGAGAGTGCTTTTAAATCTTTTGCCGTAGCTTTAAAGAGGGCATTAAAATATTCAAACAGCGGTATTCCTTCAACAAAAGGTGTGTTATGACAGAACTTATCGTAATAGATGTTGACGGAACATTGACGGATGGAAAAATTTATTACTCGGATAATAATGAAGAGATTAAAGCTTTTAATATAAAAGACGGGCTTATGATAGCTTCATGGAACAGGCTCGGTAAAAAAAGCGCCATTATTACAGGCAGAATATCTTCTGTTGTTGAAAGAAGGGCAAAAGAACTTAATATTACTTATGTTGAGCAGGGTATTAAAGAAAAAAATAAAAAACTTGAAGAAATTTGTGAAAAAGAGGGTATAAATTTTTCAAATGTGGCTGTAATAGGCGATGATATGAATGATTATTCTATGATGAAATTGGTCAATAAAACATTTGCCCCTCTTGACGCAAATGCTTTTATTTATGATTATGTATCAACTCCTTTGATTAAAAAAGGAGGAGACGGAGCAGTGGCTGAAATGATAGAAAGATTATTAAAAGAAGAAAATTTATATGAGAAATTTTTGGAATTATGGGTAAAATAATTCTTTTTTTTATTTTTTTGATATTGGCTATGCTTTTTCCGATATATGAATATTCTTTGCAAAAACCTGCAAAAAAAATTAAGGTTCCGAAAAATATAGCCATAGCTGATATCTATAAGGGAAAATTCAGAACATATGATAACAATTTGACAAAAACAGGGTATTTCAATTCTTTAAGTATTTATAAAAAATATTATTTAGGAAACAATATTTTTGTGAATGATGTAATAAAAAAAGAGCATTACAGTGCAAAAAAAGCAAAATTTGAAAATTCGGTTGTGTATGCGGATATTTTTCATTATCAAAACAATAGTTATATTCTTGATACTTTAAAAGCTGTTTATTCACTGAAAACGAAGATATTTAAAGGCAGTAAATTTTTTTTACGAGGGAAAGATTTTAACACAACAGGGATTAGATTTTTAATAGATAAAAATAAAAATATAATAGCGGATAATACTATTTTTGATTTAAAGGTTAATAAATGAGAAAAATTTTAATTTTTTTATTTTTTCTTTCATCTGTTTTTGCAAATAATTTGCATATAACAAGTAAGAAGTTTAAGTTTAATTCCGGGAAAATGCAGGGTATTTTTACGGGAGATGTAAATGCGACTGAAAATAAAAATAATATTTTAAGTGAAAAAATGGTTATTTTTTTTAATAAAAACAAAAAGCCTATAAAATATATAGCAACCAAAAATGTAAAATTTATTTTAAATTTGGATAAAAACGCAACATATAAAGGGCATTGTGAAAAACTGGTTTATTTTTTTAAAAATGAGGATATATATCTTTTTGGAAACGCTTTGGTTAAGAAACTTCAAACGGGCGAATTAATATCTGGTGAAGAGATAAAAATAAACAGAAAAACAAAAGACATAAGCGTAGTAGGAGGTAAAAAGCCTATAAATATTATTATAAAGGTAAATAATCAATGAAAGTCAAATTTTTAAAATCAGCCCCAAGTATAAAAGAAGCTATAGAACCGAACTTTACGGAAGTAGCACTGCTTGGCAGAAGTAATGTGGGAAAAAGCAGTTTTTTAAATGCTTTTACCAATCAAAAAATAGCAAAAACATCAGGAACGCCCGGTAAAACGAGACTTATTAATTTTTTTGAAATTGAAGATAAAGATAAAAGATATATTTTGGTTGATTTACCGGGATTTGGATATGCAAAAGTTTCAAAATCCATGCAAAAAGAGTGGGGTAAGAATTTGGATGAATTTTTGAAAAAAAGATTTAATATAAAACTTTTTATTCATTTAAGAGATGCAAGACACCCTAATATGCAAATAGATGAAAATGTGGATAATTATTTAAAATCGTTTTTAAAAAAAGACCAGCAGATTTTGACTGTTTTTACCAAAATAGACAAATTAAAACAAAATGAAATAGCAAAACTTAAAAAAGATTACCCTAATTCCCTTTTTGTTTCTAATGTAAAAAAAAGAGGAATAGCAGAAGTTAAAAGAAAAATAAATGAAATTTTATGGGGCGAATATGAAAATAATTAAGCCTGTTTTAAAAAATATAATAGATATAGAAGAAGTTGTAAAACCGTTTGTTGATGAAGGAATTATTTTAAACAGAGATGAAGATGAAATAGCAACTAATATCCGCTCTTACCAAATAGTATATAAAAAAAATGTTCCCGTGGGTGTAGGGGCATTGCATATATTTTCTCCTTTTTTGGGTGAAATTCGTTCTTTAGGTGTCAAAAAAGAGTATCACGGTCGTGGAATCGGTAAAAAACTTGTTTTATCTTTACTCAAGGAGGCAAAAGAGCTTGGCTTAAAAGAAGTTTTGGTTTTAACATATCAACAAAAATTTTTTGAAAAACTGGGATTTAGGGTTATAGCAAAAGAGGCTGTTCCCGATAAAAAAATATGGGCGGATTGTATTAAATGCAAATTTTTTCCAAATTGCAACGAAATAGCATTAATTATATCTTTATAATTTTTTTTATCTGTTTAGTGAATTTTTTTAATTCCTCATTTGTATATTTCCCTTTACTGCTTGGAATATTTTTTTTGTGTTTTGATATTGTAAGTGTCTTTATTTTTTTGGTGTTATTTTCTGTTTTACATCAATATAATTTGTTTTTGATGATAGGCTTTTATCTTTTTTTCAGATTTTTTTTAATAAAAAGAATTCATTCTTATTTTGATAAACAGTATTTAGATGTTGTTTTAATATTTATTGTATATTTTGTATTTTTTATTTTCCTTTTTTACAAAAATCATAATTTTAATTTTGATGTTATTTATTCTTTATATAATTATGCTTTTGATATTTTTTTGTTTAGGATTTTTAAATGCGGTATAAAATTATAATATTTTTTGTTTTTATTTTTTATTTTGTTTTAATTTACAGAACTTATGATTTGAGTATTGTTTCAAATAAAAAATATTTAAATCTCTCAAAAGACAATTATACAAAAGTTGTTCCTATAGCCCCTGTTAGAGGGATTGTTTTTGATAGATTCGGTAATACTTTGGCTTTTAATGAGCTCAGATTTGATTTGGATTTAAGAGCACATTTAAAAAAAGAGGAATTAAAAAGCACTATTAATGATATAGCTGATGTTTTGGATGTAAATAAAACTAAAATTTATAATATTTATAAAAATCAAAATTCTCCTTATAACAATAAAGATATTCCGGTAATTAAATATATAACCGAAGAAAAAGTATTTAAAATAGAGCCTGTTTTGAGTTTAAATCCCAATATTGCTTTTAAAACGGTTTATCTTAGAAAATATCCTTATAAATATTTTCTTTCGAATGTTTTAGGATATGTAGCAAGAGCCAATAAAAAAGATTTAAAAAGAAATAAAGTAATAGAATATACCCAAATTGCAGGAAAAAGAGGAATTGAAAGATATTATGATAATATTTTACAAGGGAACGCCGGAAGTAAAACAGAAATTGTAAATGCAAGAAACAGAGTTTTGAAAGTTATAAAATATATTCCCCCTAAATCAAATAACATTACTTTAACCATTGATACAAATTTACAAAAATATATTTATAATACAATGATGAAAGAGAAAAAAAGAGGCGCTGTTGTTGTTATGAGAACTAACGGCGAGATAGTGGCTTTGGTTTCAACTCCTAGTTATGATAATAATCTTTTTGTAAAAGGAATTTCAACCAAAGAGTGGCATAAATTGGCATATAATATTTATAATCCTTTGCTTAATAAACCTGTAAGCGGTCTTTATCCTCCGGGTTCTACCGTAAAGCCGGCAGAAGCTCTTATAGCGGCTGCAAGCGGTAAATGGAATCCCTGGAAAAAAATAGAATGTCCCGGATTTATAGAAATAGGGCATAGAAAATTCAGAGACTGGCTGCCTTGGGGGCATGGAAAAACAGATATAATCAAAGCAATAAAAGAGAGTGTTGACACATATTTTTATCAAGTAGGATTAAAACTAGGAATTGATTATATTTCAAAAAATTTTAAGAAAATGGGATTTGGAAAAAAAACAGGTATTGATTTACCTAATGAAAAAAGCGGAATCGTTCCAAATAAAGAGTGGAAAGAAAAGAGATATCATCAACCGTGGTTTATTGGAGAAACTCTTAATGTTTCTATCGGACAGGGGTATTTTCTTGTTACCCCTATTCAAGTTGCTGTAAATACCGCTTTAATTGCCAGCGGTAAATTGCCAAAACCTTTTGTTGTGGAAAAAATAGATAATAATCTAACAAAGCCGGTTTTAAAAGATGTATTAAATAAAAAAGAAAAAAAAGATTTATGGATAGTAAGAAAAGGGATGTGGGAGGTTTGTAATGCTCCTGGCGGAACCGCAACAAGACATATTCATACAAAAATAACAATTGCCGGTAAAACAGGAACAGCCCAGGTTTATTCTATGCCTCAGATAGTAAAAAAAAGAAAAAGAGAAGATGAATTGGCTTATTTTCACCGCTCTCACGCGTGGCTTACAACATTCGGACCTTATAAAAACCCGCAGTTTGTCGTAACTGTTATAGTAGAACACGGAGGGCACGGTGGAAGTGCGGCAGGAGATATTGTGAGTAATATTTATAATTATTTGGTTGATAAAGGTTATATCAAATAATATATTGTCTGATGTTTTGTTTGTCTAATTTATGAGCTGTAAATGTTTGATTGGCAATAATTATATCGCCTTCATCAAATTTTGTATAGCTTATCATAAAATCTGCCGCTTTTTGTTTGATTTCATCAGGGGTGTTTTTTTGTATAAGTCCGACTGGTCCCGGAAAACCTGCGGGGAACATTTTTTCAAAAATATCTCCTTTATAGGCTTTTAAAACATGATTTTCTTCGGCTTTTCTTGAAATGATTATTTTAAAACCTTTATAATTTATATGCCTTCCGACTTTTAAAATATCTATTTCATTTACAGAGAGTTTAAGTGTTTTTGAATAATCTTTTAGTCTTTTTGAAAAATTTATATCTGTAAGCAGACATCCGCCTGATGGAGATTCATAATCTTCTAATCCATATTTTTTTGCAAGCTCCATTTGTCTTTTTCTGTCTCTTCCGCTTATATCTAAAAGTTTTTCTCTGTCTACCCAGCCTTTTATTTCAGGAAGAGTAGGGGAAAGCAGTTTTGCGCTAAGAGGTCTTAAAACAAGATTTTCTTTATCTGAAAGTTTATTTACACATTTCATTGCCTCTTTTCTTTGGCTCATAGGTCTTTGCCCTACAACTTCGCCGCTTATTATAAAAGAAGCGTTTGTTTTTTCCAAAAGCTCTTTTGCACTTCTTATCATAAAAGCGTGGCAGTCAATACAGGGGTTCATATTTTTGCCATATCCGTAAACCGGATTAAAAAGAATACTTTTTATATATTCCTCTTTTTTGTCAATTATATTTAGTTTTATATTAAGTTTTTTTGCCATTTGTAAAAGATAATCGGTTTTTTCTTTATTGGACTCAAATCCTAAGTCAACATAAACGCCTTCTACTTCTATATTTTGTTCTTGTATTGTTTTTATAGCTAAGATACTGTCAAGTCCGCCGCTAAATAGAGCTAATGCCTTCAACAAATTCTCCTTTTTTTATTTTTTGCAGTTTTAAATTCATATCTTTTAAAAGATGTATTTTTTTATCTCCGTTAATTTTAGGGTCAAGTCTTATTTGTAATATTTTATTTTGATAATAAGGAATTAAAATTTTTCTTATCTGATTTTTAAGAGAAGCTAAATCAAGTGTTTTTATATCATCTCTTAAAACTATTTCAAGAAGTCTTGAATCTTCAAAATTTTCGGCATATACGGCACTTAATTCGTTTGAATGTGTTTTGAACATTTCAGGGGAGAGATATTCCACCACGCTATTCATAATTTGCGGGTTTTCATAAAGTGTTTTTATAATTCCGGCTTCTGCTATGTCTGTTTTTTTGTTTAAATTTATATTTTGATTTTGCATTGAAACTCTTGTTTTTAATAAGGCAGGGGAAGTTTGCAGATATTGGGCTGCTTTATTGGCAAAATCTTCTTTTAATATGTCAGGTAATGTTGCTATATATGATTTTATCTCATTAAGGGCATCTTTTTTTTCTATCGGATTTTTGAGATTATATTTTTTTAGTGTAAAATTGATTATAAAATTGCTAAAAGGGATTTTTTCTTTAAAAATATTATCTAAATTTTCCCCGTTTTTTACTGCATCCGCCGGGTCTTCCCCTTCATTAAATAACACTACTCCACCCTCAAAATATTCTTTGTATAAAAGTTTACTGGCTTTTAGAGCTGCGTTTATTCCGGCATTATCGCTGTCATATGCCACTGTTACTTTCGGGTTTAGTTTTTTTAGAATTGGCAGATGTTCTCCTGTAAGGGCAGTTCCAAGAGTTGCAACGGCATTTTCAATACCCGCTTGATGAAGCATAATAACATCCATATAACCTTCTACTATTATAATTTCTTTACTTCTTAAAATATGTTCTCTTGCAAAATTAAGTCCGTAAAATGTTTTTGATTTATTAAAAATAGAGGTGTTTGTAAAATTTATATATTTTGCCGGATGATTTGATATTGTTCTTCCTCCAAAGGCTATAATTTTTCCGTTTTGGGAAAATATAGGAAAAGTTATTCTTTCAATAAGTCTTGGGTATTCGCCTGTTTCATTTAAAACTCCGAGTTTTTTTAAATCCTCAAAATTAAGATGGGCGTCTTTGAAGAATTTAAACTGTTCATTAGAGGATGGGGCATATCCAAGGGCAAATTTTTCTATTGTAGATTCAAAAAGCCCTCTGTTTTTAAGATATTCCAAAGCCTCTTTTTTGATAAAAAGTTTTGATTCATAAAAAGAATTTACTTTGTCTAACAGGTCTATATTTAAAAAACTGTTTTTTGAAGTGTATTCAAGTTTAAAGTTAAACATACCAGCCAGTTTTTCAATGGCTTCGGGATAGCTTAGTTTTTCTATTTCCATTATAAATTTTATAGCGTCTCCACTTGCCCCGCATCCGAAACAGTGATATATCTGCTTAGCGGGGCTCACAATAAAAGAGGGCGTTTTTTCGCTGTGAAAAGGGCAAAGACCGCTGAAATTGCTTCCTTGTTTTTTGAGCTGAACATAATTGCCTATAACATCGGTAATATCTATAATACTTTTTAGGTTCTGGATTGATTCTTGTTTTATCATAGATAGAATTATACTATAATAACAATAGATATTGATAAAGGAAGAAAATGAATTACAAAGACCCTCTTTTTAGCGTTATAATATTTTTTTTGATTATTTTGATTGCTGTGGTTTTAGCATTGCTTTTTGGAAGGATAAAAGAAATTTTAAAACAAAAAGAGATAGAAAAACTTATGAAGAATTTTGAATATTTTAATGAAGATTTGAATAATCCTTTAAATGCACTTTTACTTTTGGCAAAAGCTTATGAAAAAGAGGGAAATTATGAGAAGGCTATTGAAATTTATCTTTTAATTCAAAAAGATTATCCGTCAAACACAAATCTTTTAAATATAGCCAAATGTTATTTTAAAGCCGGGTTTTTACAAAAATCAGAGCATATAGTAGAAAAAATATTAAAAACAAACCCAAGAAATAAGGAAGCTTTAAAACTGTTGATTTTGATAAATGAAAAATTTAACAATATAAAAGAAATTATAGATATTTTAGAAATTTTTGATGAGCTTGAAATTAAACTTCCAAAAGAAAAAGCAAATGCAATGATAAAACTCTTCTTGCAAAACGGATGTAGTATTGAAGAGTTTTGTGATGGAATTAAGAATTTTGAAGATATTTATGAAAAATACCCTTTTGTAAAAAGAGAATATTTAAGTTATCTTTTTAGAGCGGATATAAAAAAAGCTTATGAAATAGCTGATATTTATGAGTATTTGGATTTATACTGGTATAGAGACGATATCCCTGATAATAAAAAATTTTGTAATATTTTAGCAGCTAAGAAACTTACTGATTGCAAGAAAAAAGCACCTTTTGAAATTGAAGTTCTTAAAAATTTAAATAATAATACAGCTGAACTTGGATTTGAGTATGTTTGCGAGAACTGCAAAAAAACATTTCCTTTATATTCCACCAGATGTCCGAAATGTCACGAACTTTTTACACAAAAGCTAATAATTAAGCTTATGGAGAAAAAAGAGGTTGAGAATATTGAATATTAATGGTAAAATTCAAATAAAAAAAGGTCTGAAATGGCATATGAAATAGATAAATCAAAATTAGATGAAATTTTAGCTAAGCATAAACTTAGTAAAGAAGATTATGAGCATATAATAAAAATTATCGGTAGAGAGCCGAATTTTGTAGAACTTGGTGTATTTAGTGCTATGTGGAGTGAGCATTGTAGTTATAAATCAAGTAAATGTTATTTAAAAGGTTTTCCAACCGAGGCGCCGTGGGTAATTCAGGGTCCCGGGGAGAATGCAGGTGTTATTGATATTGGCGGAGGAATGGCTGCTGTATTTAAAATGGAAAGTCATAATCATCCGAGTTTCATTGAGCCTTATCAAGGCGCTGCTACCGGAGTTGGCGGAATTCTTAGAGATATTTTTACAATGGGGGCCAGACCTGTTGCTAATCTTAATGCAATCAGATTTGCCCACATTAAAGGAAATGATGACACGGCTAAACTTCATAGACACTTATTAAGCGGAGTTGTAGCGGGAATTGCCGGGTATGGTAACTGTATAGGAGTTCCTACTATCGGTGGTGAGAGCGCTTTTGAGGATAGTTATAAAGGAAATATTTTAGTTAATGCTTTTGCTCTTGGAATTTGCGGGGAAGATGAAATATTTTATGCAAAAGCGGAAGGTGAGGGAAATCCTGTAATTTATGTAGGAAGTAAAACAGGAAGAGACGGGCTTGGCGGTGCTGTTATGAGTAGTGATTCTTTTAAAGAGGGAGATGAAGACCAAAGACCGACAGTTCAAGTAGGAGACCCTTTTACAGAAAAACTATTAATGGAAGCGTGTTTAGAACTGTTTAAAACAGATTATATTGTAGGTATTCAGGATATGGGGGCTGCCGGGCTTACTTCATCTGCTTTTGAAATGGCAAGTAACAGCGGAAGCGGGCTTATTATGAATCTTGATAAAGTTCCTATGAGAGAAGAAGGGATGAATCCTTATGAATTAATGCTTAGCGAATCACAAGAAAGAATGCTTATTTGTGCCAAAAAAGGATATGAAGATAAAATTATAGAAATTTTCAAAAAATGGGATTTGGATGCTGAGGTTATAGGAGAAGTTACAAATACAGGAAAAGTTGAGCTTTTCTGGTATGGTGAAAAAGTGGCTGATATTCCGGTAGGTCCTATTACAGATGAAGCACCGGAGCTTTGCAGACCTGTAAAAGAGCCTGAATATTTAAAAACAATAAAAGAGGTAAAAATCCCTGAAATCAATCCGCAAGAAGCATTTGAAAAACTTATGAGTGAGAGCGAAATTGTTGATAAAGCGTGGATTTATGAGCAATATGATTCAATGGTAGGAACAAATACAGTCGATACAAAAAGAGCTGACGGGTCTGTTTTAAGAGTAAAAGAAAACGGTAGATTTATAGGAATGAGTGCTGATTGTAATGCCAGATTTAATTATATTAACCCACGCCTTGGAGCGGCAGCTGCCGTAATGGAAGCCGGAAGAAATGTAGCGGTTAAAAAAATAAAACCTCTTGCAATTACAGATTGTTTAAATTACGGAAATCCTGAAAATCCTGAAATTATGTGGCAGTTTAAAGAAGGATGCGAAGGTATAAAAGAAGCCTGCGCGGCACTTAATACACCGGTAGTGAGCGGAAATGTTTCACTTTATAATGAAAATGAAGGTTATGGTGTTTATCCAACCCCTGAAATTGCAACCGTAGGAGCAGGAGATGAATTTAGAACTACTGAGCTTAAAAAAGAAGGTAATACAATTTATATTTTAAATGAAACAAAAAGCGAATTTGGAGGAAGTTTGTATCTAAAAGTATTCGGAGATGTTGTAGCAGGAGAGCATCCGGATGTTGATTTTGAAAAAGAGTTAAAACTTTGGGATGTTTTAGCCAGCGATTTAATTGAAAGTGCAAAAGATATTTCAAGCGGAGGTCTTGCAATAGTCGCTTATAAATGGGCGTGTGTAAGCGATAAAGGATTAGATATAAATGTAAAAGTAAATAATCCTATTGATATTTTCGCTGAAACTTTAAGCAGAGCTTTTGTTGAAATTTCTCCTGAAAATGAAAAAGTATTTGAAAAATTATGTTCTGAAAAAGATATCTACTTTGAAAAAGTGGGTAAAGTCGGTGGAGATAAAATAAAAATCAATGATGTTGAAGTTGATTTAGATAAAGCAAAAGATATCTATTTTAATACATTTCCAAAAATTATGAAAAGTGAAATTTTATAAGAGTGGTGAGCCCTGTGGGAATCGAACCCACAACCCTCTGATTAAGAGTCAGATGCTCTGCCAATTGAGCTAAGGGCTCTTTTGAGTTATGATTATATCACAACTCGTTTCTTATAACAAGGCTTTTTGGAAGATTAAATTTTTCTATTATTTCTTTCTCTTTTTCTCTCATTTCTCCGTTATCCGTTTCGTGGTCGTAACCAAGTATATGCAAAAGTCCGTGGATAAAGAGAAGTTTTATTTCATCTTCTATAGAATGTCCGAATTCATCAGCGCCTTTTTTTGCCGTATCTACTGAAATTACTATACTTCCAAGAGGCATTGAGGGCATATTTTCTAAAGGAAAGCTTAAAACATCTGTGGGTTTGTCTTTTTGTCTATGGGTTTTATTAAGTTTTTGTATTTCTTCGTCTGTTGTTAAAATAAGTTCTAAATCTTTATCGGTTAAATATTTATAAATATCTTGCAAGGAGTTTATATCAAATTCCAGACTGCTTTTGTTTTCAAAATCTATCATTTTTGGACCTTTTTTAGTAAAATTATAATAAAAAAGGCATAAAATGAAAAAAGCCATTGTGATTTTGAGTGGCGGAATGGATAGTTCCACAGCTGCTTTTATAGCAAAAAAAGAAAAATATGAAATTATTCCGCTTCATTTTAATTACGGACAAAGAACAGAAAAAAAAGAATTAAAAAGTTTTAATGATATTTGTGATTATTTGAATATTAAAAACAGATATATTATTGATATTCCTTTTTTTAAACAAATAGGGGCAAGTGCTTTGGTTGATGAAAATATTGATGTTCCGGTTGAGGGGATAAAACCGGGCATCCCCGTGACATATGTGCCTTTTAGAAACGGAATTTTTCTCTCAATAGCAGCGGCGGTTGCTGAAAAAGAGGGAGCTAATGCTCTTTTTATAGGGGTGGTTGAGGAAGACAGCAGCGGCTATCCTGACTGCAGGGAAAAATTTATAAAAAATATGCAAAATGCCATAAATTCAGGGACTAAACCTGATACTCATATAGAAATAAAAACACCTCTTATTCATTTGAAAAAAGAGGATATTGTTCAAAAAGGCATTGAAGTAGGAGTGCCATTGGAACTTACCTGGAGTTGTTATAAAGAAGAAGAAAAAGCGTGCGGGGTGTGTGACAGCTGCAGATTAAGGCTTAAAGGTTTTGAAAAAGCCGGGATTAAAGACCCGATTATGTATAAAGAGTAAAATTATTATGTTAAGTTTAAAGATTTGAATTTAGCAATTTTTTACTATAAAATTAATTACAAAAATAAATAGATATTTTATAACAAAGGATAAAAATGAAGAAAAAAATACAAACGGTTCAGACGCTACTTGATTCACTTCCGTTTATAAAAAAATTTTACGCTCAGACGATTGTAATAAAATATGGAGGAGCGGCTCAAATAGATGAAAAATTAAAAGAAAGTTTTGCTGTTGATATTTTGATGCTTTATATGGTCGGAATTAAACCTGTGATAGTGCACGGAGGAGGAAAAAGAATTACCGAAATTTTAGGTGCTTTAAATATAAAAACGGAATTTAAAGACGGGGTTAGGGTAACTACAAAAGAATCTATAAAAATAGCGGAAATGGTTTTAAGCGGAGAGATAAATAAAGAAATTGTAAATATGCTAAACCAACACGGAGCAAAAGCTATTGGAATAAACGGTAAAGATATGTCTTTTATGAAGGCAAAAGAGTTAGTAGGCTATACAGGAGAGATTACCTCAATAGACGGTATTTTTGTGAATAAACTTTTAAGTGAAAATTTGATCCCTGTAATTGCTCCGATAGCGTGTGGAAATTCTCCAACACATCCTGGATTTAATATAAATGCAGATACGGCAGCCAGTGAAATAGCAGCGGCAATTAATGCAAGAAGAGTTATTTTCTTAACAGATACGCCCGGGGTTTTGGATAAAAATAAAGAGTTACTCAGTTCATTAAGTGAAGAAGAGATAAAAAATTTAAAAGAAAACGGAACAATAGCCGGCGGTATGATTCCAAAAGTGGATGCAGCTTTAAGTGCCGTTAGCAAAGGTGTTGAAAAAGCCCATATAATTGACGGGAGGGTTGAACATTCTATTTTGCTGGAACTTTTGACAAGTGAAGGAATTGGAACGGAAATTAAAGAGTAAGATTATTATGTTAATTGAGTGTTCAAAACCATACTCAAAAAACTCGAGATGATTTTTATTGATTAAAATCCGTTTAGGATAATTAATTTGTTTTGTGTTATAAAAACTATTTTTTTATTTTTCAAAACTGATATAATTCGTTCAAAAAAGGGTGAATTTGCCTCTTAGTAAATTAAATACCGAGCAGTTAAGTGCCGCAACCGCTGATTTTGGACATAATCTTATAATTGCAAGTGCCGGAACGGGTAAAACTTCAACTATTGTAGGGAGAATTGCCCATTTGCTTCAAAACGATGTAAAACCTGAAGAAATTTTACTTTTAACTTTTACCAATAAAGCCGCAAATGAGATGAAAGAGAGAATCTCTTCTGTATTTACCAATGCAAAAAACATAGAAGCCGGAACATTCCATTCTGTGAGTTACAGATGGCTTAAAAAACTTAATAAAAAAATAGTTTTAAAAACTCCAAAAGATATGAAAGTTTTATTTAAATCAATTTATGACAAAAGAGATTTCAGCCGTTTAGGATATGAAGAAAAACCTTATGGGGCTAATTATC
>JALVWY010000025.1 GCA_027023105.1 Campylobacterales bacterium | reverse complement strand
TACTTCAATTCCATTATATGCCCTGTATTTAGGAGGCATACTTCTCATAATTCCGTTATAAAACATACTCATAAAAAAAGTCTCCACCGCATCGTCAAAATGGTGTCCTAAGGCAATTTTATTAAATTCAAGTTCAAGCGCTTTTGTATAAAGCGCTCCTCTTCTCATCCTCGCACAAAATCCACAAGCACTGCTTCCAGGGCGTTTTTTTTCTTCTATAATTTCTAAAATAGGCGTTTTATACCAGATAAAATCTATACCAAACTTTTCACAGTGAGATTTTAAGGAAGAATAATCAATTCCTGTTCCGGAATCAATAACAATAGCAGCCAAATCAAAAGAAAAAGGGGCGATAAGCTGCATTCTTTTTAAAGCGTGAAGCAAAACAAAAGAATCTTTTCCCCCGCTAAAACCTACCAATACTCTATCTCCCGGTTTTATAAGTTCAAATTCTCCTTGCGTTCTTCCTACAAATTTAGTTACTTTTTTAGAAAACCAAATATCCTTAATAGGATTTAATTTCTTTTCCATTTATATAAATTTTTCCCTTATTTATTTTAATAATTACAATTGATTTATTATTTTCATTTTTAATAAAAGAACCTAATTTAGGCTCACTCATCATAATAATAGCCCCCAATTTCGGTGAAGCCACAATTTTTGCATTTAAATTTAAAAAGCTCAAATCATTATTGTTTATTTTTTCAACATTATTACCTTTTTCAATACTGAAATTGATATCGGCATTTAAAAAGCCCAAATCCTGCATAAATGCCAAATCTTTAACTCTTAATTTTATATTTCCGTTAAATCCTCTGTTCAATAAAACTTTTAAACTCTTTTGTGATGTTTCATCATTACCGTTTTGAAGCTCTTGAATTGCTTTTTTATCAAGGCCGTATATCTTTGCATTAATTTTCAAATCTTTTAATTTAAAAAGATTATTTATATTTACATCTTCTACCAAAAGATTAGAAACACTGTCGAGTGTGTCTTTTTTTAATACAGTTTCACTTTGAGAGTTTATATTTTTTATTTCCCCGTTAAATCGTGGAGATTTTATTTGAATATCTTTAAGTCCTGCATTTTGTTCTATTTTATTCCCGACTTTTAAATAATCACTGATAAAATGATTAAATGAGATTATCGCATTGTTTTTTTTGATTAAAATTTTAATATTTCCGTCTTCATTTTTAAATTCTTTATTATGAACATAAATACCTTTAAAAGCACTCCATCCTATCTCAACTCCATCTATTTCTATATTTTTATCTATAACTTTGTATTTGTAATGTTTAAAATCAGGTGTAACAACATCAAAAACAAAATTATCTTTTAAAAAAGGAATTTCACCTTGTTTTACAAGCACCACATCTTTTACAGTATTATGAAAGAACACATTTGTAACCGGCAGATTTTTAAATGTTGCTTCTGTTATAAGTTTTATATATTTTATCTCTTTTTGATTTATCGCACTTCCTGGAATCGTTACTTCAAAAATCCTATCCGTTGTTAAATAAGAACTTTTATTTTTTATCTCTTTTATAACGATACCTTTTTGCTGTTGAAAATTAAGAAGCATCGTATCAAATTTTGAATTCATTAATTTTTCAAACACTAACGGTGTAGCAAAAATCATTACTACAAGCGTTAAGAACATTATCACAATTTTATTTTTCATTTAAATCCTTTTTTTTATATTGGTAAAATTTCAACTCTATCATACCTACTCCCTACTCTCTTCTCCCTACTTCCTTCTTCCTCATCCACCCATTCACTCATCTACCCATCAACCCATTCACCCACCAACCATCTCATCAAGCATTGCAATTAAAAACTTAGCACTTACCCTGCTTGACTCTTCTAAAAATTCATCAAAATCAACCCCGGCACCCTCTTGCGCCGTGTCGCTTATACTTCTTAACATAAAAAACGGCACTCCAAGCGTCCAAGTCACACACCCGACAGCCCCGCCTTCCATTTCTATCGCACTTGCATTAAAAGTTTTTGCTATCCACTCTTTTTTTTCTTTGCTGTGGATAAACTGGTCTCCACTTGCAATAATACCCTCTTTTAGTTTAATATTTAATTTCTTAGATACTTTTTTTGCAATTTGATTAAGATTTTCATCACACTCAAAAAAGACTTTTGATTCGGGAATAAATCCGGGCTCATATCCAAAAACAGTCAAATCAACATCGTGCTGAGTGGTTTTTGTAGCTATTATTAAATCCCCTATTTTTAAATCCGCATCAATAGCACCGGCAACACCGCTAAAAAGTATCTTTTTAGCACCAAATTTTTCTATTAAAACACTAGCAGTTGTGGCTGCATTTACTTTGCCTATTTTAGAATAAGCTAAAACTAAATCAAGGTTATTAAATTTTGCCAAATAATATTTGTTCCTAGCATATTCAATAACCTCTTTTACTTCAATTTCTTTTAAAATAGGCTCTAACTCTTCTCTCATTGCGCACATAATAGCTATCAATTTTCTTTCCTTAAAAAATATTTTTGAGTAATTGTTAAATTATGATTTAACTCACACTCTATTATCTCTTCTTCAAAATAATCAGCCTCTTTTTCTATCTCACCTTTTGGATTTATCACTTTGCTTTTACCCCAGAATCCAAGTCCGTCTTCAAATCCCACTCTGTTACAAAATACAACATATCCTCCGCTTAAAATAGCCATATTTTTTAAAATTGCCTCCCACTGCTCTTCGATTAATAATTTTCCATTTTTAAATTCCCTAGCAGGAGAAGCAGAAATTACTATATTCAAATCAGGTTTTTCTTTTGCAACAAAACTAAGAGCATCCGAACTAAACACATCTTCGCAAATAAACATTGCCGTTTTACCAAATTTTGTATCAAAAGAGTTAAATTCCTTCCCTGCAAAAAAGAATCTACCCTCCTCAAAGACGCCGTATGTCGGGAGATGCACTTTATGATGAACAAAAAATTCATCTCCTAAATAAATTGCGCTATTGTAAATTTTGCCATTTTCTTTTATAGCAGCACCTAAAACAACATCTTTATCAAAATTTAAATTTTTAAAATATTCTAAACTAAACGCATCTTCTAAAAGTGCATCTTTTATTTTATACCCGTTCATACTAAGCTCTGGAAAAACAATCAAATCGGCATTAGAATTTTTTATAAATTCTAAATGCTTATCTAAATTATCAGGGCTAAGTTTTGGTTTAATTTGGGCAAGAGCTATTTTCATAAACCCAATACCTTTTCAAGAGAAGCCATATCGGTAATCGGATATGTTTTTTTCTTAGTAACTTTTCTGTTTATTCCCATTAAAACTTTACCGCCAAACTCTACAAAATAATCAACCTCATCTTCATAATTATTAATTGATTGTTTATAAAGCACAGGTTTTGTAAGCTGAACAGGTAAAACTTCAAGAGCCTCTTTTTTTGTTGTATATTTTTTAGCCGTTACATTGCTAACAACCGGTGCAAATTCATCTTTTAAATATTCATCTAAAAGCTCTCTAAGTGGTTCAACCGCTACTTCAAGCAGCGGAGAATGGCTTGCTACACTCATATTAAGTAACATTGCTCTTTTTGCGCCTGCACTTTTTATAATATCTTCCATTTTTTCCAAATCACTTCTAATTCCGGATAAAACAATTTGCCCGTCACTATTATAGTTTGCCGGATAAACTCTAAGACCGCTCTCTTTACAAACATTCTCAACCGCCTCATCACTAAGCCCTAAAACCACCATCATAGACCCGGGCTCTTTTTCAAAAGCTTTATTCATAAGCTTTCCTCTCTCATTAACCAATTTAACCGCATCTCCTAAATTAAGTCCCCCGGCACTTACAAGAGCACTAAATTCACCAAGAGAATGCCCTAAATTAAAAGCTATTTCTTTATCACTGTTTTCATCAAAAAGTCTTTTTGCAACTGCACTGTAAAGAAGGATTGCCGGTTGAGTAAATTCTGTTTTATTAAGGTCTTCATTTTCTTCAAACATAAGTTTTTTAAAATCAACGCCAATAGCATCGCTTGCCTCTTCAAACATCTCTTTTGCAACATTAGAATTTTCATAAAAATCTTTTCCCATTCCTACAAATTGACTACCTTGCCCCGGAAATAATGCACCTATTGCCATATTAATCCTTTTTTGCAAAATTATATCAAATTATCAATCCCCCATTTAATT
>JALVWY010000024.1 GCA_027023105.1 Campylobacterales bacterium | reverse complement strand
AGATGATATAAATAAAAAACTTGACAGTTTTCAAAAATATATACAAAATGCAGAAAAATTAAAGGATTTTGATGAAACGGTTTGATGTTATTGTAGTAGGTGGCGGGCATGCCGGAATAGAAGCGGCGTATGCCGCTGCAAAAATGGGTAAAAAAACTCTTTTTTTAACAATGCTTGTAGAACAAATAGGAGCCGCTAGCTGTAACCCGGCAATAGGAGGACTTGCAAAAGGGCATTTAGTTAAAGAAATAGACGCTCTTGGAGGGCTTATGGCACTTGCTACTGATAATGCCGGTCTTCAGTTTAGAGTGCTTAATGAAAACAGAGGTCCGGCAGTTAGGGGAAGCAGGGCGCAGATTGATATGGACAGATATAGAATCTGGATGAGAGATAAAATCTTAAATACTCCAAATTTAACGGTAGCTCAGGAGATAGTTGATGAAATTTTAACTAAAAACGGCAAAATTACAGGAGTTAAAACAAATTTACTTAATATTTATGAGTGTAAAGCTCTTATTTTAACAACAGGGACTTTTATGAGAGGGCTTATGCATTTTGGTCCTGTTAAACTTGAAGGAGGGAGATTTCACGAACTTCCGGCTAAAAAGATATCCGCTTCATTAGAAGAGCTTGGATTTGAGCTTGATAGATTAAAAACAGGAACAACAGCAAGAATTGATGCCAGAAGTATTGATTTTTCTAAAATGGATATTCAACCGGGAGATGAAAATCCAAAACCTTTTTCATTTAGAACAAAAAACTTCAACCCTGTGCAACTTCCTTGCTACATAACTTATACAAATGAAAATACTCACGGTATAATTAAAAACAATTTCCATAGAGCCCCGCTTTTTACCGGTCAGATTGAAGGAATCGGTCCTAGATACTGCCCGAGTATTGAAGATAAACTTAATAAATTCCCGGATAAAGACAGACATCATGTATTTGTGGAACCACAGACAATGGAGGCGACAGAATATTATTTAAACGGACTTTCAACTTCGCTTCCTATGGATGTTCAAGAGGATTTTATTCACTCAATTCCGGGTCTTGAAAATGCTAAAATTGTCAGATTTGGATATGCTATTGAATATGATTTTATTCAACCGACTATTCTTAAACACTCTCTTGAAACAAAAACTGTTGAGGGGCTTTTCTTTGCAGGTCAGATAAACGGAACAACAGGATATGAAGAAGCCGCAGCCCAGGGGATAATGGCAGGAATTAACGCAGCACTTAAAATAGATGAAAAAGAACCGGTTATTTTTAGAAGAGATGAAGCTTATATCGGGGTTTTAATTGATGATTTGGTAACAAAAGGAACAAACGAGCCATATAGAATGTTTACAAGCAGAAGTGAATATAGATTATTATTAAGAGAAGATAATGCAATCCTAAGACTTGGAGATTACGGATATAATTTAGGTCTTCTTGATGAAAAAACATACAAAGAAATTCAAAACTTAAAAGAAGAAATAAATAAGGGAATGGAGATTTTAAATAAAACTTTTATAACTCCGAATAAAGAACTTAACAATAAACTTGAAACTCTAGGTGAGGAGAAAATTCAAAACAAAATGGAGCTTAGAAAATTAGCGGCTAGACATACTTTTGATAAAAATAAGCTTTTAGAAATTGCACCTGAGCTTAAAAATTTAAGCCAAGCCGCACTTGAGCAGATTTTAATTGAAGCCAGATATCATCATTATATAGAAAGACAAAAAGCCCAGATAGATAAAATGAAAGAGATGTTAAGCGTAAAAATACCCGAAGATTTTGAATATAAAGGAATACCGGGGCTAAGCAGGGAAATAGTGGAAAAACTTGAAAAATTCAGACCTGCAACGCTTTTTGCGGCAAGTGAAATAAGCGGAGTTACCCCCGCAGCCATTGATATTATTCATATGTATATCAATATGAGGAAACATAAAAATAAAGGATAAAAATTGAAATATGCTTATATTTATACGGCAGATGATAAAAAATTTGAAAGATTAGATAAAGTTGCAAAAGAGATAGATGCGGTTTATTGTGTGAATGATATTGAATCTATTGTATATTTAAGAGAAAAATATGGTATAAAAGCTATGAATTTAGACGCAGCGGCAGATTTATTCAATCTGCTCGAAGCGGATGATGAAATATATCTTTGCACCCCTGAAGATATAAAAATTATAAAAGCCAGTTTCAATTCAAAGGAGTTATGTAATGAATAATGAAAATAATATAAATGAAAAGCCGTTTAATTTCGGTAAATTTATTACTCTTATATTTATAGGACTTATTTTTATAGTTTCAATTATAATAGGTATTCCTTATCTTTTAATGAAGTAATATCAAAATAAAATTTACTTCCTTTTTTTACTTTGCTTTTTATTTGCAGATGTGTGTGATGTAGTTTTAAAATTTTTTCTACAATATAAAGCCCAAGTCCTAAAGAGTTGTCCCAGTCGTTTTTTGCAATTCTAAAAAATTTTTCTTTTATAAGCCTAAGATTCTTTTCATCAATTCCGATGCCTTTGTCAATAACTTCAAAATACTTTTCATTTAAATTAACTTCTATATCTTTTTTAGAATATTTAAGAGCGTTTGAAATAAGATTTGATATTACAATTTGAATTAAATTTTTATCCGCTTTTATTTTTACAGGTAAAAGATTTGTTTTTATTCTATTTTCGTCAAATCCGGCTAAAACTTCTTTTATAGCTTCATCAAATCTAAAAACACTTTTTTGGATTCTCAGTTTTTTATTTTCTATTTTGGTGATGAGGTATAGTTTATCTATAAGTCCTGTTAATCTAAGGGTGTTTTTGTGTATTTTTGTTAAAAATTTTTTTTCAAGTTCTTTTGGAAGATTTGAGGATAAAATTGTCTCTATATAGCCGTTTATGATAGAAACCGGATTTTTAAATTCGTGAGAAATAGCCGAAATCACATCATCTTTAAATGAATTTTGAAATTTAAGTTTTTTGTTTTCTTTTTTTAGTTTTTCTATCTCTTTTTTTAAATTTTTTATCTCTTCTTTTTCATTTTGACAGAAAAATTTTTTAATCATTGAGTTTATAGCCTATTCCCCTGACAGATTGTAAAAGATTTATTTTATGGTTTAGTCTGTTTACTGCTACGGTTACACTTTTTTCATTTATTTCCAAAATATCGGCTATTTCTTCTCTTGAAATAATTTTTTTAGGATTTTCAAAAAATATTTTTAAAAGTTTTGTTTCATTTTTTGTTAAATTGATATTTTCTTCATTATTATAAAACATTTGATTTTTAACATCCAGTTTATAATGTTTATATGCTAAAAGGTTATTTTCTTTTAAATGCCTTTTTAAAACGGCTTTTATTCTGGCTTTTAGCTCAGCCATACTAAAAGGTTTTGTAATATAATCATCAGCACCCGCTTCAAAACCTTCTAAAATCTCTTTTTCTGAATTTTTAGCAGTTAGGAAAATAACGGGAATGTTATATCCTTCGTTTTTTAACTCTTTTATAAATTTACTGCCTTCAATTTTAGGTAAATTTCTGTCTACAATTAATAAATCGGGATTTTCTTCAATAATAAAATCTTTTATTTTTTTTGTATTTAAAAAGCCTACTACATCATAGCCTTCCGCTTTAAGGTTAAATTCAAGCAGTTCCAGTAAATCTTCTTCATCTTCAATAATTGCTATTAACATTATATATCAATTCCTTCTTTTGCAAAAAGCAGATATTTTGATATTGTTTTAATGGAATCGCTTATTCTTTCTAGTTTTTTTGCAATGTTAAGTGTTTTTAAAATTTCATCAATATTATCCATTGATTTTATTTCTAAAACCAATTCTTTATAAAGTTCATCCGCTATTTTTTCATAACTTACAATACTTGAATAAGCATCTTCAATACTTTCGCTTTTTATTGCAAGTTTAAGTGTAACTATATCGCTTATTGAATTTTGATAAAGAGCTTCTATTTTGTCATTATGAAAATCGTAATTTTTAATAAAAGATTTTACAGATTTTTTGATTTTTACCAAAAAAGATGAAATCTTAAGATATGCAATAGTCTGTCTTAGAAATTCTCCTTGCGGATGGTATAAAGCAATTACTTTTATTACTTCATTGTCAAATTCTTTTAAATCTATCATAAAAAATTCATCGGTTAGCTCTCTTTCTTGCAAAGATATTTCAATTGCCTGAATATAACCGTAAAATTTATTATTTAAGGCGGTTAATTGTTGTT
>JALVWY010000023.1 GCA_027023105.1 Campylobacterales bacterium | reverse complement strand
ATATCGTCTACAAAAGAAGCTTGATAAATCTTATTAATATATTGAGTCATAACAATAATTTTTGATTTTTGATTTAACAAATATTTTATATGTTCATCTTCTTTGGTGTCAGGCAATATATAATCAATAATATATAAATCATATTTTTTATCTATTTTTTTCAAATCGCTGAAAGAATAGGCAATATCGCATTTAGTAAAAATAAAATATTTTTCAATACTCGATTTTATTAATTTAGAATAATCTTTACTATTCTCTAAAATTAAAATTTTCAAAAAAGACCTTTTTTATCCTTATTGTATCAAAAAAAGAAAGAGAAAAGAAAATTAGCAAGAATAACTTGTTATAAACTCATATGGATGAGGTCTTCCTTCTACAGGAATAATTTCCGTTTCATATTTATAATCTATATAACTTTTAATAAATTCATCGCTCATTACCGCTTTTAAGAAGCTGCTTTTATCTTCAAGTTCTTCTTCAACAGCGTAAATTGCTTCTCTTAGTGTTGCCGGAAGTGTTTTAATTCCTCTTTCTTTAATTTCATCAAGACTTAATTCAAACAAATCTTCATCCAAAGGCTCTCTTGCAGCTTCATAAATTTCAAGATTATTTTTTATTCCATCAAGTCCAGCAAGTAACATTACACTAAATGCAAGATATGGATTAGCTGTGCTGTCCGGGAATCTAAATTCTGTTCTAACAGCTTTTTCTCCCGCACCAAATGGAATTCTACAGCTTGCACTTCTGTTTTTAGCGCTGTAAGCTAAGATATTCGGAGCTTCAAATCCTGGTTGAAGTCTTTTATATGAGTTCATAGAAGCATCTGTAAATGCAGCTACCGCGTCAGCGTGAGCAAATACACCTGCAATATATTTTTTAGCTACATCGCTAAGTCCTGCATATCCGTTTGCATCATAAAATAAGTTTTTACCGTTTTTCCAGATTGATTGATGGACATGCATTCCGTTTCCGTTATCTCCATAAAGAGGTTTTGGCATAAATGTAGCGGTTTTTCCGTTTAAATGAGCTACCATTTTAATAACATATTTAAGTTTTTGAACATTATCGGCAGCTTCTACAAGAGTTCCGAATTTTACACCGATTTCTCCTTGAGCCTGAGCAACTTCGTGGTGAACAACAAATGTTTCAAGTCCGACTTCTTTAAGTGTTTGAACCATTTCAGCTCTTAAATCAACCATACTGTCAATCGGAGCTACAGGAAAATATCCGCCTTTTGTTCTTGGTCTGTGACCTATGTTAAGTTCATCTCCCCATTCTGCATTATCGTTCCAAACACCTTCGCTTGAATCAACTTCATAAGCCTGAGAATTAATTTCATCTTTAATTACAACATTATCAAATACAAAAAATTCATTTTCAGGTCCGAAATATGCAACATCGCCTATTCCGCTTTCTTCAAGATATTTAAGAGTTTTTTTAGCGATACTTCTTGGACATTTATGATATGGAGTATAATCCGTATTTAAAACATCACAAAATACAACCATTGTAGGATCGGCTGTAAAAGGGTCAATAAAATGTGTTCCTATTTCAATATCAGGCATTAACATCATATCCGAATCATTAATAGGCTGCCAAGCCGGAATAGAACTTCCGTCAAAAGGAACTCCGTTTTTAAATGTATCTTCATCAATAGCATCCATATCATATGTTACATGATGCCATACACCTTTTATATCTGTAAATCTAAAATCTATAAATTCTATTTCGTTTTCTTTACATTCTTTTAAAAATTTTTCTGTACTCATTTGCTCTCCTTGTTTTGTTTTGCAATAATTATATCAAAGAAAAATTTTTAGTTGCAAAAAAAATTGTATAAATTTTAATCATTGGAGAAAAAATGGAATTTATTGAAACATTATATGTGAAAAACGGTAACATATTAAATCTTGAATATCATTTAGAAAGAATGGAAAGGACAACAGAGTATTTTAAGTTCCAAGTTCCGAGTTTAAAGTTTAGAGTTCCGAGTTCCGAGTTTAAAGAATCAAGAATCAGAATTACATATAACCGATCCGGAATAAAAAGTATTGAATATTTTCCAATTAAAAAAAGAGAGTTTAAAAAATTTAAATTGATTGAAATTAACTTTAATTACTTCTTTAAATATAAAAATAGAAATATTTTTCAAAAAATCTTTAAAACTTGGAACTCGGAACTTAAAACTTTACCACTCAATATAGACGAGTTTATCCTCATAAAAAACAATCTTATAACCGATACTACCATTTCAAACCTGGCATTTTTTACAGGGAGTGAGTGGCTAACACCAAAATACCCACTTCTTAAAGGGACAAAAAGAGAAGAGTTAATAAAAAAAGGATTTTTAAAAGAAGAAAATATTCATAAAAGCGATTTAAAATATTTCAAAAAAATGGCTATGATGAACGCTATTTTAGGATTTAGAGAGATTGAAGAATATGATATAATTAGCTAAAAAGGATAAAAATGACCATTATTACCCTTAAAGTAGAAAATGATAATTTATTAGATAAAATTATCAATTTAATAAAAAAATTCAATGTTAAAATAGAAATAGAACATTTAGACAACAAAGAAAAAGAAGAGCTTTTTAATATATTAAAAAATGATGAATTTATTTCATCGGAAGAGTTTGCAAAAAAGCATAACTTATGAAAATAAGTTTTTCTAAAACATTTGAAAAACAATTTGTAAAATATGACAAAAAATTTCAAAAAAGAATTTTTGAAGCTATTAAAAAATTACCCGAAGGTGATATTAAGAAATTAACTTCAAACGATGAACCGCCTATTTTTAGATTAAGAATAGGTAAATTTAGAATTCTTTTTCATATGACAGAAGAAGAAATTAAAATTTTAAAAATAGATTCAAGAGGACAAATTTATAAAAAAGGATAAAAATGAACTGGGATTTAACACCACTTTTTAACTCAATACCCGAAGCTGAAGAATTTTTGAAAGAAGCGGAGTTTAAAGCGCAAGATTTTGAAAAATTATACAAAAACAGACTTTATACCCTAACACCTGAAGAATTTTTAGAAGTTTTAAAAAAATATGAAGAAATTTTAGAAAATATGGGAAGAAGTTTAACTTATATATTTTTAGAATTTGCAACAGATTCAAGTAAAGGAAATTTTTTAGCCGCTTTTGAAGAACTTGCAAATAAAGCAGAGGAGCATTTAATATGGTTTGAGCTTGAATTTATCTATCTTCCGATTGACAAACAACAAAGATTTATTGACAATTCAGGAATTTACAAATATTATTTAATTCATCTCCAACAAACGGCACCTTATAAATTAAGCGAAAAAGAAGAAAAAATATTAATGAAAAAAGATTTAACATCTTCAAGTGCATTTACTAGACTTTTTGACGAGCATATAAGCAGACTTAAATTTTTCTTTGAAGGTAAAAAATTAAGTGAAGAAGAAGTTTTAAGCAAATTATATTCTCCTGACAGAAACGAAAGAAAAAAAGCCCAGGTTAGTCTTACAAACGGATTAAAACCTCATCAAGAATTATTTGCTTTTATCTATAATCAAATAAAAAAAGACTGGAAAATAGATTATGTGGAAATCAGAGGCTATGATAACCCTGAAATGCCAAGACATATGTCAAATCGTGTTAGCAAAAAAAGTGTAGATGCACTTGTTAAAAGTGTAAATGAAAATACAAAAATCGTAGAAGAATATTACACAATAAAAAAATCACTTCTAGGTTATGATAAATTATATGATTATGACAGATACGCACCCCTAAAATTCACTGACAAAAATCCTGAAATTACATTTGAAGAGGCAAAAGAGCTGGTTTTAAACGCATTTAAAAATTTCTCTAACAAATTTTATGAAATAGCCCTAAGGGCATTTGAAGAGAACTGGATTGACATTTATCCAAAAGAGAATAAAAGAGGAGGAGCGTTTTCTCATTCAGCAACTCCAAACGCACACCCTTTTGTTTTACTTAATTATACAAGCCAAAGAAGAGATGTTTTCACACTAGCTCACGAACTAGGTCACGCAATTCATCAATATTTAGCAAGAGAAGTCGGTTATTTAAATCAAGACACCCCTCTTACAACGGCTGAGACTGCCAGCATATTTGCAGAAATGCTTTTATTTGAAGAGCTTAAAAAAGATTTAGACAAAAAAGAGCTTGCGGAAATTTACGCTTCTAAACTTGAAGATATTTTTGCAACACTTTTTAGACAGATTGTATTTAC
>JALVWY010000022.1 GCA_027023105.1 Campylobacterales bacterium | reverse complement strand
GGGATTTAAATTCAAGAGAAAAACTGCTAGCTTATGCCCAAAAACACGGTATTCCTATTGAAAGACACGGACACAAATCTCCTTATTCAATGGATGCAAACCTGCTTCATATCTCTTATGAAGGCGGCATTTTAGAAGACCCTTGGGCGGAACCGGAAGAGAGTATGTGGAGATGGAGCGTTGCACCTGAAAAAGCTCCTGACAAACCGGAATATATAGAAGTTGAATTTGAAAAAGGTGATATTACGGCAATTAACGGAAGCAAAATGACTCCGGCACAGGTTCTTGCCACTTTAAATGAATACGGAAACAAACACGGAATCGGAAGAATCGATATAGTAGAAAACAGATTTGTCGGAATGAAAAGCAGAGGATGTTATGAAACTCCGGGTGGAACAATAATGCTAAAAGCCCATAGAGCAATAGAAAGCATAACTATAGATAAAGGTGAAGCACATCTTAAAGATGAAATAATGCCAAAATATGCTGAACTTATTTATAACGGATTTTGGTTTGCACCTGAAAGAATTGCACTTCAAGAGCTTATAAACAAAACTCAACAAAATGTAAATGGAACCGTTAGACTTAAACTATATAAAGGAAGCGTAAGCGTTGTAGGTAGAAAATCTCCAAATTCTTTGTTTAGCCCTGAATTTGCAACATTTGAAGAAGATACGGTATATAACCAAAAAGACGCCGAAGGATTTATTAAAATTAACGCTTTAAGATTTATTATTGAAGGTTTCGTAAGAGGGAAAAAAGATTAATTTTTTAAAATACCGGGCTTATAGCCCACTATTTTTTTAAAAATTTTTATCATATGAGACTGGTCGCTAAAACCGCATATCCTGGCAATAAGCGCAAGGCTGAAATCACTTTTTAAAATCATCTGCTTTGCCTTTTCAACTCTTAAACTTATAATAAATCTATGAGGAGTAATCCCAAAACGGGAGTTAAAGCTCCTAACAAAATAATAAGGTGACAAATTTAATTTTTTTGCAATTTTTTCCACACTTAAATCGCTGTCGTTATAATTTTGATAAATATATTCAATAGCTTTAGAAAGTCTTGATTTTTGATAATCAATCTTACACTCTTTATCAAAATTAATATAAATACCTTTTGCCAAATCAAAAAAACACTCTTCAATTATCAAATCATCTTCATTTAGATATTTATATAACCTAAAAGCGCTTTTGGTTAAAAAATCGTTTTTTAATCTGGAATTTAATTTCAAATCTTTAATATCATCTTGTTTTATATCTTTTATAATGTTCAAAAGAAATTCATAATCCACATCAAAATGTAAATATTCCCAACTTCCTTCATAAGTTTTATGCAATTCATAAGGAGGTATAATTCTAATTTCACCTGTTTTTATAATTTCATCTTTTTTGCCAACTTTATACCTGCATCCGCCTTTTGTGAAAAAACCTATGCTGAATGTCTCGTGGAAATGAGGCATCACACCGGCATTGTGAAATTTACCGTATATTGCATAAAAATTATTTTTCATTAAAGATTTTCCTTAAATTTATTTCATAGCCATTTAAAATATACACCCCAATTATACTAATAATTCCGCCTATAATCATAAAAAAATCAATTTTTTCATTCAAAAACACATAAGCAAAAAAAACAGAAGTCAAAGGAACAATAAATATATAAGCACTAGCCTTCTTACCTCCTAAAACACTGCTTCCTAAAAAATAAGCGGCAGTTGCAAAAGAAGTCCCGAAAATTGCCAAAGCAAATAAATTTACATATATTTTCAGATTAAACGGAGGAATTTCAAAATGTTTTATAAAAAACAAGGTTATTATTGAAGTAAATATAAACATATAAAAACTAAAACTAAGAGAATTCTCTTTTTTTATATTTGAACTTATCAATGTAAGCACAGGCCATGTTAAAGCAGCTAAAATAAAAAACAAAATTCCCTTATTGAAACTTAAATCAAACTTCCATATCTGTATTATTAATATTGAACCGATTACTCCCAAAAAAAGTGCAAATTTCTCTTTCTTTGTTGCTTTTTTCTTGTTAATTAAGGCAAATATCAAAAATGTAACTATCGGATTTAAAGTAGTTACAAGCACACCCCCAAGTGCGGCACTAGCAAAATGGTCACCTAAGAAGAAAAAAAGATTATATAAACTTAAAAAAACAGCACTGAAAAAAGAGATAAAAAGATTTTTAAATGATATTTTTAAAGAAGTTTTAAACATTATTAAAATAACCAAAAGCCCGATACCGGCTAATAAAAATCTCCAGAAAATAAGATTTGCAGCATTAAAATAATTCATCAATATTTTTGCACTAACCCAGTTACTCCCCCATGCAACCATTGCCAGAATCAATAAAAAAGAAGTTTTCATTTTTTGCCTTTTTTAAGGCATTATAAAAAAATAAAAAATTATAATATAGAAAATTATTGCTCTTTCATTTTTTTCTTTGACACTATAAAATGAAAATAAAAAAAGAAGGAAATCATCCTTCCGTATGAGCTTTATGAGCTTCTATTAAATATTTTACATCATCAGCTAAAACAAATACATTCTTATATCCTAAAATATCTAAAAGACCTTTTACTCTGTTTGCAAAGAACGCTTTTCTACAAACTACCAAAATAGGCTGAGTTTTATCATCAGGCAATTCATCAATATAATTTTTAAATTCTGTATAAGGAGTATAATATGCTGTCGGGATACCTGCTTCTTCTGCATTTTCACCTTCTACTAATTTCGGAAGTGTTACATCTAAAACAACAGCACCCGCATCTTTTATAAGTTCTCTTGCTTTATGGATATCTACATTTCCAAGAGCCGGTTTTTCTTTATTCCCCTCTATTGCGTCTACAAATCTTTCTACCGCTTCTTGTTCAAATTGTGTTAATTTTGCCATTTCGTCTCCTTTAAGTTAATTTATTTTAGTTATTATAACTCAATTTTATTAAATTGTCAATATCATTTAAAAAAGAAACCGACTAAATAACGAAAAAGTAAAAACAAAACAGCATTGCGGAATTTAACGAAAATTTTGCGTTTAAAAAATTGCATCTACCCCAAAGGGGCGCTTGTCGTTTGCAATTTTTAGCAAAATTTGAGTGTTGCAAAGCAAAATGAAGCACAAAGCTGTTATGTTTTTATCTTTGTAGTTATTATGTTTATAGAGCCTTATTTAGTCAGTGCCTTAAAAAACATATTAATTACAATCAATATATTTTTTAGAAAAAAAAGAAATAGAAGCTAATCTCTGATTTCTTTTAAATATTCTTTAACTTCCTTATCGCTTAACTGATGGAAGTCTTCATACCACTGCCCTACACTCATAAAATTTTCAGGTTGCTCTAAAATTATTAATCTACTGCTGACCTGTTTTAACATATTTTCAAGTTCAGCGTCTTTTGGAGCTACAGGAGCTGCAATAATTATTGATTTTGGCATATCTCTGACAAGAGTATTTGAAGCTAAATACATACTAGCCCCCGTTGCAATTCCGTCATCTACGATGATTACATCTTTTTCTTCAAGTAAAATCGGCTCAACATCATATTTTTCCCTTTTTCTTGCAATTTCCTGGATTTTTTCTATAGCCGTTTGCTGAATATACTCTTCATCTATATTAATTCCTTTTGAAAGTAAAAAATCAACCGTTTTTTTATTTATAAATACAAGACCGTTTTCACTCACACTCCCTATTGCCTCTTCTTTATTTGTAGGAGAAGGAATTTTTTTTATAAATAAAATATCAAGAGGGGCGTTAAGTTCTTTTGCAATTTCAACCCCTAAAGGAACTCCGCCTCTTGGCAGTGCCACTACAACAGGATTTTTTAAATTAAGTTTTTTAATCTCTTTTGCAAGTTTTTTTGCCGCTTCGGTTCTGTTTTTAAACATAAAAATCCTTTTTATTTTAATTATAACTAATTTTCATTTTTTTGTGATATAATTATATATAATAACTATCATAAGTTTTTTTAAGGAGAAGAAGAATGAAAGATTTAATTTTAAAAATGACTGCAAGCAAATGGAATTATTATCTATCCCTGGCAACAGACGGTATAACCGCATTTGTTTTTTTGGGACTTAGTTTATATTACACAAAAGATATATGGGCAAGTTTTGCTTTGTTTGTAGTCGGAGTGATATTTTTTACATTTTTGGAATATGCCGTTCACGCTTGGCTTTTTCACGAAAATCATCCGGCAAAAGTATTTATAGAAGGAC
>JALVWY010000021.1 GCA_027023105.1 Campylobacterales bacterium | reverse complement strand
CACAAGAAATTAATGAATATAAAGAGTTTTATCAAGAAATTAACCCATATATTCTAAAAGCTCCTATAATTTCTGAGGCTAAAAAATGCAAAGATTTAAAAGTAAATAATATAAAAGAGTTTTTAGAGTTTCATAAAAACAAAAAAATAGAAATTCTTGCTAAAAATGAAGTTTTGCTTAAACAAGCGGATATTTTTGATTTTGTAAAACTTAATAAACCTCTTACCAAATGGATTAAAAGTGATGCCAGGGTTAATATAATTTGTGAAGATAAAATAATTCTTTCACTAAATCCTCCGGAATTTAACAAAAGAAAAAGAAGTGATTTAGTTTTAGACGAGCTTAAAAAAGGGGATTTTGTCGTTCACGAAGCCCATGGAATTGGTAAATTTAACGGACTTAAAAGAATGGAAGTTTTAGGAAAAACGGGGGAATTTGCAGAAGTTTTATATGCAAATGAAGATAAACTTTTACTTCCTGTTGAAAACCTTGATAAAATAGAAAGATATATAGCCCCGGGAGGCGTTATACCAACCCTTGATAAACTTGGAAAAGGGAGTTTTGCTAAAAAGCTAATTAAAGTAAAAGAAAAAGTTTTTGCAATAGCGGCTGATATAATTAAACTTGCCGCAAAAAGAGAATTAATTGAGCCTATAAAGCTTGATTTTGAAGGTGTGGAAGAATTTATAAAAGAAGCTCCGTTTACCCATACTCCGGACCAAAAAAAGGCTATTGAAGAGATTATAAACGATTTTAAAACAAAAGTTATGGATAGACTGCTAAGCGGGGATGTAGGATTTGGTAAAACGGAAGTTGCTATGGTTTCAAGCTACATTGTGGCAAAAAGCGGCTATCAGGTAGCGGTAATTGCTCCTACTACAATTTTAGTTAATCAACATTTTGAGAGTTTTAAAGATAGATTTAAAGATACAAATATCAAAATAGCAAAGCTGGACAGATTTACTTCATCTAAGGAAAAAAAAGAAATTTTAGAAAAAGTAAAAAAAGGCGAAATTGATATTTTAATCTCAACGCACGCCGGGCTTAATGTGGAGTATAAAAATTTAGGACTTTTGATTATTGATGAAGAGCATAAATTCGGAGTTAAACAAAAAGAAAAACTTAAAGAAATAGCCGAAAATATCCATATGCTCTCAATGTCGGCAACACCAATTCCTAGAACGCTTAATTTAGCCCTTAGCGAAGTTAAATCCATCTCAACCTTAGAAACTGCCCCTAAGGGGAAAAAAGAGACTAAAACATTTGTAAAAGAGTGGGATGAAAACTTAATAAAAGAAGCTATTCTTAGAGAAATCAGAAGAGGAGGACAGGTTTTTTATATTTATAACAATATCGCTTATATAGAGCAAAAAAAAGCCGAACTTCAAAATATTTTACCAAATCTTAGAATTTTAGTCCTTCACGCAAAACTTACTCCTTCTCAAATAGAAAAGGGGCTTGTTGATTTTATAAATAAAAAATATGACTTAGCCCTAACTACCACAATAGTGGAAAGCGGTATTCATATTCCAAATGTAAATACCGTTATTGTAGAAAATGCCGACAAATTCGGAATAGCAGATTTACATCAGATAAGAGGAAGAGTTGGAAGAGGTAAGTATGAGGGGTATGCTTATTTTTTAGTTAAAGATAAAGAGAATTTAAGCGAAGATGCAAAAAAAAGACTTATTGCTCTTGAAGAAAATTCATTTCTTGGAAGCGGTCAGATTTTAGCTATGAAAGATTTGGAAATAAGAGGTGGCGGGAATATAGTAGGAGCTGAGCAGTCAGGGCAGGTTAAGGGAGTAGGGTATAATCTTTATATCAAAATGCTGGAAGACACCCTAAAAGAAATGCTTGGCAAAAAAGACAGTGAAAGCGAAACGGAAGTAAAACTTAATATAAACGCTTATATTTCAAACGAAGTTGTTAAGGAAGATAGGTTAAGACTTGATTTGTATAAAAGATTATCAAATACAAAAACTCTTGATGAGGTTTATGAAATAGAAAAAGAGATAGTTGACAGATTTGGAAAATTAGATAAACCTACCCAAAATTTTATAGATAAAATAAAAATAAAAGTGTTAGCTAAGAATAAAAATATTAAATCCATTTCAAATTTCGGACCGAACATAACGATTCTTTATAACGATGATAAAAAAGAATTAATTAAAGCTCCTGCTAAAGATGATGAAATAATTTTAGAAACTATTTTTAATAAGCTTAAAACTTGATATAATTTCACTCTCAGGAGAGTTGGCCGAGTGGTTGAAGGCGCACGCCTGGAACGCGTGTGTGGGTTAACGCCCACCGTGGGTTCGAATCCCACACTCTCCGCCACTAAGTCAAAATTTTACGCAAAATCCCCAATTTTAATACTTTCAAGCAAGAGTGTTAACCGCTTCCTAGGGTTTTTAATATTTTATAATGTGTTATAATTTTTTAAAAAAAGAAGAAAAATGAATTTTATGAATGAAGCTGTAAAAGAAGCAAAAATAGGAGTAGAAAAAGGAGACGGTGGTCCTTTTGGAGCTGTTATTGTAAAAAACGGAGAAATTATCGGAAGAGGGCATAATAGAGTTTTATTAAAAAACGACCCGACAGCCCACGCAGAGATTGAAGCTATAAGAGACGCCTCAAAAAATATTAATAATTTTGATTTAAGCGGATGTGAAATATATATAACGGCAAAGCCCTGTCCTATGTGTTTTGGGGCTGTTCACTGGGCTAGGCTTGATAGAGTCTATTATGGAGCTACTAGTCGTGACGCGGCAAAAATAGGGTTTGATGATGAAAAATTTTATAAAATAATAAAAGGCGAAATACCGGATAATATTGAATTTATTCATATAGAATGCAAAGAGTGCTTGGATGTTTTTAAAGAATGGTATGAAAAGCCTGATAAAAAGCTTTATTGATTTGATATAATCTCCTAAAAAGGAATTAGATGCTTGATAAAATAAGTTATAAAGAAGCTTTTTTTAGATGTATTGACAATGTAAAACCTACTGATTTGTATAAAAATATTTATGTTGAAAATGCTCTTGGGGAATTTTTGGCTGAGGATATTGTAGCTAAAAGAGACGCTCCTGTTTTTAGTAATTCCGCAATGGATGGATTTGGCTTTAAAAAAAGTGATAATACTAAATTAAAAGTTATAAAAACAATTTATGCCGGAGATAAATACGAAGATTTTGAAATAAAGAATGATGAATGTGTAAGAATTATGACGGGGGCTAAGGTTCCAAATGGAATAGATACGGTTATTCCTATTGAAAAATGTATTGAAGTTACAGATGAATATGTTGTAATACCCGAGATTAAAAAGGGTGCGAATATCCGCCTAAAAGGCGAAGAGATAAAAAAAGGTGAAGTTTTAGTTAAAAAAGGCGAAGAAATTACACCTGAGATTATTGCACTTTTCTCTTCTCAGGGGATTGTGAATGTAAAAGTTTTTGTAAAACCGAAAGTTGCAATTCTTTCAACCGGAAATGAGTTAAAAGAGCCTTTTGAAGAAGCGGACGCAGATGAAATTTATAATGTTAATTCTCACTCAATTAAAGGGCTTCTTGAAAAAAACGGATTTAATGCGGATTTGATAGGAATTATTCCCGATACGCTTGAAAAAACAGTTGAGTTTATACAAAATCTCAAAAATAAGTATGATGTTATTGTTACAACAGGGGGAATCAGCTTTGGTGATGCCGATTTTATTTATGAGGCGTTTGTAAAAAACGGTTTAAAATCATTTTTTAGAGGAATTATGGTAAAACCGGGGCGTCCTACGATGATTGGCGTAATGGAAAACACCTTTGTTTTTGCACTTCCTGGTAATCCTTTAAGTAGCTATTTAAATGCTTTTGCCCTTTTAATTCCAACTCTTAGAAAATTAAGCGGGGCAGGGAAATATTTTTATAATTTCGTTTATGCAAAAAACAAAACCGAATTTAAAACAAATCCAAAAAAAGACCATACTATATTAGGAAAATTTGAATGTGGAGAGTGGGAAGTTTATAAAAACTATAAATACGGCTCGGGGATGGTAAGTGCACTTAGTAACTCAAATTCACTTGTAATTTTAGGAAATAAAGAAATTGTAAAAGAAGGGGAGATTTTAAAAGTGATACCTTTTAATATAGGATTTTGTGAGAGAAGCGATTTTTTTAATGATTGATTTTTGTTATTTCAACATCACTTCCGAAAATCTCTCTTACTTTGTTTATAACCTGAGTTGATTTATCATCTAAAAT
>JALVWY010000020.1 GCA_027023105.1 Campylobacterales bacterium | reverse complement strand
AAGCGTATGCCTTAAATGCAGGAAGAGAAATCAGAGTAATTGTGGAAGCGGATTTAATCAGTGATGATGAAGCCTGCCTTTTAAGTAAAGAAATTGCCGATGAAATTTCAAATAAAATGAATTTTCCCGGAGAAATAAAAGTAAATGTAATAAGGGAAAAAAGGGCTGTTAATTTTGCTAGGGTAAGCTGAAAAATAGGAAAGAGGCAGTGGAAAGTAGGGAAGAGGAGTTTTGAAGTCCCGAGTTTTGAGTGTTAAATTAAGAGGGAGGAGAGATGGAAATTTTGGTTAAGCCTTGCGGGGAGTTTCAAACGAATTGTTATATAGTGGATAAAAAAATTATTATTGACCCGGGAGTTGGTGCTTTTGAATTTGTAAAAAAAAATGTTGATAATCCTATTGCAATTATAAATACACACGGTCATTTTGACCATATGTGGGATGATAACAAAGTTAAAGATTATTTTAATATCCCTGTTTACATTCACAAAAATGATGCTTTTTTCTTACAAAATGACCCTTTTGGTTATAATCCTCCAAAAGTAAAACCGGATTTTTTACTTGATGAAGGGGACTTTAAAATAGGGGATTATGATGTAAAAATAAGACATTTCCCGGGACATACTCCGGGAGGTATTACGGTTGAGATAGCTGAAAATATGTTTAGCGGAGATTTTATATTTGACGGAAGTATAGGAAGAGTGGATTTCCCTTATTCCGACCCAAAAGCTATGAAAGAATCTATTAAAAAGTTTTTACAAATTCCTTATGATAAAAGAATACTTCCGGGACACGGAGCAACTACCACAATCAAAAAGGCTCAAAATTTTTTGCCTTCTTGGATTGAGTATTTATAATTTTATTCCGGATTTTTTTAAAGCCTTGTGAATATGACTCATTTGAGTAGCTTTATCCCTGCACCAATCAGGGGCAAGTAGGTTTTTTGTGCCTGCTGTCATTCTTTGGACGGATATATTGTCCGGTAGCATTTTTATAGCTTTTACTAAAGTTTCTATATAATCTTCTTCACTGATAGGGGTGAATTTTCCTTTTTTATATTCAAGCGCTAAAAGAGTATTGTCCGTTACATAAAGAGGATGGAATTTTATAGAATCAACCCCTAGGGCTATTGTGTCCTTTACACTTTTTAACATATCTTTTTGTGTTTCTCCGGGAAGTCCGAAAATCAAATGTCCGCAAACATTAAGCCCTAAATCTTTTGTTTTTTTTATTGTTTTTTCAATATTCTCAAAATCGTGTCCTCTGTTTATTCTTTTTAGAGTTTTATCGTTTGAAGTCTGAATGCCGTATTCAATCCATATTTCATAATTTTTACTTAAATCTTGTAGATAGTTTAGTGTTTTATCTTCAATACTGTCAGTTCTTGTTCCTATACTAAGCCCTATAACATCAGGAAAAGTTAAAGCAGTGTCATATAAAGCTTTTAGGGTTTCAAAAGGAGCGTAAGTATTTGTAAAACTTTGAAAATAGACCAAATATTCTTCGGGATTATAAATCGGTTTGTAATTTCGGACAGTATCAAAAAATTGTTTGTTAAGGGCATTTAACTGTTTTTGAAGTAGGGGATTTTCTTTTGAATCCAAATTAAGTGTAAATTTTTCTTTTTGAAAATTAGGAGAAAAACTTTCATTTTCACAAAAAACACATCCGCCTCTTGCCACTGTTCCGTCAATATTAGGGCATGTAAAACCGGGAATTGAAACAGGGACTTTTTTTATGTTTTTATTAAATTTTTTTCTTAAATATTTACCAAAAGTATATAATTTATCCATTAAACCTCTTTTTTAGGTTTTTATAACAAAAAAGAGAAAAAAAGTCCAGTTTATAATTTAAACTCTTTTACTTCATCTTTTAGTTTATTACTTAATTCCTCAATAGAAGTAATGTTTTCGTCTATTTGACTTAAAATATTTACAAGTTGTTCGCTGTCTTTTGTTGATTTGTCAATTTCATGAATAATAGAAAATGAAGCGTCTTTAATTAAGGAAATTGTAGAAGATATTTCGTTTGTAGCTTTTTGGCTTCTCTCAGCCAGTTTTCTGACTTCATCTGCCACAACCGCAAAACCTCTTCCGGCTTCTCCGGCTCTTGCCGCTTCTATTGCCGCATTTAAGGCGAGTAGATTTGTCTGGTCTGCTATATCTTTAATCAGTTCTATCATATTTTCAATAGTGGCTGTTGATTCTTCAAGGGATTTTGCTCTGCTCATTAAATCTTGCTGTGTTGTTAAAAAGTCGCTTTGAGCCCAGTTAAGCGAGGTGTTTAAACTTTCTTTTGTCTGATTTGTTTTATCATATATTCCATCCGTTACATTCATTATGTTTTTGACTATGTTTTGAAGTGTTGTGATTATATCGTTAATAGGCTCTTCTAAGGCTTTTAAATCTTTATTATCAATAGATATTAATGCTCTTAAATCTTTTTCTTGAAGGGCTTTTAATCTCTCGATAATAGGTTTTATTGTTTTAGCTAAAAATTCTTCTCTTTCTTTTATTTTGCTTCTTCTGTCTCTTAGAATTACATAAGTTCTCTCAAGATTTCCATTTATAAAAATAGGGACTACATATATGAATACAGGAATGTTTTCTTCTTTTTTATTTATAATTTCAGCAAAACCAAACCCGGCTTTTTTTTCTTCTTTGTCATATTTTCCAACTATTTTACATACTTTGCATTAGCTTGGATTAGTTGGCCATAAAACTTGTGCCGCTGAATTTATATTCTTTAATTCATACCCGTTCCATCCTGTGATTTGTTCAAAAACTTTGTTCCATTCTATGAATTTTCTGTCGGGTGTAACTGCAAAAAATGCAACAGGATAGTTCTCTTTAAATTTTTCCCAGTATCCAAATTCTCTTGTCATAAAATCAAGAGCTGTTTTTAATCTTTCTACTAAATTATTTGAATTTAATTTTTCTTTTTCATCTTCATTTAAATATAAATTGTATTGTTTTATCTCTTCAATGTATTTATTGATAAAACTTAAATCTATATTATCTTCTTTTTTACTTCCGAATAGTCCCATTTTTTCTCCTTAAAGTATTGGATAATCACCGTCAAAACAAGCAAAACAGTAATTTTCTTTTTTGTCTTTTATAGCTTTTATTATTCCATCTATTGAAAGATATGCCAATGAATCCGCTTCAATATACTTACAAATTGCTTCTACGCTCATTTTGCTTGCAATCAGTTCTTCTTTTGTAGGTGTATCCACTCCGTAATAACACGGTCCTGTTGTAGCAGGAGCCGCTATTCTCATATGAACTTCTTTTGCTCCGGCATCTTTTAACATTTGAACAATTCTTTTAGATGTTGTGCCTCTTACAATACTATCGTCAATTACAACTATTTTTTTACCTTCAATTTTATGCTTGATAGGACTTAGCTTCATTTTTACTTTTAAATTTCTAATTTCCTGGGTAGGCTCGATAAAAGTTCTTCCTACATAATGGTTTCTCATTATTGCCATTTCAAAAGGAATTTTTGCCTGTTGTGCATATCCGAGTGCGGCTGCAACACCGCTATCGGGAACGGGAATGACCATATCCGCATCAACCGGTAGTTCTTTTGCTAACTCTCTTCCCATCTGTTTTCTTACGGAATAGACATTTTTGCCAAATACATTACTGTCCGGTCTTGCAAAATAAATATATTCAAAAATACACTGTTTTGGAGTCGGATTGAAAATCATTTCGCTTTTAAATTCACCATCTTCAAATGTTATCATTTCACCAGGTTTAACATCTCTTATAAATTCAGCTCCAACTAATTCAAATGCACAAGTCTCACTTGCAACAATATATCCGCCGTTTTTAATTTTTCCAATACTTAGAGGTCTAAAGCCAAAAGGGTCTCGAATTGCAAACATTTTTGACCTGCTCATAATAATCAATGAAAAAGCACCTTTTATTTTTTTAACGGCATCAATAATTCTTTCTTTTAAAGTGTCTTTTTGATAATTTTTAGCAATTAAATGGATAATATTTTCCGTATCCATATTTGTTTGAAAAATTGCACCTTTTTTTGTCAAATCCTCTCTTATCTCTTTTGCATTTACAAGATTTCCGTTATGAACAATAGAAATTTCTCCAAGTCCGTATCTTGCAAAAACAGGCTGTGCATCTAATATAGAATCATCTCCAGCCGTTGAATATCTTGTATGACCTATTGCCATATCACCTTTTAGAATTTTAAAATGCTCTTCTTTAAAAATTTGAGTTACTAAGCCTCTGTCTTTTACAGTCTTTATTTTACCGTTATCATTTGAACTTATACCTGCGGCTTCCTGACCACGGTGTTGCATTGAAAAAAGTGAATAAAAACAAAGTTTGCCTGCATTTTCATTTCCGTAAATTCCTACAACTGAACACATCTATTTTTCCTTTAAAGTGTTATTTAAATTTTTATATTCCAAGAGCGTCATTTATAGAATAAAGCCCAGGTTTTTGATTTACCAGCCATTTCGCAACTTTTATTGCACCTCTTGCGAATGTTTCCCTGCTTGTTGCCGTGTGGTTTAGTTCTAAAAATTCTCCGTCATTGTAAAATCCTACAGTATGTCTTCCGACAACATCTCCGCCTCTAACGGCAAATACACCGATTTCATCTTTTGTTCTGGCTCCGACATGTCCGCTTCTTCCTGTTACCATTACATCTTTAAGCTCAAGATTTCTGGCTTTTGCACAAGATTCCGCTAAAGTCAAAGCTGTTCCGCTTGGTGCGTCAACTTTGTATCTGTGGTGTTGTTCTACTATTTCTATATCAAAATCTTTTAGTTTTTCACTAACCGTTGCCACAAGTTTATTTAAAATCGCAACCCCTAAACTCATATTTGTAGCATATAAAACAGGAGCGTTTTTACTTACTTCTATCATTAAGTTTTTTTGATGGTCGTTTAGACCTGTTGTTGCAATAACCAAAGCTTTTTTAGCTTTCAGATTTGCTTCCAGGACTTTTTCGCTGGCTACAGGCGCTGAAAAATCAATAACCGCATCACAGTTTTCAAGCATAGTTTTTGCATCGTTTGTAATAATTGTATCTTCATCAAATTCTATAGTCTGTTCCCCTTCAAACATAACAGCACCGATTTTTTCACCGTTTTCTTTTAAAATTTTTACTAATAATTGTCCGACTCTTCCTGTTGCACCTACAATTCCGTATTTCATTTATTCTCCTTTTTCCATATATTTTACTGCATTAATTGCCGCTATTGCTCCATCTCCCGCAGCTGCTACAACTTGTTTTACGGCATTTTGCCTTATATCGCCTACAGCATAAAGCCCTTTAAGAGATGTTTGCATATTTAAATCAACTTTAACTTCTCCCCATTCATTAAGCTTTACCAAATCTTTTATAAGTTCATTATTGATTTTCATTCCTACAAATACAAAAACACCGTCAATTTTAATCTCTTTTCCTGAAGATAAAATTATACCTTCTAAAAACTCATTTCCAAAAACTTTTTTAACAGATTCATTATAAATAATTTCTATGTTTTGGGTATTAAATACTTTTTTTTGAGTTAAAGGAGCTGCACGGAATTTATCCCTTCTATGAATTAAATAGACTTTTTGGGCAATTTTACTTAAATATAATGCTTCCTCAAGTGCAGTATCTCCACCCCCGATTACGACAACATTTTTACCTTTGTAAAAAAATCCGTCACATACGGCGCAATAGCTGACGCCTTTTCCTGTGTATTTAATTTCTCCTTCAAATCCGGCTTTTTTAGGATTAGCGCCTGTTGCAACTATTATGGCTTTTGAAGTGTATTCATTATTTGAAGTTTCAACTTTCCATTTTCCATTTTCAATTTTCAATTTCTTAACTTCTTCGCTTTTAATTTCAGCTCCGAATTTCATAGCCTGCTGTGGCCAACAGGACATCAGCTCAAGCCCGCTTTTTACTTCACAAATTCCAGGATAATTTTCTATTTCACTGCTTAGAGTTATCTGACCTCCGGGCGTTAGTTTTTCTAAAATTAGCGTTTTTGCTCCAAGACGGCTTGCATAAAGTCCGGCACTAAGTCCCGCGGGTCCCGCTCCTATTATGATAATATCATACATTTTTATTCCTTTAATATTCTAAGAGGTGAATCTTGTTTATATAAATTTTTGTGATATCTTTTTATTTTTAACATTACAGGCACATTATAAATATTAAGATATTGTATAAGTTTAATTATAGTATTAATTCCGGCTGTTGTATAGATTACATTAGGATAATTTACCCTTTTTTGAAAAAAATCAACTGCTAAAACAGGTTTGTCTTTTGGAATTTGTTTTAAAAGATAAGGTAAGTTTTCCATTTTTGAGCTAAAAAGAAGCAAGTAATATTCATTTGATTTTGGAGTGAAAATATTTTGTTTGGTATATAAAGTGATTTTGCTAAAATCTATAAATTTATATTCTTTAAATTTGAAGTTGTAATAGAAAAAAAACGCAGCTACCATCAATGCTCCGAAAAAGGAGCTAAAGGTATAAAAAAACTTGGATTTTATTCTTATTCTCCAAGAAGTGCGTTAATTTTTTCTTCATACATAGCTTTTGGAGCAGCCCCAATCATACTGTCTGCAAGTTCTCCGTTTTTGAAGAATAGGACAGTCGGAATACTTCTTATTCCAAATTGCATTGCAAGTTCTTGTTGTTCGTCAGTATTGATTTTTCCGACAACTACACCTTTATCTTTAAAATCTTCACCGATTTCTTCAATAATAGGTGCTATCATTCTACAAGGTCCACACCAAGGCGCCCAAAAATCAACTACTGCAACTTTTGCTTCTTTTACTTTATCTACGAAATTTTCTTTTGTTAATTCTAATGCCATTTTTATGACTCCTTTTTTTTTCTTAATTATACATAAATTATTCATTAATGGAAGCGGTTTTCTTGAATTTTAACGATAAAATTACAAATCTGATAAATTGCCACACAATACATTTTCTTTTCCACCTCTCAAATTGAGTCGGATACATCCCGAATTTACTGTCATCATATGCTCTTTTTTCCCATTCTTTTATTTTTAATCCTATTTGCGGACTTCTAATTGCCATAATTTCTCCTTTTTTAATCCGGTATTAACCACCAAAGCGGTTTTGCTTTTGCTTTATATAAAAACAGATGATGCATAAGCCATTTAAACCAATGTCCCGCCGCTCCGACTTCTCCTATTGTGTAGTTTATATCTCTTCCGAAATCCGGATATTTTTTGAAATCGGGAATTGTAGGATAAACTGACATACTTCCGGCAATCCCTCTAAATCCGTAATTAATTGATACTACACAAATACTCGCAAGTTCCGCCATACTTGCATTATGTTTAAATGAAGGTTTTCCTTCAAGTATCCATTCAGCTATGTTTAATGCTGTTGCGTGAGCCATAACTGCACTTGGCATACCTGTTCTTGGTGGTGCCGGAGTTAGGGGTCTGCCTGATTTTGTCTGATTTGGCTGTGATATAGGATGAGGCGGTGCAAACGCAATACCTACTGCAAAAATATTCGGATATGTAGGATTTTGCAGTTTTTTAGGCCAGTCTTCAGCTCCCCATTCGTGATAAGGTTTTTTTCCACTTTCATAATCCGCATCCACTATCATAAGTTTGTTTGGCTTAAATAGTTTGTCTGTATAGTCTTCCCCGTTTGGTCCTACTGCTGTAATTCCAACACCGCTAAACGGAGGAATCAGCATTGCAAAATCATAATCCAGCGTTTTTTCTTCACCTTCATATGTTTCATAATATATCTTTCCTTTTTCTACTTTATAAACACTGGCTTTTGTAACCCAGTCAATTCCATATTCACTAAACATAGAGCGCACTACATTATTAGTGTGGGCGACAAATCCGTTGTTTTTTACATATGCCCCTCCAAGTCCCATATCTCCTAAAAACATCTCATTTGTAATATATGTAACATCAATATAATCCATTAAATCCAAATCGTAAATCAAAGATGCTACATTCATAGTATATTCAACTGCAGCTCCTTGACATGTAGCTCCTCCATGACCAAGACCTATTACTACTTTTTGTTTTTCGCCTTTTTTTGCTTTTTGGATTATTTTGCTAAGCTCTTTCCAGGCGTGGTCTGCGTGGTCATAACTACAAACGGAAACAGTGTTTCCTGTGTCCGGTCCAAGTCCCGGAGTTGCCGAGAAATTTAATTTTGGTCCTGTTGCGTTTATTAAATAATCGTAATAAACTTTTTCTTTTTCGCCTTTTTTATTTCCGCTTACATATTCAACCGTTACATAAGGTTTGTTTTCTCCCGCGTCGCCTTCCGGATGTATACTAAGGGCACGGGATTGTTTGAAAGTGATTCCCAATTTTTTATAAACGGGGGCTAATTCAAAATATACCTGCTCAGGTTTCATAACACCGATTCCAACCCATATGTTTGATGGAACCCATTGATATTTTGAATTAGGTGAAATTACTGTAATTTCAGCTTTCCTGCCAAGTTTTCTTTTAAGGTTTAAAGCTGTGGTATGTCCTGAAATACCAGCACCTAAAATAGCAATTTTAGTTTTAGACATCTTTTAATCCTTTCGTATAATTCTCTTTAATTATAGCACGAGCACTCTTAAAAAGGATAAAAAATATCTTAAATATGAAAAAGTTATTAAAAGATATAAGAAAAAATTATAAATAGAAAGGGAATGGATTTGGTATGAAATTAAATTTATTTAGGAAATAATTTTCTTAAAGTTTATATATTTAAAAAATCAGTGTTGGATATAAATAAGAAAAAAAGAAAAACGCAGATTAATGACCTGCGTTGTCGTTGATGTTTCTAACATCAAAAAGAGAATCTAAGATAGAATAAATTGCCATACCAAGACCTATACATCCAATGATAATTAAAATTTCCATAGTATGCGGAGCAATATATGAAAATGAATGTAAGCTGTCAAGTCTGTATACACTTGTAGCTTCAGGTCCTGTTGAAAATCTATCTGTCATAGGGACAATGTTTCCACCGTAAATGAAAGCCTGTCTCATAAAAAATGTTCCAATAAGTGCTGAAATAGCCCCGATTAATGCAGCTGCCGGTTTTTGTGTAAGCCACAATAAAAGAGGAACAACAATTCCTAAAATAATCCAAGTCCAATACATCCAGCTAATAGGACTTCCGGACATAATTAAATGTAACCATTTAGGGTCAACTGTCATATAGTTAATTACTTCGTAAAGTGCTGCTAAAACAGTCATTAAAACACCCATTCTTGAAGCGTTTTTAATCATATCATCAAAATAAGGTTTGTTTCTAAGTCCTAAAGAAGCAAATAAAATAGCTCCCGCAATTCCTGTAATTGCACCTGAAATTAAGAAATAAATCCAAAGTTGTGGAATTTGAGTCCAAAGATGTCTTGGGTCATTTAGGTTAAATAAAATACCTTGGATATAAAATTCAATAACATCAATACCTATACCTAAAATTACAAGCCATAAAGCCAATTTTTTTGCTAAGTCTTTTTTATTTGTAATAAGAAAATAAATTTCTATAAATGTAAACGGAATATAAACAGCATACAAAGGAAGCATCATCCACATACCGCTGTGTGGTTGAGGATTTAAAATCATCCAGTAAATATGAAGAGGATTTCCCCAGTCACTTGCGATTGAAGTCATACCGCCAAGTGCCATTGCAATACCAAAGCTCATTAAAGCCGCTGCAACTTTAGGAGCGATTTTTACATGAAAAAGTTCCGCTAAAGCCGTTAAAAAAATAAGTGCACTACCGCCATACAGCAAGTATGTATATTGAGCAACAAAAATTCCCCAAGGCTCAGCTTTATTTACTTCTTCAACTTCTTTTAAATTAAAAATTTGCTCTTTTAAAGCTTCGGCAATCATTTTTGCATGGTCACTTACAGCGCCACCTGAATTAATTACCTGTGCGTTATTAACAAATTCGTGAAAATATCTTAAATGATAAATTTCTACCCATCCTATAACTCCGATAGCAAGGAGAATATAGGCTATTATCATAGTTTTATTGAATAATAATTGTCCTATGCCGACTTTTTTGATATTAAGTCCGCAACATTGTGTATATTCAGCCATAATAGCTCCTTACGCTTTTTTCCACTCAGGTTTTTTAGCCTGAGCAGCTGCTTCATAAATTGGTTGGATTTCATTCCAAGTGTGGAATTTAATTCCTTCTCCAAGTGTTCTTTTTGCATATTCTTCATCTTGAGGCACAAGATAGAATAATTTTGGAACTGTCCCTTCATTTTCTTTAAGAAAGAAAAATTTTCTTTGTTTTAATGTATTTACAATTTCTGAATTAGGGTCTTCCAAATCACCGAATGTTCTAACTTTTGTAGGGCAAGTCGCACTACAAGCCGTTGTTCCGAATTCTTCTATTCTTCCGTCACAAAATGTGCATTTATCAACAGCGTGTTTTGTTTCGTCAACAAATCTTGCATCATATGGGCAAGCTTCCATACAACCTTTACAGATAATACACATATCATAATCAACTTCAACAATTCCGCCTTCTACGAAGTGACTAGCACCTGTAGGACAAACGGTAACACAAGGAGCGTCAATACAATGGTTACATTGACTAGGATAAAAATTCAAGAACATATCGGCAAGTGTTTGCCCGCCTTCTACAATTCCTACCCAAATTCTTTGTTTATCCGCTCCAATCATTACTCCGTTTTCGTCCTTACAGGCTACTTCGCAGGCTCTACAGTCAATACAGTTTTGATATTCCAGTGCCATTGCATAATTAGCCATTTGTTACACCTTTCTTATTTTTACGATAGTTTCATTCATACTAGATGAACCAATAATAGGGTCTATTGAATTTTCACAGATAATAGCCTGAGAAATACCGTTTTTGTCTCCAAGTGTCAGCATAGTTGACTGACTTCCAAATCCTGTGGCTATAAAAGCGGTATCTTTTCTTATTCTTTTTGTCGGATAAACTTTTGCTCTTTCAGTAGTTCCCGCTTCGTTTGTAAGTTCTACTTCATCTTTAAATTTAAGACCGAGTTTTTTAGCCAGTTCATCATTTATCCATAAATAATTGTAATTCATTAAATCAAGCAGTAAATAGTTATTAGGGTCGGCACTTTGAGTAAAGTATGCGTGTCTTCCAAGAACTATTCTAACTTCGTTTTCGTCTGTTTTTGGCTCTTTATATAAAGAATCTCTCCATACAGGAATACCTCTTAGGGTTTCTTCTTTCCCATTAATAGGATTTTTGAATTTTTTACCTTCAAGCTCTTTTAGAACCACTCTTATGTATTTTCCTTTTTTAGGAACGATATAATAATCTTTTGGAAGAGTTGAATATTTTTCATATAAATCATAAATAAGTTCTTGTTTGTCATTTACATCTTTTTTATAATTTTTGTATTTTTCATCAAGTGCCGGGTCTTTTACCGCTTTTTCCATACCTGGCCAGTAAACTCCCCAATCTTTTGCAACTTTTGCAGCTTCTTTGCCGTAAAGTTCGCTCATTGTTTCTTCATTGAATTCATCAATAGTTTTTTCAAATCCGGCAGTTATTTTGTAGCTTTCTATATCCAAATCGTCTTCACTTGCATGCGCAATAATAGCTTTGAGCAATTTAGGGTCTTGAATGTCTTGTTTTAATTTTGCCGTATTTAGTGTGAAATCATCTGTAAGATATTTTGCCAAATCAAAATCTTTTGGAAGTTCTGCACCTAAATCATCGGCATCCCAAGTATATTTGAATGTAATTGCCGCCAAAGGTTTTTGAATTTTTTCAGCAATTCCTTTAGATATTTCATAAATATTCTTAGTCTCACCCATAGGTTTTAATACCTGGCTTCTCCAAGCTATTATAGGCTGTTTTATAGGGAATTTTTTGACTAAATCTTCTCTTTCAAGATATACGGTATCCGGTAAAATAACATCTGCATAAAATGCCGTATCGTTTCCTATAATATCAATTACAACAACCAAATCCATACTTTTCATAAATTCAGCAGTTTTATGATATTCAGGTACTGATTGCATTGGATTTTGTTTGTAGAAAAATCCTCCTCTTACGGGATATTCGTTTGGTTTTAGCCCTTTATAGTTTCCATCCGCATCCGGTCTTGGTCTTCCGGCTTTATGCCATCTTGTATTGATATCTAAAACATGGTCTCTTAAAATTGCCCAAGAACCTTTTGTTGGGTTTGCCAGTGGATATGAACCTTTTGGAATTGTGGCTATATCAATTCTTGTTTTTGCATTATCATAAATCGGATAATCTTCATATTCATAGCTTTCAAGTTTAAGACCTCTTCCTAGTAAAATACCACCCGGTCTGTTTACTGTTCCGTGGATTGAATTGAATATTGCCTGAGCTCTTCTAAAATCATAATCCTGATAATACCATGTTGATTTTCTGCTTCTATAGCAGTTTGCAGCGCCTTGATATTTTTCTGCTGCATCGGAAAATTCCTTTGTAAGTCTTTTGATTGTGGCTGCCGGAATTTCCGTAATTTTTGCCGCCCATTCAGGAGTATATTTTGCACCTTCTCCGTTTAGGAAGAAATTTTCAAGTTCATCAATTCCTTCTACATATTTTGAAATATAATCCGCTTTATACGGAGTTTTGTGATATCCGTTTTTGATTGTTTCATTAATCATAGCAAGCATTAAAGCCAAATCCGTTCCCGGTTTAATAACAACAAATTCATCGGCGTGAGAAACAGTGTTTGTGTATCTGACATCAATATAGACCATTTTTTCTATACCTCTGCCGTGTGTTCTTCTAAATAAATCAAGTGTATCAGGTGTTACGATACCTTCGGCTCTGTTTGCACCTAAATTCAGGATATATTTTGAATTTTGAAAGTCAGCTTGTCCCCAGCTTCCAAAAGTCATTTTATTTGCCATAAATGACGGAGCAAAACAAGTTGTAAAGTGGTCAATAAAAGCCGTGCTTCCTACACCGTTTACCAGATTTGCAAATACAGGGTCACCAAAGTTACCAGTTGATGCACCCGCACCGAAAATAAATGTGCTTCTGTTGTCTTTTTCTTCATCAAGGATTTTAATCATTTTTTTTGCAATAAAATCAAATGCTTCTTCCCAGCTCGCTTCTCTAAATTTCCCTTCGCCTTTTTCTCCGACTCTGATTAAAGGTTTAGTAATTCTATCCGGGTCATATTGAGCAGCAATTCCCGCATTTCCTCTTGCACACATAAAATCTCTACTTTTTGTGTAAAGCGGATTCGGGTCTATTTTTGTAACTTTTCCATTAACATTTCTTGCGATAATACCGCACATATTAACACACATTCCACATACAGAAGGCGTGTATACGGCATTTTTGACTTCTTCTTCTTTCTTTTCTTTAGCGTTTAACGCATCCTCATAAGGACTGAGGGCAAATGCGTTTGTAGATGCTAAAGAAACACCTGCTGCCGCTGCAGCTGAGCCTTTTAAAAAGCTTCTTCTTTTTAAGTCTATAATCTTAGACATCTACACTCCTTTTGTGTTTTTACCGTTTAATTATATTAAATTAAAGTTAATTTTGCTTCCCAAAAGGGAAGTTATAAGAAAAACTTATTAAAAACTGTATCTGATATAAGCTCTTATGTCATAAGCTTTGTTAACATAATTAGATTGTTTAGGGTTGGCAGCGATACCAAAAAACGCTTCACTTCCTGCATTATTGTAATTTAGATAAGTAGTTCTAAGACCTGCTGTTAAGTGAGAAATAATTTGTCTGTTATAATATAAATCATAAGCATTACCTCTAACAGCGGCAATACTTCCTACAAGAGTATCTTCACCGTAAGTAATAGATTTGAAATATTTAGTTCCGTGAATATAATTGAATCCCCAAGTATCATTATCACCGATTCCAGGCATTTGTGCACCTACCCAGATAGAAGTACCTGTTTTGGAATTTGTAGAACCTTGCATTTGTTTTCCGGAATCAGGCATGGTTTTACTTAACGCAAAATCAACAAATGCAGTTGTATTATCAAGAAAATCACTTATACCATCACCGATTCCAACAGCTCTGAAGTTAATTTCTGTACCAAAATAATCACCTAAATCATCCATTTTATGTGTATTATTAAGTCCTTTCATATTCCAAGCATATAATGTTTGAGTCCATAATGCATATTGACCGTCATCATAAGGAACAAAAATCATATTTGCAAATTCATTAATTTTTAAATTATCTTTTGAATAAGCAGGACTTCCGTCACTTGGCCATTTACCCTTAGAATTTGAATAACCTTCACCTACACAAAATTTTAAAGATGTTCCCCAATCAGAGAATTTATCATTTAAATTACTGAAGAAAGAATTTCTAAATAAAAAGCTAAATCCGTCAAATTCAATATTGATTAAATGTGAAAGAGGAGAATTTGCAATGTCGTTATAAACTAAATTTGATGGAAAACCTTCAGTTGCAGGTCTTCTACCTGCACTAAACATTAATCCTGTATTAGGTCCAAAGAAATAATTAAAAATTGCTTCTTTGACTCTTATATTTGTATCATCAGGTGTTTCTGAGGAAACCCATGAAATATTTTGATAAGGCGAATATGTTTGTTCATTATTCATTCCAAAAATATTATATGCTTGAAGAACTAAAGAAGCTTTAAGATTTTCACTTGGTTGTATAACACCTTTAAGCTCTACTCTGTTTGATAAAATATTATTTATATATTTTTTATTATTATTTGTTTTATAGTATATATAATCAAAGGAAGTTCTTAAATCATAAGACCAATAAAGATGATTATTTGCTGATATAGGATTTACTTTTTTCATATTTGAAAGTGATAAATTTTTATTTTCATTTACTTGTTTTTGAAGTTTTGTAAGTTGAGTTTTTAGAGTGTTTATCTCTTTTTGGACATCTGAGTTGTTATTTGCTGCGAAAAGTGAGGCTACTACCATTGAAGAAAGCAAAATTTTTTTCATATGTTACTCCTTAAAATTTATGAATTGGAAAGGAAGAAAAGAAGTGGTATCAACCACAACTTGCAGGGATTTTACCGTTAAGAACACCCATGAAAAAATCTTCAAGGTCTTTTAGTTTATGTTTTTTAACGATTTTTTCAATACCTTTAGCCGCTTTTTTGTATCCTGCTTTATTTAATTTATCAATTAAACCTTTTGCATTGTCTTTTAAAAGAGGTTTTAATTGCTCTGCTGTTTGAATACCTAATTTACCTAAAATTTGAGTTGATTTTATATGAGATGTTCTAAATACATATTTACTATAATATTTAAAACCTTTGTTGTAGCTTGCAAAAGCTGCTGTTGCACCGATTGATGCTACTAGAGCACCTGCAACTAATAATCTTGAAAGTTTCATAATTGTCTCCTTTTTTTGTGTTTTTTTGTTTCAAAAAACTATTGTAGCACTTTTTTGCTTAAAGTTTTCTTAAACTTAAGACATAATTAATCTTATTATATAAATTGTGTATAATATAAGAAAAATTTATAATTAATATTTGATATAATTTTAATAAAAAGGGATTTAATGAAAGAAGAAAAAGCATATATTTTGCTTGCAAAACAAGAAGGCTTGTCAAACAGGGCTGCAAAAGAGCTTATTGACAGGGGAATTGTTTATGCAAGAGAAAAGAAAATTAAAATAGCAAGAGGGCTTTTGCCTGTTAATATCAAATTTAAAATTGAAAGAATGCCTGAAGCTAAAAAAAATTTTGAAGATGAAAATATTTTGGTTATTGATAAACCGCCTTACATTACAAGCGAAGAAATTTCAAAAAAATTTAAATATCCACTTCTTCACAGACTTGATAAAGAGACAAGCGGTATTTTGCTTTTGGTTAAAAATGATGATTTTAGAAAAAAAGCCATTAATGAATTTAAAAAACAAAATGTTTATAAAGAGTATATTGCGTGGGTTAGCGGGATTATTTCCGAAAAGGAAGTTATTGATTTTCCGGTAAAAACAATAAAAACAAAATCCGGAGCCTTTACAAAAGTAAGTGCTGATGGGGAAGATGCTGTAACTGAAATTGAACCGATTTTGGCTTTTAGGACAAAATCAAAAATAAAAGCCGTTATTCATACAGGAAAAACTCATCAGATAAGAGCACATCTAAAAGCAATAGACCATCCTATTATAGGAGATGAAAAATACGGAGGAGAACCATATAAAAGGGTAATGCTTCATCATCATAAATTTAAAATATTTGATTATGAGTTTATTTCACCTGAGCCAAGAGATTTTAAAATGCAAGAGGAGAGTGATAATAAGAGAAAAAACAGAAAAAAATAAGTATAATTTTAAAAAAATTTCCTAAAGGAAGAATATGTTTAACAAAATAAGTGACGGATTTAAAAACGCCATTAATAAAATAAGAATGAAAGATGATGAAAAGTCTTTAAAAAAGGCTTTGGATGAACTTAAGAAAAATTTATTAAAATCGGATGTTCATTTTAAGGTTGTAAAAGAGTTAATCAGAGAAGTTGAGCTTGAAACTAAAAAAAACGGAATAGGAAAAGCGAGTTTCCTAAAAGCTCTTGAAAAGTCTCTAAAAGATATTTTGACAGCGCCCGGGAATTACGGATTTGTATTTTCTCCAAAACCTCCGACAGTGGTTATGATGACAGGTCTTCAAGGAAGCGGGAAAACGACAACCACGGCAAAACTTGCTAATTATCTAAAAACATTTAAAAAGAAAAAAGTTTTAATGGTTGCAGCCGATTTGCAAAGATTAGCGGCGGTTGAGCAGTTAAAGCAGCTTGCCGAGGCAAATGATTTAGATGTTTTTTATGATGAAAATGCAAAAGATGCCGTTGAGATTGCAAAAAAAGGTGTGGAAGCGGCAAAAGAGAAACATTATGATGTTGTTTTGGTAGATACGGCCGGTCGTTTGGCTATTGATGAAGAGCTTATGAATGAGCTTGTTAAAATGAAAGAAGAAATCCATCCGGATGAAATTTTTTATGTAGCGGATTCACTGACAGGTAAAGATGCAATAAATACGGCTAAACAGTTTGATGAAAAACTTGATATTACAGGAGTTGTTTTAACTAAATATGACGGGGATAGCAAAGGCGGTGTAGCTTTTAGTATTGCCCATCAGGTAGGAAAACCTTTAAGATTTCTTGGAACAGGTGAAAAAATAGAAGATTTGGAAGTCTTTATTCCCGATAGAATTATCAGCAGAATTATGGGGGCAGGGGATATTGAAGG
>JALVWY010000019.1 GCA_027023105.1 Campylobacterales bacterium | reverse complement strand
TATAAATAAAACTAAAATAAACAAAAAGAAGTTAACAGGTGTAATCGTTCTTTTCCCTACACTAAATAAAGGGTAATTTAAAAAAGAACCTATTTTTGAAAGAAATATTTTAAACTCGTCTTTTGACCGATACAAAAGCATCTCTTTACCAAATTTCAATTTTTCAAAATCAAACATAAGCTCATTTAAAGTTTTTGATTTTAAATTATCTATAAAATTCTCATAACTTACAATCTTTTTTGTCAAATTAAAAACGGCTCTGTTTTTATGTTTAAGCTCATTAAACCATATAATTAAATAATTATTTATTAAATTTTGATAAATATTTTTTTGTTTGGATAAATTTATTTTTATATAATTTTGAACTAAAGCAATATTTGATTTATTATTCAAAATTTCCAATTTTTGCAGGTCAATATTTAATTTTTCATACTCTTTTTTCTTCTGTTTTAAAAGTTTATTCCAATAATCAATCTGTTTTTTTGCATAATCTACATCAAATTTAATATTATCTAACTTTTTAAAGAGAGTTTTTTCGTATTTTTTAAGATTCAAATCTAAAAAATTTAATCTGTTTTCCAAAAGATTTAATTGAGTGTTATAAAAAATAATTTGTAATTTTGAAATAGAAGAATTATTTTCTTGTAAATAATTAATTTTTTTTTGCAAATCATCTACTTTTTTAGGAATGCTGATTAATTCTTTTTTATATTCAAGTAATTGCAAAAATTTCTTTTCATAATCCCATTCATCTATTGCATTTACATTAAATACAATTTTTTTGGGTTTTAATGTATCTATTTTCCCCACTATTGCCGTAGCTAATGTATAATCGGGAGAATTTTTAGGAATCTGTTGCAAAATCTCTTTTGGATTTAAATTAGCAAATAAAAAAACAAAACCGATTAATAATAAAATTTTTTTCATTTAAACTCCAAGACACTAAAAATCAATATTTAAAATATTGGATATAATTATAACATTATAATTTAAGGCTCAAACAATGAAAACAAAAAAACAAAAACCATTTCATATCAAAAATATTATCGCTCTTTTTTTAGTATATTTAGTATTGTTTGGTGTGCTGTTTGCTATGATAGATTATTATGCATACGATATAATAAACCCTTTATTATTTGTAATTATTAGTGTAATAAGTGCAATCATAGCAACATTTATACATTCAAAAAGCAGGAAAAAAACAAAAGCCGATGAACTGGCTTCGGATATAAAAGAAATTCTTTAATAAACTATACTTTTAAGCTCCTATCCACAAAGCTTTTATACCTCCGACCAAAAACAAAAACGAAATGGCGCCAAACAAAATCCCTTTTTCCAATAAACTTTTGCTTTTTTTACTCAAAATAATCCGCTATATCAGAATATTTCACTAAGCTTAACATTATAGCCGCACCTGCTATTGGATTTAGAATAGTAACTAAAGAAATGGTATCAAATAAAATTTTTTTGAGTATAAATTAACTTTTTAATAATTATACAAAAAAAGAAAAGAAATTAGTAGTTTAATTTTGCTACTACTCTTCTGTTTTGAGCTCTTCCTTCTTTTGTTGCGTTTGAAGCGATAGGATTTTTAGGTCCGAATCCTGCCCAACTTAATTGATTTTTATTAACTCCAAGTTTAATTAAAGCTTCATATACCGCTTTTGCTCTTTTTTGAGAAAGAAGTATATTATATGTAGATTTCCCTTTATTATCAGTATATCCTTGAATCTGGGCTTTTACACTCGGATGAGCTTTTAGAAAATCAGCAAATTCTTTGATTTTAGGCATAAAATCGGCTTTGATTTTTGCGCTGTTGTTATCAAATGTAACACCGAAATTAAAGCTTATTGCACAACCGTTTTTATCTACTTTCATTCCTTTTGGAGTGTTTGGACATTTGTCAAGATAATCGGCAACCCCGTCGTTATCGCTGTCAACGGCACATCCGTTTTTATCCACTTTCACACCTGCCGGAGTATTTGGGCATTTATCAAGATAATTAGGAACTCCGTCGTTATCACTATCAATAGCACATCCGTTTTTATCCACTTTCACACCTGCCGGAGTATTTGGGCATTTGTCTAAACTGTCAGGAACACCGTCTCCATCAGTATCAATAACTTTTTTAACAGGTTTTGGTGTTACAACAGGTGCAGGTGCTTGTTTTTCACCTCCGAAATCAAATCCAATCCCACCTATTAATCCGTAATGGTTATCATTATTATGAAAATCTCTCATTCCTCTTGCTTCAACAAATACATTAAACATATCAGTTATATCGTATTTAGCACCAAGACCTAAATCAGCAACTGCCGCATTATCATATGCACCTTTTACCCATTGATATCCACCACCTATAAATGCATAAGGAACAAATTTGCTACCAAAATCAAAATCATGTTCTACATTTAATAAAACTCTATTTAAAGAAGTATTTTCAGTTCCTGTTTTGATACTTGTACTTCTTTCAGCTTCAAGTCTTAAAATATGATTGTGAGGAAGATATTTTCCTATTCTAATATTTCCAAAATTGTAATTTTTTATAGACGAGTTACTGACACCGTTTCTTCCAAACCCGGCACCAATTTGATAATCAGCTGCAAACACCGAGGCAACAACTGCCGAAATCATTAATATTTTTTTCATAAAAACTCCTTTAATTTATTTAGCAATAAAAGTATATTGTTTATTATACAATAAAAAAAGTTTTTTAAAGCAAAATTTTATTAAATGCTACTTTTTGAAACATAAATTTTTGATATAATTACCAAAAAGGCTTTTCTTGGTACTCGCTTTAAAATACAGACCCAAAAAATTTGAAGAAATTATAGGACAGGATGCTATTGTTCAAACGCTTACAAACTCCCTGTCTCAAAATAAACTGGCGCACGCTTATCTTTTCTCGGGACTTAGGGGAAGCGGTAAAACAACCACCGCCAGAATTTTTGCAAAAGCTATGCAATGCGTTAAGGGACCCACTCCCACACCTTGTGAAGTTTGTGAAAACTGCAAAATGGCAAATGAAAATTCACATATTGACATAATAGAAATGGACGCCGCAAGCAACAGAAAAATTGAAGATATAAGAGAATTAATTGAGCATACAAAATACAAACCCAGTATCGGAAGATATAAAATTTTTATTATTGATGAAGTTCATATGCTGACAAACGAAGCCTTTAACGCCCTGCTTAAAACGCTTGAAGAGCCTCCTCTTTATGTAAAATTTATCTTAGCAACCACAGACCCTCTTAAACTTCCATCAACTATTTTAAGTAGAGTTCAACATTTTAGATTCAACAAAATCCCGGAAAAAACGATTGAAAGTTATCTTCAAAATATCTTGGCAAAAGAAAATGCGACATATGAGCCTGACGCTCTTAGACTTATAGTAAAAAACGCAAAAGGAAGTGTAAGAGATTCGTTAACCGTGCTTGAGCAGGCAATAGCATATTCAAATTCAAATGTAACCCTTGATAAAACCGTTGAGATGCTTGGAGTCCTAAATCCTGAAATAATTTCGCAAATTTTCAAACTAATACTTGATGGAAATAAAAACGAGCTTAAAAATTTGATTTTTCAAATAAAAGATTATGATATTGAATTTATTATTGATGAAATTATTCTGTTTTTAAAAGATGCCCTATTTAACGGCTCCATTCCACTTATTACCATTCAAAGATTTTTTAATATTATTAACGATTCAAAAGAGCTTATCAAACTTAATTCCGATAATGAATTTGTTTTGTCTTTAATGTTTTTTAGAATGGTAGAAGCTACAAAACCGCATAAAATTGATGATTTAATCAAAAATCTGGAACAAAAAATAGACACGGAATCTTATAAGCCAAAAGAAATTAAACCATCCGCCCCGCCGGCAGAAGAGCTGTTTGAAAAACTTACAAATAAACTTATTCAAAGAGACACGGAACTTGGAGAGTGTTTTAAAAATTCAATCAAATTTATTTCTTTTGAAAACAGTGTTTTAACATGGGAAAGCTGCCCGAGCAATGAATGTAAAGAACTTTTCAGAAAATATTTTTCGCCTGTGATAAGACCTGTTATTAATGAAATTTTCGGAATTATAAAAATAGATGTTAAAAGATGTGCCAATAAAGAGATAAAAGAAGAAAAAAAAAATTTAACTCCTAAGACAAATATTTTAGATGATAAATCAACTCAGGTTATAAACAAAGTAAGAGAGATTTTCGGAAGTGATGTTGAAATAACAAAAATCAATCATTAAAAAAATCGCTTCTCTCACAAAA
>JALVWY010000018.1 GCA_027023105.1 Campylobacterales bacterium | reverse complement strand
ATTTGTGTTTGACACTAGAGATAAAGAAGATACACAGCAAAGAATAGAAACAGCAAAAGAAAATTTATTGTATAATTGCATAAATTGTCAAAAATGCACACTTGTATGTCCAAAACAGATATCAAGTGCTATGGATATCAAAATGTTACAAAATTTTGATAAAAATCCGCCTTTTGGTGATAGTTTTAATAATTTTTTTTAAGGAGAAAAAATGGCAGTAAAACCTAAAGTAAAACCGCTTGATGAAGAAGCTACTTTTGAAGAAGAAGGACTTGATGCAAGAGCACTTATTACAAGAACAGATAAAAGGGGAATAATTAATTATGCATCAAAAGCTTATTTGCAGATGACAAAATATTCAAAAGAAGAACTTGTAGGAAAGCCTCATAATATTATTCGTCATCCTTTGATGCCGAAGAATGCATTTAAAGATATGTGGGAAACAATTTTAAGCGGTAGAAGATGGGTGGGAGTTGTTAAAAATTTAAGAAAAGACGGAAAATATTATTGGGTTGTCGTAAAAATAGAAGCTATTGATAAAGATGGCAATATAACAAATAATCCGGATGAGATAGAAGGATTTATTGCTGTAAGAAGGGAAGCCAGTAGAATAGATATTGAAAAAGCCAGATTATCATTAGAAAAAAAAGATGAAGAATGGGAAATAGACATCTGAAAGAAGAATTTTTTATAAAACAGTTTAAGTCTCGTTATATAGGAGATGACGGGGCGGTGATTAATAGGGAAGAGGAAAAAGGAAGAAGTGCAAAAGAAATTATTGCCAGTGATTCTTTTTTTGAAGATATTCATTTTAAAAGGGAGTGGTTGAGTTTAGAAGAGATAAGTTATAAAGCTTCACTAGTAAATTTGAGTGATATGATTGCTATGAATGCAAGAGCAAAATTTGCAATTTTAAATGTTGCTTTTCCTAAGAGTCTTAGTTTAAAAGATATTGAGAATTTGGCTTATGGATTTAAAAAAGCGGCAAGTGAATATGGTTATGAAATAATCGGCGGGGATACAATAAAAAACGATAAAATAGCAATTTCAGTAACTCATATAGGATATTCTAAAAATCCGATTTACAGAAAAGCAAAATTAAATGAATTTGTGGCTTTTACCGGTAATTTGGGAAGTGTAAAAAAAGATTTGATTAAAGCTTTGAGATTTAATAAAATTTCTAAAAATTCAAAATTTAAAAAACCGAAATTAAAAGATAATTTTTTTTATAAAGCTTCAAAATATATTACCGCCGGATGTGATATAAGTGACGGGCTTTTTAAAGAACTTGAGAGAATTTCAAAAATATCAAATGTAGGATATGAATTTTTAAAAAAAATAGATAAAAACATAGGATGTAGCGGGGAAGAGTATGAGCTTTTATTTACATTCCCAAAAAGAAATTTGGCAGTTATTAAAAATATTGCGAAATTAACAAAAACTCCTATAACGGTTTTTGCCGTTACAAAAAGAGGAAAATTTCACTCAATTTGCAAAGAAAACCATTTTTAGGAAATATTATGAATGTTATTAAAGATTTGTTTGATAAACGAATATTAAAATATACGATAATACCTTTTGTTATAGATTTGATTTTTTGGTTTATTTTATTTTTGTTTTTTTCAAATAACATTATCTCTTTTTTTATTTTTTTGATTAATCATCTTCCGTTTGGAGAGAAATTTTCAGAAATAGTTGGAAATATAAGCGGAGTTATTTTGATAAGTATTTTTTATTATTTGGCGGTAATTTCCACTCTTGGAATTTTTACATCTTTTTTTATTGATAAAATTGTTTTAAGAATCAATGAAAAATCTTTTAATTTACCTCTTAGAAACAGCTCTTTTAAAGATAATTTTTACGGGGTTTTAGTCAGTATCAAATCATTTTTTGTATATTTAATTATTTTTATTTTTACTTTTTATTTATATTTTATTCCGATAATTAATATTTTTTATCATCTGTTTTTAATGAGTGTTTTAAATAAAAAGCCGTTAGTATTTGATTCTTCTTATCTTTTTGCAAATCCAAAAGAGATTGAAAAAAAATATAATTTTAAAATTTGGATAAGGGTTTTTTTAAGTTCTTTTATCTATTTTATTCCTTTTATATCTTTATTTGGTTATACTTTTCAACTTGTTTTTATTACACATTTTATTTTAAAAAACTTAAAGGAAAATAATGATTTACAATCACACACCTCTTGAATTTTTGTTTAACAAAAATTCAGATAATTTCATAGTGGAAGAAATACCGCTTTATCCGTTTGCACATACGGGTGAGTGGCTTATGTTAAAGATTAGAAAAAAGAATGTCACCACTCCTGAAATGATAAAAAGGATAGCTTCTCATCTTAATATTTCAAAAAATTTAATAGGATATGCCGGGCTTAAAGATAAAGACGGTTTAACAATTCAGTGGATTAGTGTTCCTAGAATTTATAGAGATGAAGTTAATAGCTTTCAAGACAGAGAAATAAAAATTTTAGAGCAGGATTTACATAGAAATAAATTAAAAACAGGTCATTTAATAGGCAATAAATTTTTTGTCCGACTAAAAAAAGTAAATCCGACAAATGCAAAAATTCTTTTTTCACTTTTAAAAGATGTAAAAGAATTCGGTATTCCTAATTTTTTCGGTGAGCAGAGATTTGGAAAATACGGTGATAATTTTATAGAAGGCAAAAAGATTATTGAAGGTGAAAAATTTGTTAAAAATAAAAGACTTAGCAAACTTTTGATAAATGCATATCAGTCAAAACTTTTTAATAACTGGCTTAAAAGAAGAATTCAGTTAAGTTCGCTTTTTGAAATGAATGAAAAAGAGCTTTTAGAAGCCGGAATTAAAAAAGAAGTAATAGATTTTGTAAAAAAACAAAAACATCCGTTTAAACTTCTTAGAGGTGATGTTATGAGTCATTATCCCTTAGGCAGACTCTTTTATTTTGAAAAGGATGAGAGTGATAGATTTTTAAATAAAGAAATTTCTCCTACAGGTTTGCTTCCGGGTAAAAAGGCTATGAGGGCAAAAGATATGGCAAGAGAAATTGAAATAGAATTTGATGAGCTTATTCCTGCAAACGGAGATAGGAGAATTGCCTGGATTTTTCCTGAAATAGTTGAAAAAAATTATAATAAAGACAAAGCATGGTTTGAACTTAGCTTTATTTTGCCAAAAGGAAGTTATGCAACTGTTTTAATTGAAATTTTACAAAACGGAATGAAAGGATTTTAATGTCTGTTGAAAGAAGGGCTACGGTAGTTGCTATTACAATTAGTATTATTTTAGCTATTGCTAAAGTAACTGTAGGATTTTTGAGCGGAAGTGTTGCTGTAATTGCCAGTGCGCTTGACAGTGTTATGGATATGGTGGTGAGTATTTTTAATAATGTTGCCCTAAAAGTTTCCGAAAGTAAGCCTAATGAGAAATTTAATTACGGAAAAGGTAAAATAGAAGGAATTGCAGCACTTTTTGAGGGTGTTGTGATTATCGCAAGTGGTCTTTTTATTATTTATGAAGCTATTAATAAATTAATCCATCACGAACCTATTACTCATCTTAATATTTCTATGTTTGTAATGGCTTTTTCTATTGTGATGGTTTTAGGGCTTGTTATGTTTTTGAATTATACGGCTAAAAAAACAAATAATCTTGTAATAAAATCAGACGCACTTCATTATAAAACAGACCTTGTTACAAACGGTGTAGTTTTAATCTCTTTAATTATCATTAAAATTACAGGATGGCATTATATAGATTTTATTCTTTCTATGATTTTAGGAATTTATATTATAAAAGAGGCTAGTGAAATAGTAAAAGAGAGTTTTGAAATTTTACTGGATGTGGCGCTTGATTTTGAAACAATAGAAAAAATAAAAGATATTTTAAAAAAAGAGCCGTTAGTTTTAGATTATCACTGTTTAAGAACCAGAAAATCAGGTAACAGAAATTTTGTTGATGTTCATTTGGTTTTGACACCTGATATGAAATTGAAACTTGCCCATACAATTCTGGAAAATGTGGAAGAAAAAATAAGAAAATTAGACCCGAATCAAAAATGGATTATAAATATTCACGCCGACCCTTATGATGATTCTACAATTAATAAAATAATGGAAGAGTGTGAATAGAAAAAAGAGATTAGCCGTTTAGGGATTTAACAGCTTTTAGCATTAATAAACCTGCTTCGTTTACGCTGTTTCTTCCTAAATATTTAGCTTCTCTTGCTGCAATATATGCTTTGTCAAATCTATCTTTGCTAAGCTCTGATTTTTTGATTGCTTCTTCAATTAATGAAAATTTTATAAAAATAAAAGATTAAAGACAAAAAGAGAAAAAGAATTAGTTAGAAGTGTTTTTTTCCGGATTTACAACTTTTGCTATTATTATAGAAACTCCGTAGAGTATCAAAAGAGGCACTGCCATTGCCATTTGAGAAAATAAATCAGGAGGCGTTAATACTGCCGCTAAAATAAAGATTACAACTATTGCATATCTTGAAAAATCTTTTAGGGTTTTGTCTGTTACAAGTCCTAGTTTTGCCAGAAAGTATGTAACAACTGGCATTTCAAAAGCGATACCGAATCCTAGCATAAGTTTACCGAAAAAACTTACATATTCACTGATTCTCGGCATTGCGGTAAACTGTTGACCGCCAAATGTTACCAAAACTTTAAAGCCTACCGGAAATACAACATAATAAGCAAATGCAGCTCCCGCTAAAAACATAACGGTTCCCCAAAATACAAAAGGTAATATCATTTTTTTTTCGTTATTATATAGTCCCGGGGCTATAAAAGCCCATGCCTGATATAAAATAAAAGGCAATGAAAAGAAAAATCCTGAGAAAATAGATATCTTTACAGCTGTAAAAAACGGTTCTGCAAGACCTGTAAATATGATTTTCGAACTTTTTTCAAGTTTTAAAGCACTCATCAAAGGTTCGCTCATCCATGCAAAAATATCTTTCCAAAAGATAAAGGCAATAAGAAAAAATAAAAAGTATATAATTACGATTTTTATAAGCCGGCTTCTAAGCTCGGCTATGTGAGGTTTGATATCTTCAAGCATTTACATCTTTTTTCGGTTGGTCTTGTGTAGCAGCTGTTTTTTCATTTTCTATTTTTTCTGTTTTTTTGATATCTGTTTCATCTTCACCTTCTTTTACGGCGTCTTTAAAATTTTTGATACCTTTTCCAAGTCCCTGAGCCAGTTCCGGAATTTTTTTACCTCCGAATAGTAATACCACTACCACTAATATAATAATAATTTGTGTAGTTCCGATTCCCATAATAAATCCTTTTTTTATGAATTTTAACATAATATTTAAATATTTGATAAAATTTTAACAAAATTAGAAAGGTTTTTATATGAAATTAGCTGTGTTTGATTTTGATTCGACATTAATGGACGGAGAAACGATAGATTTTTTAGCAGAGCCTTTAGGACTAAAAGACAAAGTGGCTTCTATTACGGAAATGGCAATGAGAGGTGAACTTGATTTTTTTGAGAGTCTTATAATGAGAGTTAAACTCCTTGAAGGGCTTGAAGAAGAAAAAGTAAACAAAATTTGTCATAATCTGCCTTTTATGCCGGGGGCTGAAGAGACAATAAAAGCTCTTAAAAAAGAGGGATTTAAAGTTTTGGTATTTAGCGGAGGATTCAGAAATGCTACAGGCTATGCAAAAGATATTTTAGGATTTGACGCTGATTTTAGTAATGTTTTACATTCTAAAAACGGAATTTTAACAGGGCTTGTGGGAGGAGATATGATGTTTAGCCATTCTAAAGGCGATATGCTAAAAAGAATTCAGGCTGTTTTGGGTATTGATAAAAAAGATACACTTGTTGTGGGAGACGGGGCGAATGATTTGAGTATGTTTGAATATGCTAGTAAAAAAGTAGCTTTTTGTGCAAAAGATGTGCTTAAAAAAGAGGCTGATTTTGTGGTTGAAGAGAAAGATTTAACAAAAATTTTGGAATTTATTTAAGGAGATAAAATGACGAGTATCTGGGTAGATTATTTAGACAGGGAATTTTTAGATAATGAATTTAGGGAGTTGGTTAACAAAGGTTTGGTAAACGGGCTTACAAGCAATCCGGCAATTTTTGCAAATGCTTTAAAAAAGGATGTTTATAAAGAGGATTTTGAAAAATTAAAAGGAAGAAGCGCTAAAGAAATTTATGAAGAAATAGCAGTGAAAGATATTCAAAAAGCGTGTGATGTTTTAGAACCTTTATATGATGAGGGAGAAGACGGATATGCAAGTATTGAAGTAGACCCGAGACTTATAAATGATGCCAAGGGGACTATTGACGAAGCACTTAGGCTTGTTGATAAAATTGAGCGCGATAATGTGATGATTAAAATTCCGGCAAATGAAGCCGGATATAAAGCTATGGAAGAACTTGCTAAAAAAGGCATAAACATTAATGCCACGCTTGTTTTTTCTCCAAATCAGGCAATGAGGGCACTTGAAGCCATTTCAAAAGGTCCTGGAACCATTGATGGCGTGATATCTGTTTTTGTCAGCAGATTTGACAGAAAATTAAATCCCGAACTTGCTATGCAAAATTTGGCAAAAGACAGAATAGGATTTTTTAATGCTATTAAAATTTATAATCAAATAGAAGAAAAAAGATTATCAAATATAAGAGCTCTTTTTGCTTCAACAGGTGTAAAACAGAGTTATTTGCCAAAAGATTATTATGTTGAAAATCTTTATCTTCCTCATTCCGTTTTGACACTTCCGCTTGATGTAATTGAAGAGATTAAAAATAAAGAATTAGAAGATAGTTTTCATTTTCAAACAAAACATATAGATGCATTTTTCGGATTTTTAACACCTGCCGGAATTTCTATGCAAAAAGTTTACAAAGAGCTTTTTGATGAAGGTGTTAGCGCTTTTGAAGATGCTTTTAATAATATGTTAAATTCAATTAAAGGATAAATATGAAAAAAGAAGAATTAAACAGATATTTATATGCTATGGTTCAGAAAAAAGGAAGTGATTTACACATTAAAGCAGGAAACGGTGTTAGAGCTAGAATTAACGGAGCTCTTTATAAGCTTGAAGTTCCGCATCAGACAAGAGAAGGTGTTATAGGGCTTTTAAAAGAAATTTTGAGAAGCAGGTTTGATGAGTTTGTTAAAAGAAAGGAGCTTGACTTTTCTTATAAACTGGATGAAAATTACCGTTTTAGGGTAAATGCTTTTTTTCAAATAGACGGTCCTTCCATAGTTTTCAGGGTTATTCCTGTAAAAATTCCTACCATTGATGAATTGCAATTACCTGAAACAATAAGAAAATTTACACAAAAAGAAAGAGGACTTGTTTTAGTTACAGGAGTTACGGGAAGCGGTAAATCCACAACTTTGGCTGCTATGATTAATGAAATAAATGAAAATAAAGCCAAACATATTATAACTATTGAAGACCCGGTGGAATTTGTTCATAAAGATAAAAAATGTCTTATAAACCAAAGAAGTTTAGGAGAAGATACTTTAAACTTTTCTAATGCTCTTCGTGCTGCTCTTAGGGAAGACCCCGATATTGTTTTAGTAGGGGAAATGAGGGATAGAGAAACAATAGAAATTGCTCTTCACGCGGCAGAAACAGGACATTTGGTATATTCAACACTTCATACACTTGATGCAAAAGAGACTATTAACAGAATTATAGGTATTTTTCCTCCTGAAGAACAGCCGAGAATCAGACTTGTTTTAGCTTCTATTTTAGAAGGTGTTGTTTCTCAAAGATTAGTTCCTACAGTAGACGGTTACAGAACCGCCGCAATGGAAATTTTGGTTAAAACCCCGAGAATTAAAGATTTGATTATGCAAAACAGGGATAATGAAATTAAAGACACCTTGGAAGGAGGAAAAGAGATTTACGGGACTCAAAGCTTTGACCAGCATCTTGTTGATTTGGTTCTTGCAAAAAGAGTCGATGAAGAAGTTGCAAAAGATTATGCAAGTAATAAAGATGATTTTATACTAAAACTTAGACAGATGAAAATTTCTCATGGAATTGATGAAGAAAATAATGATATTATAGCCTTAAAAAGTTGAAAATAAATAAAATTTAGATATAATTGCAGTTCTAAAAAATTTAAGGAGTTAATTATGTTACAAGGAATTGTCAGAGAGAGTACTTCTAAGTCTGCATCAAAAAAACTTAGAAGAGATGGTTATCTGATTGCAAACCTTTATGGAAAAGGTCAAGAAAATGTAAATGCTGCATTTAAAACAGGTGATTTTATTAAATATTTAAGAAACAAAGAACATTTGATTTTCCCTGTTAAATTAGGAGATAAAGAATTTAATGTTGTTGTTCAAGAATATCAAAAAGACCCGATTACAAGTGATTTGGTTCATGTGGATTTACTTATAGCTCAAGAAGGTGTAAAACAATACTTTTATGTTCCTATTAAAGTTACAGGAACTCCAAAAGGTCTTAAAAATAAAGGTGTTTTGATTTATCACAGAAGAAGAATTAAAGTTAAATCAATTCCTGAAAATTTACCTGATTTCTTTGAACTTGATATAAGTGATTTGGATGTAGGTGATAATGTTTTAATCAGAGATATTAAGATGCCAGAAGGTGTTGAATGTTATCTTAACCCTTCAATTCCGGTTGTGGGTGTGATTAAAGCGAAATAATTCTTCAAACTTTCCCCTTTTTCGGGGTTTTAAAGAGGTAAAATGAAACTTATCGTAGGTCTTGGAAATCCTGGTGTTAAATATGAAAAGAACAGACATAATATAGGTTTTTTGGCACTTGATTATTTAATAGACGAATTTAATTCTTCAAAAATTTCTTCTAAATTTAAAGGTGAACTTTATAAAGCGGGAGATTATCTTTTTTTAAAACCGTTAACTTTTATGAATTTAAGCGGTGAGAGTGTAAGACTTGTTAAAGATTTCTATAAAACGGATAATGATGAGATAATCGTTATTCATGATGATATTGATTTGAATATCGGTGCTTTAAAGTTCAAAAAAGGCGGTAGCAGCGGTGGTCATAACGGACTTAAATCAATAGATAAACATATAGGAAATGATTATTGGCGTGTTAGAATAGGAGTTGGAAGACCTGAAAGAAAAGAACAGGTTGTAAGTTATGTTTTGAGTGATTTTAAAGATGATGAGCTTGAATGTATTGAAAAAAATTTTGAAAATATTAAAAAAAGTATAGAAGATATAAAAAATGCAGCTCCAAAATTTTCTAAAAAGAGATGTTGATGTATTTTTTTTATATTTTAAAAAAATTTTCTAAAAATTTTTTAATTATATTTTTTGCCGTCGGATTTTTGTATAGTGTTGTAGATGTAATGTTTTCTATTTCAAAAATACCTTCATCATCAAATCTTTTTATTTTGTATCTTTTTTATATGTTTGTGTATTCTTCATTGACTCTTTATCCGTTAGCCATAATATTTGCATTTTTGATTACACTTAATCAAATGATAAAATTCAATGAATTAGTCAGTTTTTATTCTTTGGGATTTATACCAAAAAAGATTTTTAAACCGTTTTTTTTGAGTTCTTTAATATTTATTTTCGGGATGTTTGTTTTGGAATCTACAAAAGCGGCTTACAGCGGAGAATATGCCGAGGCGATTAAAGATGCTAAAAAACTTTCAACTTCAAATCTGTTTTTAAAATATAAAAACAGAGTAATTTATATAAAAAATTTAAATCCTATATTCAAAACCGCTTATGATATGAAAGTTTTTGTTTTAAAAAACAGCAGGGTTACAAAAATTTATTTTGCCAAAGAGGCTAAATTTATAAATAATCAATGGTTTTGTAAAAATGCCGATATTATGATTTTATCAAAAAACAGTTGGACAAAAGAGCATAAAAAGCTCTATTTTTTGCAAAACTTCAAACCGAAAATTATTTCAAATTTACAAAAATTAAAAGATATCTCTTTTTATGATGCATATCTTACGGTGAAATATTTTAAAAATATAGATAAAAATACAATTCTTTCCATTGTGTTTTTTAAAATTTTTACGCCTTTGGTGATTTTGGCTTTGATGATTTATCTGTTTGTAAAGGCACCAATCCATACAAGGATTTCAAATGTTCCTTTATTTATGCTAAAATCTCTAAGTTTAAGTATTCTGCTATGGGGCGGTATGCTTTTATTGTTTAAATTTGCAAAACAGGGGGTTTTGTATTATTGGACTCTTGTTTTGCCTTTTTTGTTGTTATTGATAATTGATTTTATAATTTTAAGGAGAAATAATGAATTTTAACTATTTGGCTAAAAAATACGGGACACCTTTATATTTGTATGATTTTGACCATTTCAAAAATCAATATCTTAAATTAAAAGAGGCTTTTGCGGGTAGAAAAAGCATAATTTCTTATGCCGTTAAAGCAAATTCAAATCTTAGTGTAATAAAACATTTTGCATCTTTAGGAAGCGGGGCTGATTGTGTAAGTATCGGAGAAGTTAAAAGGGCTCTTTTAGCGGGAGTTAATAAATATAAAATTATTTTTAGCGGTGTTGGAAAAAGAGATGATGAGATTAAAGAAGCCTTAATTAAAGATATTTTAATGATAAATGTAGAAAGTGAAGCCGAGCTTGCAAGAGTTGAAGCTATAGCAAAAGAACTTGGCAAAATTGCCAGAATCAGTATAAGGGTAAATCCTAACATTGATCCAAAAACCCATCCGTATATCTCAACGGGACTTCACGAAAATAAATTCGGAGTAGATATAGAGACTGCAAAAAAAATGTATATTTTTGCTAAAAAAAGTGAATTTTTAAATCCTGTTGGAATTCATTTTCATATAGGAAGCCAGTTAACTCAGCTTGAGCCGATTAAAGAAGCCAGTGCAATAGTTTCCGATTTAGTAAGAAGCCTTAAAGCCATTGATGTTGATATTAAATTTTTTGATATAGGCGGAGGACTTGGAATTAAATACAAAGATGAAAAATTAATTGAGCCTTATGATTATGCCCAGGCGATTTTAAGCACACTTAGCGGTCTTGATGTTACCGTTATTTGTGAACCGGGAAGATTTTTAGTTGGAAACGGCGGATATTTTATTACAAAAGTTTTATATGAAAAAGTAAATGCGGATAAAAGATTTGTTATTGTTGACGGGGCTATGAATGATTTAATCAGACCGAGTTTATATAAAGCTTATCATAAAATAGAAGTTTTAAATGAAAATAATGAAAAATCAAAAGCAAATATTGTAGGACCTATTTGCGAGAGCGGGGACTTTTTTGCAAAAAATATAGAAGTTCCTAAAACAAATCCGGGAGATTTAGTGGTTATTTATTCTGCAGGAGCTTACGGATTTACAATGGCAAGTAATTACAATACCCGTCCGAGGGTTGCCGAAGTGGCTGTTGAAAATGAAAAAGAGAGACTTATTAGAAGAAGAGAAACATTTGAAGATTTAATAGCGTGTGAAATTGATTATTTGGTATAAAAAAATTTTTTTTAGGTAAATTGTGAGAATTTGGGTTTAAATTTTGATAAAATAACCTTAATAAGTTATAAATGTTTAAAAATGGAGATTAAATGAAGATACAAGAAAGAGAGTTAAACGATTTAAGAAAAAATATTGATAAAATTGATAATGAAATATTAACTCTTCTTAATAAAAGAATGCAAATTGTAAAAAAAGTAGGAGAAGTGAAAAATAACGCGGATACTCCTATTTACAGACCTGAAAGAGAAAAAGAGATAATAGATAGACTTACTAAATTATCAAAACGGCAAAATGGAATTTTGACTAAAGATGAAATAGAAGCTGTTTTTCTTGAAATTTTTGCAATATCCCGTTCACTTGAGAGAAAAGAGAGAATTGCCTTTTTAGGTCCTATAGGAACTTATACGCATCAAGCCGCTGAGAGCAGATTCGGGGCGAATGCGAGATATCTGCCGCTTTTGAATATAGAAGCCGTGTTTAAAGCTGTGTCAAATAAAGAAGCGAAATACGGGGTTGTGCCTGTTGAAAACAATACCGAGGGTATTGTAGGAATTACTCTTGATTCTCTTAAAAAATACGGTGTAAAAATTGTAGCTGAAATTTGTATGGATATTCATCACTCTTTTGCTTCAATTCAGGATGATGTAACGAAAATAAAAAGAATTTATTCTCATCCTCAAGGCTATAACCAGTGTCTTAATTTTCTTGAAACCCATAATTTATTGGATATTGAATTTATTCCTACACAATCCACGGCAAAAGCGGCCGAACTTGCTAGTAAAGATGAATTAAGCGGGGCTATATGTTCAAAAATAGCGGCAAAAATTAATAATGTGCCTCTTTTATTCGAAAGAATAGAAGACAATATGGCAAACAGAACAAGATTTATTATTATAAGTGATTTTAAAACAAATATTTCAGGTCATGACAAAACAAGTGTTATTGCAAAAACATCCCATAAGAGCGGAGCTTTATTTGAACTTTTAAAAAATTTTAAACAAAAAGATATAAATCTTTTAAAAATTGAAAGTAGACCGAATAAAGATGATACATTTAATACCTGGTTTTATATAGATTTTGAAGGTCATATTGATAATGAAAAAATAAAAGAACTTGTGGAAAAAGAAAAAATGATTTGGCTTGGAAGTTATCTTAAAAATTGTTAAAGGCAAAAAATGTTTGAAAAATTAAAAAATCTAAAAACATATGAAGCGGGAAAACCGATTGAGCTTGTTGTAAGAGAGTATGGAATTAATCCTAAGGATATAATTAAATTAGCAAGCAATGAAAACCCTTACGGACCTGCACCAAAGGTTATAGAAGAAGTAAAAGAAAATGCCAAATTTATGCACAGATATCCTGATGACAGTTTTTATGAATTAAAAGGAAAATTATCAACTCTTTTTGGTGTTGAAGACAAAAATATTATAATAGGAGCCGGAAGCGACCAGGTTATAGAGTTTGTAGTGCATGGAATAATGCCTAAAAAAATCTTAAGAGCGGGTATTACATTTGCAATGTATGATATTTATTCAAAGCAAGTTGGCTCTGAGATTATAAAAACAAAATCAAATACCCATAATTTGGATGAATTTTATGAAGAGTATAAAAAATATAAGCCTGAAATAATCTTTCTTTGTATTCCTAATAATCCGTTAGGGGAGTGCGTTGATAGCAGGGATGTTTTTGAATTTATAGAAAAAATAGATGAAAATACAATGATTTTAATAGACGGGGCTTATCAGGAATTTGCAAAATATAAAGATAAAAATAAAGAAATTAAACCAAAAGATATTTTAAAATATAAAAATGTAATTTATACGGGAACTTTTTCTAAAGCTTACGGGCTTGGCGGAATGAGGGTTGGATATGGAATAGCAAATGATTTTATTGTAAAAAATCTTCATAAACTAAGACCTCCTTTTAATATTACGACTTTATCTTTGCTTGCGGCAATAAGGGCACTTGACGAGCAGGATTGGGTTAATATGGGAATAGAGAATAATTTTAAAGAAATGCAAAAATATATTGATTTTGCAAAAGAGAAGAATTTGGATTATATAGAAAGTTTTACCAATTTTATTGTTTTATATATAAAAAATTCAACAAAAATTGCCAATGAACTTTTAAAAAGAGGAATAATTGTCCGTGATATGGCAGGATATGGATTTGACGCTCTTAGAGTTACGATAGGAAAACCGCAGGAAAATGATAAATTAATCAAAACATTAAGGGAAATCAGTTGAATTTTGAAGCTATTTTTAAGCAAATAATAAATTTTTTTAATAAATTAAACAAACAGCAGCGTTATGTGATTTTTGGAAGTGTTGTTGCTATTATAGCACTTCTTTCATTTTTGATAGTTTTTAACACTTCTTCAAATAAGACAAAAAACGGTTATGCCGTTTTGTTTGAGAATTTAAAACCTCAAGATGCCGCTTTGATTGTTCAATATCTTGATAAAAAGCAAATACCTTATGTTATACCTCAAAACGGGGTTATAGAAGTTCCTAAAAACAGAGTTCAAAAAGTAAGACTTGAAGTGGCTGCCCGGGGGCTTCCGAAATCAAGCACTGTAGGATTTGAGCTTTTTAACAAAAATTCTTTCAGAGCCACTGATTTTGAAGAAAAAATAAAATATTTAAGAGCTCTTGAAGGTGAACTTGAAAGAACAATTAATTCCATTGATGCAGTTGAAAGTTCAAAAGTAAATATTGCTATTCCAAAACAGTCCGTTTTTGTTTCAAGGCAGGTTCCTCCTACCGCTTCGGTTTTACTTGTATTAAGAGAAAATATGACTCTTACTCCCAAACAGATTCAAGGTATTAAAAATTTAATTGCAGCCGCGGTTCCAAAACTTACTCCTAATAATGTAAAAATAGTTGACCAATATGGCAATCCTCTTGGCGAAAATGATTCATTAACTCAAAGTAATGAGCTTTTAAAAACGGAAATGATTTATAAAAAGAGAATGGAAAAAGCTCTGGAAAATAAAATAATTTCTATTTTATCACCGATTATCGGAGGAAGTAATAAAGTTGTGGCAAAAGTAAATATTGATTATGATTTTTCCCAGGTTAATTCAAAAGCCACTATTTATGACCCGAATAATGTTTTAAGAAGTGAACAGACTGTTGATGAAAGTAGAACCGGTTCAAAACCAGCACCTGTTGGAGGAGTTCCCGGAGCCGTAAGCAATATAGGACCTGTTCAGGGTCTTAAAAAAAATCAAGTAGTAGAAAAATACACAAAAAGCGAAGACACCACAAATTATGAAATTTCAACTACAGTAAAAAATATCAAAGAGCCTCTTGCAAAAATAAAAAGAATAACCGCAGCTGTAGTGGTTGACGGGCATTATAAAGATGAAAAAGGTAAAAAAGTTTTTATTCCCCTTAGTAAAATAGAACTTGCAAATATAAAAAATCTTGTGGAAAACACAATAGGTTTTGACCCTAAAAGAGGGGATAGTGTGAGTGTTTCGTCTTTTGAGTTTGCAACATCAGGTGCTAATGGGAGTGCAACTTCAAAAACAGGAAAAATTATGCAACAAATATCGGTATATTTGGGACCTTTTGAGGATATTTTAAAATATCTTATTTTGGCAATAATCCTTTTTATTTTTTACAAAAAAGTAATTACTCCTTTTACTCAAAAAATGCTTGAAGTTAAAATGGAAGAAGAAAAACCGGTAAAACACGAAATTGAAGTAAATGAAGAGGAAGTTGAATCAACTTATGATAAAATAAAAGAATTAAAAGAAAAAGTGGAACAACAACTTGGAATTTCAGCTAATGTAAATGAAGAAGAACTTAAATATGAAGTTTTACTTGAAAGAATTACAAAAAGTGCAGAAGATAATACGGAACAAATTGCAAAAGTTTTAGAAAATTTAATAAAAGAAGAAAGCCCTTAATAAAGGATTGTAAATGGCACTTTCACCGCAACAACAGGCTATTTTGGATGAACTTTCAATGTCTGAAAAGATTGCAATTTTATTGATTCAACTTGGAGAGGATTTGACAGCTCAGATTTTTTCTTATATGGATGTTGATTCAATTACGGATATTTCAAAATATATTGCAACGGCAAAAACCATAGATAAAGCTGTTGCTGCTGCCGTATTGGAAGAATTTTATGCAATATTCCAATCAAATCAATATATTTCAAGCGGAGGACTTGAATATGCAAAAGAAATACTTTATAAAGCTTTAGGTCCTGATGAAGCTAAAAAAGTATTGGATAAACTCTCAAAATCTTTGCAAAGCGAGCAAAATTTCGGATTTTTACAAAAAGTTAAACCACAACAATTAGCTGATTTTATCGTAACAGAACATCCACAAACAATTGCTCTTATTTTAGCTCATATGGACCCGACTAGTGCAGCTGAAACACTTAGTTATTTTCCTGATGAAGTGAGGGGTGAGGTGTTAATGAGAATGAGTAATCTTGGAGATATTTCACCTCAGGTTATTAAAAAAGTAAGTGCTATACTTGAAACTAAGCTTGAATCTCTTACCGGTTATAAAATAGAAATCGGGGGTGTCAGGTTTGTTGCCGAGATATTCAATAGGCTTGGACAAAAAGCGGCTAAATCAACTTTAAAACATATAGAACAAATTAATAACGAATTAGCAGATCAGATTAAAGAAAAGATGTTTACTTTTGAAGATATTCTTAAACTTGATAATACTGCCCTTAGAGAAATTTTGAAAGAAGTTGATAAAAATACATTAATGATAGCCTTAAAAGGCTCTCCTGAAGAACTTAAACAAAAATTTTTAGCCAATATGTCACAAAGAGCGGCGGCTGCATTTGAAGAAGAAATTCAGTTTTTAGGACCTGTAAAAGTAAAAGAAGTAGAGAGTGCGCAAAGAAAAGTTATAGAAGTTGTGCAAAAACTTGCAGAAGAAGGAAAAGTTTCTGTAGGATCGGAGGAAGAGGTAATTGAGTAAGATTATAGGCAGTAATGATAACAGGCATATAATTAAGCCCTATAAATTTAAAAATATAGATATAAATCATAATGAGAACAAAGAATTTCAAAAAGTTGATTTTTCATCACATACAGATATTGAAACACCGAAAAATGTAACCGAAGATAAAAATAACGAGCAAAAACAGATAATAGAAAATCTTTTGTCTAAAATAGAAGAACTTTCCACAAATATCGTTAACTCACAAAAAACATTTGAAATTCAAATAAATGAGTATAAAAACAAAATAGAAGAAGAAAAACAAAAGGCATTTAATGAAGGATATGAAAAAGGATTAAAAGAGGGTGAAGATAAGTGTAGGCAAAATTTGAAAGAAAAAATGAATCTTCTTGAAACTTCTTTGCAAAAAATTGATAAAATAAATGAAACATTTGAAGAAAAAATCCTTTCGGTTGAAAAAGAGCTTATTTCTGTAGCCCTTGATATAGCAAAAGAGGTAATCCAAAAAGAAATTTCAAAAGAATCGGGTGAAATTGCATATTCTTTAGCTAAAAATTTAATGGAAGATATTAAAGATGCAACAAAGATTAAATTAAAAGTAAATCCAAAAGATGCGACGAGTTTAAAAGATAAATTTAAAAATATAGAAGTTATTCCGGATGACGCCGTAAAAGAGGGAGGCGTTGTTATAATAAGTGATATTGGAAATATAGATGCCGAAGTTTTGAATAGATTTGAAAATATAAAAGAAGCAATTTTAGAAGGTAAAGAATGATAGATAAAAATATGAATATAAATGAATTAAATAATTTAGCTAAAAAAATAAGAGAAAAAATACTCTCTACCGTCTCAAAACACGGAGGACATTTAAGCTCAACCCTTGG
>JALVWY010000017.1 GCA_027023105.1 Campylobacterales bacterium | reverse complement strand
ACAAGTAGAATTCTTGACCCTCAAATTGTAGGGGAAAATCATTATAAAGTTGCAAGAGAAGTTCAAGAAGTTTTACAAAAATATAAAGACCTTCAAGACATTATTGCAATTCTTGGTATGGATGAACTTAGTGAAGAAGATAAACAAACAGTTGCAAGAGCAAGAAAAATTGAAAAATTCCTTTCTCAACCGTTCTTTGTTGCAAAAGTATTTACAGGGGCGGATGGTAGATATGTTGAGCTTAATAAAACAATAGAAGGGTTCAAAGCAATTTTAGAAGGTAAAGTTGATGATTTACCTGAAAATGCATTTTATATGGTAGGAGACCTTGACGAAGCAATGGAAAAAGCCAAAAAAATGCAAAATAAATAAAGGCTGAAAAATGACTATTGATATAGTAACGTCTCTTGGAAGAATTTTTGAGGGCGAAATTAAAGAAGCTACTTTTCCCGGTATTGAAGGTGAATTCGGTGTCCTTGAAGGGCATTCACCTTTAATGACTAATTTACAACCGGGAGTTATTAGTATAAAAAAAGATAATGGAAAAGAAGAAATGATAGCTATAAACTGGGGTTATGTAGAAGTTACACCTCAAAAAGTTAATGTCTTAGCAGAAGGCGCTGTTCCTATTCAGGGAAGTGATGAAAATGAAATAGCTAACGCTATTGAAAAAGCAAAAGACTTATTAAAACAAGCAACTGACAGTGACGCACTTGTCGCTTCAGTTTCTGCAAAGATAGACAGTGCTGCCAGAAATATCTAAAATTTTAGCCAATCCTATAAACATAGTTGTTTTAGGATGGCTTGGTTTTTATCTTTTTTTTGTTTTTTTGGTGTTTTTTTATAAATTTTTTCAACTTTCTTCTTGGATAAAAAAAGAAGAAGAAGCTTTTCATACTATGCTTATGAGTGATGTTTTTCCTGTTTCTTCGTCATTGAAATCGTGTATTGAAAAATCTGTAAATGTTAATCAATATTCTTTTGATGCGTGTATTCAAGCAGCAGCAAAAAAATCTACAAAAGGTATTACTTTTTTAAGTATTGTAGCATCAACTGCACCTTTTATAGGACTTTTTGGAACGGTTGTGGGAATTTTAAGTGCATTTCAGGGAATGCAGAGTGTCAGCACTATTAATATGATTGCCCCGGCTATTGCAGATGCTTTGATTGCAACGGCAGTCGGGATTATTGTAGCAGTGCCCGCTTATAGTTTTCATCAGATACTTTCAAAAAAAGTGGAGGATTTGATTTCTACACTTAAAATGCAAAAGGATATGTATCTTAGCAAATGAAAAAACCTGAACTTAACATTACCCCTTTTGTTGATATTATGCTTGTGTTGCTTGCTATTTTGATGGTGAGTGTGAGTGTAAGCACCTATCAGGAAAAAAGTGTTAATCTCCCTAAGGGGAGTAAAAGCACTCCTGCTACAAAAAAAGCCACTATTACTGTAATTATCAAAAAAAACGGAAAAGTATTTGTAAATGATGAAGAGTATAAAACAAAAGATTTTTTAGAAAATTTTAATTTGAAATACGGTAATTTTAATAAAAATTCTTTAGTTTATATAGCAGCGGATAAAGATATAAAATATGCGCTTTTTATGAAAATTTATGCTGCAATTGTAAAAACCGGATTTAGACAAATAGGACTTCTTACTAAATGAGATTGTTTATTTCATTTATTTTAGCTCTTTTCTCATATGTTTTGATTATATGTTTTTTATATTTTTTGTTTCCAAAACCTATAAAACAAAAGCAGGTTTTAATTCATACGGCAATCGTAACAAAGAATTTCTCTTTAAAAAACCATATAAAAAAGAAAGCTGTTGTAAAAAACCCTGTTAAACAAATCTCCAAACCAAAACCGGCTAAAAAAGTCATCAAAAAAACAAAATCCAAAAGTTCTGTAACACAAAGCGGAAGCGTAGGATTTAACGATATTTTTAAAAATGTTAAGGCTAATGTTTCGACTACTCCGGTTCATTTTAAAAAGCAGCTTGTTATGAGCAGATTTAAAGGAAATAATATTTTAAAAAATCTATCAAAACTTAAAACGGTAAATATTAATATTTCTTATTCAACTACGAAAAATTCTTCTAATGTTAAGCAAAATGAAGTTAACAAGCTTATTAATCAAATAGGTAAAATATGGTATCAGATTTCAAATATTCCCGGAGAATATGCAATAATTAAGATTATTGTTCAAAATTTTCAAATTAATGCTATAATTTTAGATAGTAATTTAAATCAAAACGAACAAGCAATGCTTATAAATCAAATTAAACAGATAAAATTTGATAAAAATATAGAATTAAGCGTTAAATTTCAAACAAAGGTAAATAAATGAGAAGATTTTTTTTAGTTTTAATTTTGTTTTTTGGATTTTTGTATTCAAAAGAGATTGTAATTACAAAATATTTACAAAATAAACCTGAAATTATAGTTAATTTTCAAGGTCCCTCTCAAATTGAAGAACTTTTAAAAATGGATTTTACAGTGCTTGACCATTTCAAAGTTTTTTATAATGATACAAATAACAGCGATTTAAAAAATGCTATGGTTTTTGATTTTTCTTATTCCCGAACAAATAAAAAGCTTATTGTAAAATATATAAAAAATTCAAATACAATAGATATAAAATCCTATAAATCTAACAGTTTTGCATATTTTCCTTTTTTGGTTCATCATGCCGTTTATGATATCAATAAATTTTTTCAAATGCCAAGTGCAAAATTTCTTATAAGAAAAGTTATTTATTCTCTTTTAATAGCGCCAAAAGAAGCAAATATATATTTAAGCGATTATTCTTTGTCTTGTAAAAAACTTCTTATAAGCGGAGGATTGAATATTTTTCCTAAATGGGCTGATGCAAAGCAAAAAATTATTTATTTTACGAAAATGGAAAATCTTCCTGTTTTATATAAGTTTAATATTTATACGGGAAAAATGACAAAAATTCTTTCAACACAAGGTATGCTTACGGTTTCAGATGTGAAAAAAGGTAAAATTTTATTAACACTTGCTCCACATGGACTACCTGATATTTATATGTATAAAAATCATAAATTAATACAAATTACAAAATATCCCGGAATTGATGTGGATGGTAAATTTTGGGGAAAAGACAGCATAGCCTTTATATCAGACAGATTCGGACATCCATATGTATTTTCTAAAAATTTAAAAACGGGTATTATCTCAAAAGTATTATATCAGGGTAAAAATCAGGTTGGAGTTGATACTTATAACGATAAAATGGTTATTTCAACAAGAGAGAGTGCTAATGCTTTTGGAAATAATACATTTGATTTGTTTTTAGTAAATAAAAACAATGAGAGTTTAAAAAGATTGACATTCGGCGGTCAAAATATGAATCCTAATTTTTCAGTGGATGGAAATTCTATTATGTTTATAAAAAGAGAGCATTTTTTTAGTAAAATTGGTATAATACGCTTGAATGAAAACAAAATTTTTTATTATAATTTGCCAAAAATACTACAATCATTTGATTGGTAAATAAAAAAAAAGGAGATAAAATGAATAAAAAATTGATTTTTGGTGCTATAGGGGCTTTACTTATTCTTACAGGATGTGGGACACAACCTAATTTAGAAAATGCTGCAAATGCCAATAACGGTGAAAACGCTTCTCAGCAAACAGTGGAGCAAAATGCTACTGTTAATACACAAAATGCCGAAGTGCAAACACAAACTATTCAACCTGAGAATGAAAGTATGAATAATCAAAGCAATAATAATCAGCAATTTGCAAAAGATGTAGCTAATGTTGTTGTTTATTTTGATTTTGATAAATACAATATCAAAAAATCTCAGTGGTCAAAAGTTGAAAAATTGGCTCAAATGCTTAAATCAAATAATAAAAATTATACTATAAGAATAGAAGGTAACTGTGATGAATGGGGAACTGAAGAATATAATTATGCTTTAGGTCTTAGAAGAGCTAACAGTGTGAGAAGCGCTTTAATTAAACTTGGAGTTGACCCTAAAAAATTGACAGTAATCAGTTACGGTAAATTAAATCCTGTTTGCACTGCTCATGCTAAATGGTGTTGGAGAAAAAACAGAAGAGATAATTTTACATATCTTCCATAATTGCTTTTATTTTAGGTACAATTTCTTAAAAAAAGGAATTGTATGAAAAAAGCTCTTTTTTTTCTTCCGTTAATACTATTAGCCTCTGATATTAATCCTTTTGGTGCAGGGAATGTAAATTCAAATAATCCTTACGGACTTACACCTGATGAAAAAGCTATTGTTGCAAATAAAAAATCTATTTCAAAACTTGAATATGAAAC
>JALVWY010000016.1 GCA_027023105.1 Campylobacterales bacterium | reverse complement strand
GCCGCTTCTATTCCGGCATGCCCGCCACCTACTACAATAACATCAAACCGTTTCATCAAAATCCTTTAATTTTTCTGCATTTTGTATATATTTTTGAAAACTGTCAAGTTTTTTATTTATATCATCTTTTTGTAAATATTCTTCAAATTCATTTTGTGTTTTGATATTTATCATATTTTCATCAAAAACATCAAGTAAAATATTACTGTTTCCAACTATTACCAGATATTTTCTTTTGTTAAATTCTATTAACGCTATTTTATTTTTAGCATCTAAGGGTCTTTGAAAAACAATATCCAAATTGCCTTTGAGCGGAAGTTTTGTTTTAAGCTTTTTCTTAAAAATCCATAAAATAACCGCTAAAATAATTAAAATAGCCACTGCTATAAAATAAGAGACAAAATCTATTCCGTTATTATCCGCATATGTGATTTGAGGTTTTTGAACAGAAGTTTTTTTAACATTGACAATCCTAAATCTAACCCCGTATCCATCAGGTGTCAGCGCCACTAAAGTTTTATATTTTTTATCTGCATCAATAGAAACCAAAATACCGTTTTTTGAAGGATTTACCGTTATAGTCTTAATAAAATAGTTAGTAAAAGATTTTTTATACTCTTTATTTGAATTTATATCAGAAATAAAAAATTTGTTTTTGGAATCTTTAATAACTTTGCCTGTAAATCTTCCGTCAAGTGAAAAAAGGATATCAAGCTTTCCGTTTTGCTCAAAAAAATTTACATTAATTAAATTAGCCGCAAATAAAAAAGATGTAAAAAAAATCATAATTAGTTTTTTCATTTTTCCTCTTTTGTCAGGTAATAAATAAGTGAATTTGCATCAAGAACTTCATTGAGCCTTATTGCAAGATTTTTTTCATAAACCATAACTTCTCCTTTTCCGATAATTCTTCCGTTTACATAAACTTCGGCACTCTCACCTGCCGGTTTATTCAAATCAATAACACTTCCTCTTTGAAGTGTTAAAATTTCCCTTAGATTCATATCAACCCTGCCAAGGTCACTTTCAAAAAAAATTTCGGCATCAAGCAAATTTGAATAATCGGGAATTATTTCTTCGTCAAAATCTTTTGTTTCCATTTTTTTCCTTAATGAAGTATTGAAAAACACTCACCGTCTATACTGTAATCTTTTCTCACATCGTATTTCACATCTTTTATATCCAAAAATTGCGGAGTTGAAATATCAAAATCAATATTTTCATCTGATGCAATTACTTTTGCATTTCCGACAATAAGATTTGCAATTTCGTTTGTTAAATCAGGCAAATCATACTCTTTTTCCCCAAACAAAAGCATACTGACCGTATCAAGTGTCTCCTTTGGAATAAACAGATAAACGGGTTTATTTATATCTCCGTTCACTTCAATTTTACTGACAAAACCTTCTTTATCTACATTACCGCATTTGCCAAACTCTCCGCCTATGGATTTTACAAAATTTTCAACCGCTTTATCAAAAAATCTATCCATTTTCATCCTTCTTAAATTATTATATAATTTTACCAAAAAAGGCAAAATTTGATAACAGCAATTTTAATAGGAATTATAACAGGTTTTTTCAGCGGTTTTTTAGGTGTCGGGGGAGGAACCATTTTAGTTCCTATGCTTTTGTTTTTAGGATTCGGTTTAAAAGAGGCTATAGGAATCAGTGTAACACAAATGATGATGAGCTCTACATACGGTTCGTTTCTTAATTATAAAAAAGGGCTTCTAAAAATAAAAAACGGATTATCTCTTGCTTTAGGAGGTGCCATAGGGGCTGGTTTTAGTGGATTTATCGTAGCTCATACAAGTAAATTGGTTTTAGGGGCAATATTTTTAACCCTTGTTTTTATTGCAATAATCAGATTTTTTATAACTGTCCACGAACCGCACGATGAGCCTCCCATTGATAACAAAAAGCTTTTTTTTATAGGTCTGTTTGTCGGGACTATTGCCTTAAGTGTGGGTGTCGGAGGTGCAATTCTTATAACACCTATTTTAGTCGGTTTTTTAAAATACAAACTAAAAACAACTGTTAGTCTTAGTCTCTTTTTTGTAGTTTTTTCTTCCATTTCAGGATTTATATCCCAAAGTATCGCCGGACATATTAATTATTTAGAAGGATTCACAATAGGATTTGCCAGTCTTATAGGCACATATTTTGGAATTAAACTTTATCACAAAATGGATACAAAAAATCACAAAAAAATACTTTTAGCCTGGTATATTTTCATATTCTTTGCTATGATATATAAATTATACTTTTAAGGAATTTTATGGATATAAAAACACTAAGCGAAATTTTGGTTATTTTAATTATAAGTTTTAGAATATATACACTTGAAAAATTCAAAATCCAATCGGCAGCAGATAAACTTTTTGCTTTGTATTATTTAAAAAACCATTATCCTATTTTGGGATACAGCATTATTTTTTATATTTTAGAAATTATTTTAATAGAACTTTTGATGCTTCAAAGAGTTGATATAGCTTTAATATTTATTTTTATGGTAGAGCTTTTTTTGATTTACCGACATATTTTTATTGCTTTAAAAACAGACGACAGGGATGATTATATAGATACGGTCATAAAAAGAATGTTTAAAACGCTAACATATGATGAATATATTCAGATAAAAGGCGAACTTTACAAAAAAATACCGAAATGGAAACTCTATATGACCGAAATTATGGTATTTTTCTTTGCAATATGGAGTATTGAATTAGCTTAATAAGGGAAAAGGAGTATTATTGAATAAAATCAAAATCACAGGTGCAAGAGAAAATAATTTAAAAAATATAAATTTGGAGATTCCAAAAAATAAATTAATAGTTTTTACGGGACTATCCGGAAGTGGAAAAAGCACGCTTGCTTTTGATACGCTTTATGCAGAAGGTCAAAGAAGATATATTGAATCTCTAAGTTCATATGCAAGACAGTTTTTACAACGAACGGGAAAACCCGAAGTTGATAAAATAGAAGGATTAACCCCGGCTATTGCAATAGACCAAAAAACAACATCCAAAAATCCCCGCTCAACTGTGGGAACTGTAACTGAAATATATGATTATCTTAGACTCCTTTATGCAAGAGTGGGAATACAACACTGCCATTTATGCGACAAAAAAATAACCCAAATGACACCTCAGGATATTATAAATGAAGTGCTTAAACTCCCGCTTGGAGCCAAAATCATAATTTACGCCCCTTTAATAAAAGAAAAAAAGGGAGAATTTGGCGATTTAATAGAAAAACTCCGTAAAGAAGGAATTATAAGAGCCTATATAAACGGAACGATTGTCAGACTTGATGAAGATATTGAGCTTAAAAAAACAAAAAAGCACACCATTAAAGCCGTAATTGACAGAGTTATTATAAAAGAAGAAAACAAATCAAGAATCGCCGAAGCGGTTGAGAGAGCTTTGAATAAAAGTTTTGGAGAAGTTGAAATAGAGATTCTTAATGCAAAAGAACTTGGGATGGAAAAAGATTTTATACACTACAGCGAGCATAACGCCTGTTTTGATTGTAAAGTAAGTTTTGAAGAGCTTGAGCCGACCGGTTTTTCATTCAACTCACCAAAAGGAGCTTGCCCTAAATGTGACGGTCTTGGAGTGACTTACACACTTGATATGCAAAAGGTTATAAAAGACAAACCTTTAAATAAAGGGGCTATTCCTTTAATCTGGGGATTTAACAAAAAATATTATCAGGAATTTTTCAAAGCCTTATGCAGTGAGCTTGACATAGATATGAACAAAAGTTTTTATGAATTAGAAGAATATCAAAAAAAAGCAATTCTAAACGGCACGGCTTATGAAATTGAATTTAATTACGCTAAACACAAAATACACAAAAGATGGCTAGGACTCAAACAAATAGCCCTGGATTTATATAAAGAGAGTGATTTAAGCGAAATTATGAGTGAAAGCACCTGCCCTACCTGTAAAGGATTTAGACTAAAGCCGGAATCTTTAGCCGTAAAAGTTGCCGGTAAAACAATAGCCGATATTATCTCAATGCCGATTGATGAAGCTTATAAATTTTTTAGTGATGAGAAAAACTTTGAATATCTTTCAAATCAGGAAAAAATGATAGCAAATCCAATTCTTAAAGAAATTCGTGAGAGAATTTTCTTTTTGGTTGATGTAGGGCTTGGATATTTAACACTTCACAGAGACGCAAGAACTATAAGCGGTGGAGAATCTCAAAGAATCAGAATTGCTAGCCAAATAGGAAGCGGACTGACAGGAGTTATGTATGTTTTGGATGAACCTAGCATCGGTTTGCACGAAAGAGATACGCTAAAACTTATAAA
>JALVWY010000015.1 GCA_027023105.1 Campylobacterales bacterium | reverse complement strand
TCAAGTGTTTATTTAGTGCGATGAAAGATAAATATTTTGAATTAATTATTTCTCCTAGCAGTTTTAAAGAAGAAATTTTAAATTTTTTAATGGAGAAATTTTTTAACGGGATTGAAGAGAGTGAAAATGGATTTATTTTAAGAAGCGAAGACGATTTTAGCGAGCTTATTGAGCAATTAAAAGAGTATGTCGGTGCTTTAGAAAAGATTTTTGATGAAAAGATAAATTTAAAAATTGAAATTAAAGAAAAATCAAATGAAGACTGGATAGAAAATTATAAAAATTCCATTAAGCCGGTTGAAATTGATGAATTTTATATTCATCCTAGCTGGTATGAGCCAAAAGAGGATAAAATAAATATTTTAATAGACCCGGCTCTTGCTTTTGGAAGCGGACATCACGAAACAACAAAAAGCTGTGTAAAAGCTATCAAAAAATATGTAAATAAAGATAAAAAAGTTTTGGATGTAGGATGCGGAAGCGGGATTTTAGGAATTGTAGCTGCAAAACTGGGTGCAAAAGTCGATGCGTGTGATACAGACCCTCTTGCCGTAACAAGCACAAAAGAAAATTATGAATTAAACGGTGTTGAATATAATAAAATATGGGAAGGAAGTGCGTCTTTAAGCAATGAAAAATATGATGTGGTTGTTGCCAATATTATTGCCGATGTGCTTATTTTTATAGCAAATGATTTAAAATCAAAAGTTAATGATGTTTTAATACTTTCGGGTATAATAGATAAATATAAAGACAGAGTATTAAAAAAATATAAAGAATTTACTCTTATAGACGAAATAAAAGAAAATGAATGGGTTACGCTTATACTTAGAAAGGAAATAGATGAATAACAACGATAATAAAAATAAAAAAAATAATTTTTTTAATCAAAATCCGCTTTTACTGTTTATAATTTTTGCGATTGGAATAATTATTTTATTTAGAAGCATAGCTCCAAGCGCTATGAATGAAATGAACAGTGTCTCACAAGACCAAAGAATAAGTTATACTTATTCCGATATTAAAAATTTGGCAAAAGAAGGGAAACTTGCCTATGTGGCAATAGGAAAAGATATAGTAAAAGTTAAATTTAAAGACGGGCAGGTCTTTAGTCTCTCAAGAGTTCCTAATGACCCGACGCTTGTAGAAGCGCTTAACAAATACAAAGTGCCTTATGGCGGACTTAATGAAAACAACTGGTTTAACGATTTGATATTCGGATGGATTATTCCTATTTTTATTTTCTTTGCCATTTGGATGTTTTTGGCCTCCCGTATGCAAAAAGGAATGGGCGGAGTTTTAGGTATAGGAAGTGCAAAAGGACTTATAAAAAGTGAAAAGCCTGATGTTTCGTTTGATGATGTTGCAGGGAATGATGAAGCCAAAGAAGAAGTAAAAGAGATAGTTGATTTTCTAAAAAATCCCGAAAGATACCTCGAACTAGGTGCAAAAATACCAAAAGGTGTTTTGCTTGTAGGACCTCCGGGAACCGGTAAAACTCTTCTTGCAAAAGCAGTGGCGGGAGAAGCCAGTGTGCCGTTTTTTGCAGTAAGCGGAAGTAGTTTTATAGAAATGTTTGTGGGAGTCGGGGCTGCTAGGGTTAGGGATTTGTTTAACCAGGCTAAAAAAGAGGCTCCGAGTATTATTTTTATAGATGAAATTGACGCTATTGGTAAAAGCAGAGCCGCTGCCGGGCAAATGGGCGGAAATGACGAAAGAGAACAGACCCTAAATCAGCTTTTAGCGGAAATGGACGGATTTGATTCAAAAGAGCCTATTATTGTTTTGGCTGCGACAAACAGACCGGAAGTTTTGGATGCGGCACTTCTTAGACCAGGAAGGTTTGACAGACAGGTTTTGGTTGATAAACCCGATTTTAAAGGAAGAGTTCAAATTTTAAAAGTTCATATCAAAAAAATAAAAGCGGCAAAAAATGTAAGTCTTGAAGATATAGCAAGAATGACAGCAGGACTTGCAGGGGCGGATTTGGCAAATATTATTAATGAAGCCGCCTTGCTTGCCGGTAGAAAAAATAAAAAAGAAGTTACTCAAGAAGATTTTGTAGAAGCTGTTGAAAGACAGATTGCAGGGCTTGAAAAGAAATCAAGAAGACTTAATGAAAAAGATAAAAAAATCGTGGCTTATCACGAAAGCGGGCATGCGGTAATCGGCGAAACGACCGATGGGGCTAGAAAAGTAAAAAAAGTCTCAATAGTTCCAAGAGGGCTTGCGGCACTTGGGTATACGCTGAATTTACCCGAAGAAGATAAATATTTAATGCAAAAGCATGAACTCATAGCCGAAGTTGATACTCTTCTTGGAGGAAGGGCTTCCGAGGAAGTTTTTATTAAAGAAATTTCAACAGGCGCTAGTAATGATTTAGAAAGGGCTACTGACATAATAAAAGGAATGGTCAGTATGTATGGAATGACTGATGTAGCCGGTCTTATGGTGCTTGAAAAGCAGTCAAATGCATTTTTGGGCGGATATAATCAGTCAAAAGATTATTCCGAAAAAACACAAGAAGCAATGGATGAGTTTGTTAAAAACTTTTTAAATGAAAGATATGAAGCGGTTAAGGCGAAACTTAGAAAATATTCTCAGGTAATAGAGCAGATGGTAAAAGAGCTTTATGAAAAAGAAGTTATCCAAGGAGACAGGGTAAGGGAACTTATCAAAGCATACGATGAAGGAAAGCTTGAAGAAATTTTGGGCATAAAAAACGGAGAAAATAATGAAAACGGAACTGATTCTTAAAGAAGGTTATCCTTTTATTTTAGCAAGCAGTATATTTGCTGTGATATCTCTTTTATTTTTAGGCAAGTTTTGGATAATTTTATCCTTTTTGTTTCTTTTTTTCTTTTTGTATTTTTTTAGAAATCCGGAAAGAATACCGCAAGACAGCTCAAAAGGGGTTCTTATTTCTCCAAGTGATGGAACAATTTTATCAATTACGGAAGACATTTCTCCTATTACAAAAGAAGAAAGTATAAAAATTTCTATAAGATTATCTATTTTTGATGTGCATATACAGCGTTCTCCTATTGAAGGTAAGATAGCTGCTAGAGAATATATTCACGGAGAATTTTTTAGTTTAAATAATGAAAAGGCAAGTGAGCTAAATGAGCAAAATAGAGTTTTGTTTGAAAATGAAGATAGTAAAATAGTGGTTAATCAAATAGCAGGATTTTTAACAAGAAGAATAGTAATGTTTAGAGATTTAGGTCCTATTAAATTGGCTGAGAGATATGGAATGATTATGTTTGGAAGTCAAGTTGATGTATATTTGCCTAAAAATGTAACTTTAAAAGTTTCGGAATTTCAAAAAATTAAAGCCGGTGAAAGTGTTATAGGATATCTTAATGAAGAAAATTAATCTGGCATATCTTCTGCCTAATTTTTTTACGGCGCTTAGTGCGTTTTTGGGTGTTATGAGTATAATCGCCTCTTCTCAGGGGAAATTTGAAAAAGCTTTTATTTATATTGTTTTTTCATTGATTGCCGATGGGCTTGACGGAAGGGTTGCAAGACTTACAAACACAACTTCAAAATTTGGAGTTGAATTTGATTCACTGGCGGATTTAGTAGCTTTTGGGATGGCTCCTGCTATGATGCTTTTTTTTGCCGCAGGAGAGAATTATGGAAGATTCGGAGCGCTTGTCAGCGGTCTTTTTGTGGTGTTTGGAGCTATTAGGCTTGCTAGATTTAATGTAACAACAGGAGAGCTTGACCCGAGATATTTTATAGGACTTCCTATTCCGACAGCTGCAGTTGTGCTTGGAAGCTGGATAATGCTTGATATAAAATATAGCGGGCATTTAAATATTTTGATTTTATCAGGGGCTCTTTTTTTAGCGTTTTTGATGGTTAGCAATTTCAGATATCCGAGTTTTAAAAAAATAAATCTAAATAAATCGGTGGCTATAAAAGTATTGGTTTTAATTATTGTAATTGCATCGTTTATTTATCTTTATCCGATAGAGGGAATCTCAATTGTGCTTACGGTTTATACTTTTTACGGACTTTTTAGGGCATTGAAAAATATTTTAAAAGCACAAAAGAATACTAAAAGATAATTTTTTTCTTTTGACAAGATTTACGATTTATAGTATGATTACGAAAATTATTTATAAGATTAAAGGATAAAAATGGATATGGTAAAAATTTTTGATACTACTTTAAGAGATGGAGAACAATCTCCTGGGGCTAGTATGACTATTGAAGAGAAAATAAAAGTGGCAAAACAGCTTGAAAAACTTAAAGTTGATATTATTGAAGCCGGTTTTGCAGCGGCAAGTCCGGGGGATTTTGAAGCTATTAATATGATTGCAAAAGAAGTGAAAGATTCTACTATTTGCTCACTTGCCAGAGCACTTGAAAGAGATATTGAAGCAGCAGCGGATGCAATAGCGCCAGCACCTTTAAAAAGAATACATACATTTATCGCAACAAGCCCTATTCATATGCAGTATAAACTTAAAATGAGTCCTGATGAAGTTATAAAAAGAGCGGTTGATGCTGTAAAATATGCAAAAACATTTGTTGATGATGTTGAATTTAGCTGCGAAGATGCAGGAAGAAGTGAAATGGGATTTTTAAAAGAGATTATTTCAGCAGTTGTGGAAGCTGGGGCAAAAACAATCAACATTCCCGATACCGTAGGATATAGATTTCCAACGGAAATGGGGGCTATGATAAAAGAGTTAGTTGAATATTTCCCAAAAGATGTGATTTTTTCCGTTCACTGTCATAATGATTTAGGACTTGCAAGCGCAAATTCACTTTACAGTGTTTTAAACGGGGCTAGACAGGTTGAGTGCACTATTAACGGAATCGGAGAAAGAGCAGGGAATGCCGCTTTAGAAGAGATTGTAATGGCTATAAAAGTAAGAAGAGATTTATTTGAAGGAATTGATACAAGAATCAATACAAAAGAGATTTATGCAGCTAGCAGACTTGTTTCTAATGTAACGGGAATTGAGCCTCAGCCAAATAAAGCGATTGTGGGAAGAAATGCTTTTGCGCATGAAAGCGGTATTCACCAAGACGGAGTATTAAAACACAAAGAAACATATGAAATTATGAGTGCGGAAGATATCGGACTTGATGTGAAAGACACTATAGTTCTTGGAAAACACAGCGGAAGACACGCATTTAAGAAAAAGCTTGAATCTCTTGGATTTAATGAAATAAGTGAAGAAGAGCTTAATGCACTTTTTATGAAATTTAAAAAACTTGCCGATAAGAAAAAAGATATTTATGATGAAGATATTATTGCAATTTTAAATGATGTAAGTGACAAAACACCAAAAGTTTACGAGCTTATTTCTTTGCAGCTTAGTGACTGTAGTGACGGAATGCCAAGTGCCGCTGCAAAGATTAAATTTGAAGATAAAATTTTTGTTGATGCGGCAATAGGGGAAGGCACAATAGATGCGGTTTTTAAAGTAATTGACAGAATCAGCGGAGTAAACGGAAAACTTATGGATTATAAAGTAGAAGCCGTCAGCAAAGGAAAAGATGCCTTAGCAAAAGTAATGGTAAAAGTTGTGTTTGATGAAAACAAACCGGCTGTTATGGGACACGGACTAAGCATTGATACAATGCTAGCAAGTGCCAGGGCGTATATAAACGCACTTAATAATTATATTCATATGAAAGATTTATTAAGCAAAAAAATAAGTTATAAGGATTCAATTTAATGCTAAAAGTAGCAATTTTAGGTAAGCCGAATGTCGGTAAAAGCAGCTTTTTTAACAGAATTTTAAGAAGAAGAGATGCTATTATCAGCGAAAAGGCTGGAACCACAAGGGATATAAAAAAAAGAGAAGTTACTCTTGATGATGAGCTTGAAGACATTTTGATTCTTGATACCGGCGGGCTTGAAGATAAAGACGAGCTTTTTGATATGGTTAAAGAAAAAGCTTTAAATGAGGCAAAAGAGGCTGATTTGATTCTTTATATGGTAGATGGTAGAACAATCCCGGATGAAGAAGAGAAAAAATATGTCCGACATCTTCAAAAATTAAATAAGCCTATGATTTTGATAGTAAATAAAATAGATAATGATGCTTTAAATGAGGGTGTTTATAATTTTTATGAGCTTGGAATTGAAGAAGTCTTCCCGATTTCCGTAGCTCATAACAGAGGGGTAGGAAAACTGATAGAAAGAATTAAAGAGTTTGTCCCGAAAAAAGAAACTTTTATTCAGGCGGCTTCAATAGAAGAGGATATTCCTCTTGAAGAGCTTTTTAGCGAAAAAAGTGAGAATTTAGAAGAATTAAAAGAAATTAAAGTGGCTATTGTCGGAAGGGTGAATGTTGGTAAAAGTTCTCTTTTAAATGCATTAGTAGGAGAAAACAGGGCTATTGTAAGTGAAGTGGACGGAACAACCATTGATCCTATTGATGAGAGCATTTATTATGAAGGTATTCATATAACTTTTGTGGATACGGCAGGAATCAGAAGAAGAAGTAAAATAAAAGATATTGAAAAGTATGCACTTATGAGAACCGAAAAGGTGTTAAAAGAAGCGGATTTGGCTATACTTGTTTTAGATGCAAAAAACGGTATTGTTGAACTTGATGAAAAAATAGGCGGTCTTATTCAAAAACATAAAAATGCGGTAATTATTGCTGCTAATAAATGGGATGAGACAAAAATGGATTTTAAGAAGTTTGAAGAGAATGTCAGAATGAAATTCAAATATCTTTATTATGCCCCTTTTATGGCTGTCAGTGCAAAAACCAAAAGAAATATAGACAAATTACAAGAGAAGATTCTTTATGTTTATAAAAATTATATAAAAAGAATACCGACTTCAAAACTTAACGAATGGATAAAAGAAGCGACAATCAGACATCATCTTCCAACGGATATCAGAGGAAGGGAAATTAAAATATATTATGCAACTCAGTTTGGAATCAAACCTCCTACTATTGCACTTATTATGAATCAGGCAAAACTTCATTTTTCTTATGAGAGATATTTAGTTAATTTTTTAAGAAATAAAGAAGATTTTGCCGGAACACCTATTATATTTATACCAAGAGAGAAAGGAAAAAAAGATGAAGAAATTTAGTATTGTTTTAGCTGGTTTAGTTTGTGGAGTTAATTTTGCAAGTGCTGATTTTTTAAGCCTTAGTGCAGGTGTTGGATATGAACAGCAAAATATTGACGGATATGTAAAAAACGGAAATACAATAAATTATTTCGGTGAGCATACTCCTTATGGCGGAAATGTAGGTTATTTGGGGCTTGATGATAAAACAAATCCTTATGTATGGGCAAAACTTATTCATCCGATTCCGGTATTACCGAATATTAAATTTCAATATACGAAATATTCTTCAACAGGGCATAGTAATTATGTAGCCGGAGGAATTAAGATTTTTGATGATGTTTCTATTCCGTTGGCTATAACAAACGCTTCTACAAAAATGGATATAAATTCATATGATATTACGGCTTTTTATGAATTTAAACCTGTTGTTGCCGATATAGAAGCAGGATTCGGGGCTGATATATGGCAGGGAAATACCAAAATTTATGACAACACTGCAAATAAAGAAATAGTAAATCAAGATTTTACGGTTGTTTTACCTTATCTTTATGCTCATGTAGAAACAATGCAGATTTTTGGATTTAGTGCCATAGCAAATGTAAAATGGGCAAAAGCCGGAGACAATCATCATTATGATTACAGCGGTGCACTTAAATATACACTTGATATTTTCGGACCTGTCAATCCTTTTATAAAAGTCGGTTACAGATATAAAGAAGCTTACGGAGTTGACGGGGATACTACAACAAAACTTCAGTATAAAGGTGCATTTGCCGAAATAGGAGCTAAATTTTGAGAGTAGTCAGTGGAATGAGACCGACGGGAAAACTTCACCTTGGTCATTATATAGGGGTTTTGGAAAACTGGAAAAAGCTGCAAGATGAGTATGAAGCCTTTTTTTTCGTAGCTGACTGGCATGCGTTAACAACAAAATTTGACGAGCATATTGATTTAAAACAAAATTCCGTTGATTTGGTAAAAGAGTGGATAGCCTGCGGAATAAACCCGGATAAATGTAATTTATATATTCAAAGTGAAGTAAAAGAACACGCAGAGCTTTATTTGATTTTAAATATGATAACGCCTGTTAGCTGGCTTGAAAGAAATCCGACTTACAAAGACGCTATGCAACAAGCTGAATACAAGAAAAAAAATAATGCCGGATTTTTGACATACCCGGTTCTTCAAACAGCGGATATTATTCTTTATGATGCCGATGTTGTGCCAATAGGTGAAGACCAAAAACCTCACCTTGAGCTTGCAAGAGAAATAGTCAGACATTTTCATTATTTGTATAAAACGGAGATTTTTACAGAGCCAAAAGAACTTTTAACCAAAAATGCAAGACTTCCGGGGCTTGATGGAAGAAAAATGAGTAAAAGTTTTGGGAATGCAATTTATCTTGATGATTCTACAGAAGAAATTTGGCAAAAGCTTAGAAAAGCAAAAACAGATACTTCAAGAATTAAAAAAACAGACCCGGGGCATCCGGATGAATGCATAGTTTTTGATTATCATAAAGCATTTTCTCCGGCTAATGAAGTGCAAGAAATAAAAGCAGCCTGTGAAGCGGGAAGTATAGGCTGTGTTGAATGCAAAAAAAGATGTGCGGCAAATATTGATAAAATTTTAGAGCCTGTCAGAGAAAAAAAGGCATCTTTAAATGATAATGAAATTTTGGATATAATTAGAAACGGAAACAAAAAAGCTAAAGAAATAGCAAAAGAAAAGATGCAAAAAGTAAATAAAGTAATATTTTAAAGGAGTAAAATGAAAACAGATAAATTTTGGTGTGCGGAAAGAGTTCAAAGACTTATGATGAGTATATTTGCTTTAATTATTTTGGTATTTTTGGCAAAAGGGCTTACCACTCTCGGACTTGCGCTTTTAGCATTTTTATCAATAATGCTTTTTATCTATTTTGTATTTGATTTTTGCCCGAGCACCTGGATGTTAACAAAAATTCTTGGAAGCTGTTATTGTGAGTGTGAAGGAGAAAATGATGAAAATCAGCTATAAAGAAAGCGGAGTTGATATTGATGCGGGGAATTCATTAGTTGAGAGAATAAAACCTGTTGTAAAAGAAACTTTCAATGAAAATGTAGTCGGAGGAATAGGAAGTTTTGCCGGGGCTTTTAGACTTCCTGGCGGATACAAAAAGCCTGTTTTACTTTCCGCAACAGACGGAGTCGGAACAAAACTAAAACTTGCAATAGAATCAAAAAAATTTGATACGGTCGGAATAGATTTAGTGGCTATGTGTGTAAATGATTTGATTTGTAATTTCGGGGAGCCTTTGTTTTTTTTAGATTATTATGCAACGGCTAAACTTGATGTTGACGCTACGGCTGATGTTATAAAAGGAATTGCCGCAGGTTGTAAACAAAGCGAATGTGCCCTAATTGGCGGTGAAACTGCCGAAATGCCCGGAATGTATAGTGAAGGGGATTTTGATTTAGCCGGATTTGCCGTTGGAATTGCAGAAGAAGACGAGCTTAATCCTTCAGTAAAAGAGGGGGATGTTTTAATAGCACTTCCAAGCAGCGGTATTCATTCAAACGGATTTTCTTTGGTTAGAAAACTCTTTTTTGATAAACTTAATATGAAATTTGACGATGAGATAGAAGGAAAAAAATTAATAGATATTTTACTTACTCCTACAAGAATTTATGTAAAAGATTTTAAAAAATTAAAACCATATATAAACGCTTTAGCTCATATAACAGGAGGGGGGATTGTAGAAAATCTTCCAAGAGTATTGCCTGAAACTCTTGAAGCTGTGGTTTATAAAGATAAAATAAGAGTTTTACCTGTTTTTGAATTTATGAGCAAATATGTTGATGAAAAAGAGATGTTTAGGACATTTAATATGGGTGTTGGAATGATTCTTGCAGTAAGCAGTGAAAATGTAGAAAATGTTCTCAAAAACAGTGACGGATATGTTATTGGAGAAATCAAAAAAGGTAAAAAAGGAGTTAATCTAAAATGAACCCCTCCCGTTTGCTTTCACAAATAGTTGTCAAAATAGCAAGAACTCCTTTTCCTAAATTTATTCAATGTTTTATAAATAAAACTTATGTTAAATTTTATAAAATAGATATGGAAGAGTTTTTGCCTAAAGACCCATGTGAATATAAAACATTAAATGAACTTTTTATAAGAAAAAAAGAAGATATAGAAGTTTATGATGAAGATGATATTATAGTAAGTCCTAGTGATTCAAAAATAATAGCGGATGGCGAAATTGAAAATGGAAAAGTTTATCAAATCAAAGGTAAACAATATAATCTAAAAGAACTTATCCCCTACGAAACAAATCTTGATGGAGGATATTTTGTAAATTTATATCTTTCTCCTAGTGATTATCACCGTTTTCATACGCCTATTGATATGGAAATCGTAAAAGCTTCGTTTATTCCCGGAACACTAAAACCGGTTAAACCAAGTGTTCTCGAAAAAGAACTTGTATTTCCAAAAAATAAAAGAGTAGTTCTTAGGTGCAGAGACTCAAAAAACAGATATTTTTATTTTGTAGCTGTAGGGGCTATGATTGTTGGAAAAATTGTAATGAATTTTGATGAGAGACTTTCAAAAGATTATGAAGAAATAACTACTTTTGAATTTGAAAATCCTGTGAAACTTAAAAAAGGCGACGAGCTTGGAAGATTTGAGTTCGGTTCGTCTATTTTGCTTTTCTTTGGGGCTGAACATTTTAAATTTTTAAATCAAAAAGAGTTTGTGGAAGTTGGAGATATTTTAGGAGAAATATATTGACAATGGAAAGTGGAAAATGAAAAACGGAAAATTATTAATAATATTTTTTCTTTTTTTTTCTCCTCTTTTTGGGGTTGATAATCAAAAACTGTTTGAATGTTATCAGATTTTTTCTCAAAAAAAAGCTGAATTGCAATCCGAAGCTCAAAATTTAATAGAAAGACAAGAAGCATTTGAAAGTTTAAAAAATACATATATGGCTTTAATGAAAAAAAAAGAAGCCAAACTTAAAAAAAAAGAGCTTGAAATTAATGCTACTTTAGCAAAAATAGAAAATACAAAAAAACAAATACAAAAACTTTTAGCTAAAAATAAACAGATTTTACAAGATATTAAAAATGCAAAAATGAATAAAATCACCCAAAGTTATTCAAAAATGAAAGCAAAAAACGCCGCTAGTATTTTAGAAAATATGAAAACACAAGACGCGATAAATATTTTGCAAAAACTCTCCCCTAGAACTTTGTCTAAAATTTTTGCAAAAATGGATGCAAAAAAAGCCGCACTTTATACCCAAATCCTTGAAGGTGAAAATAATCAAAGTAAAAATAACCCTAACACTAAATAGATTTTTTAAAAAATAAGTTTAAATTTGCTATAATTTTAAAAAAAGGCTAAATATGCTCATTAAAGAAGCACAAGTTCCGTTTATAGCAAGAAAAGTGGCAATTGATTTATTAAACAGCGGTTATGTTACTTTTCCAAAAAATCTTGATAACGCTACAAAAGAGATTGAAGAAATTATAATGGATGATGCTTTATGGGAGAGAGAAATTGAAGATAAAGCAAGGGAAATTTTAGCTAAACAAGAAGAAGAGAATGAATTTTTGTTTTATGATGTTGACAGAAGAGAAGTTTTTAAACTAATAAAACAAAAAGTGGCTGAAGAACAGGGATTTAATATAAAAAGAGATGATAGAATAGATGAACTTTCAAATTATCTTGTAAAAGAGTTGTGGGATAAAGAGTTTATTGATTATGATGTGAGAGACGGGAAAATAAAAAACATTATTTTTAATTCAATTAAGAGCTTTTTAAATAGAGAGCGACAGGCAAGAGATGAAGTATTTAAAAAAATAGATAATTATAAAAGACCGTTAGTTCCGGGAAGTGAAGAATATAATTTGGTATTTGAAAGATTATATGAACAAGAACTGAGAAAAAGAGGTTTGATATGAGAGTTAGTATTTTACTTGAAAACGGAATGTTTTTTGAAGCTAAGGGGTTTGGAGCTGATAAAACGGAAGTGGGTGAAATAGTATTTAATACTTCAATGACAGGTTATCAGGAGATTATTACAGATCCAAGCTATGCAGGGCAGTTTGTTGTTTTTACTATGCCTGAAATCGGTAATGTGGGTGTTAATAAAGATGATATGGAAAGCAAAAAAGCTTGGCTAAAAGGTGTAATTGTAAGAGAATATGTTGAAGATTTTTCAAATTTTAGAGGAGAAAAATCTTTAGGGGAATTTTTAGAAGAAGAAGGAATTTTAGGGATTTGTGATATTGATACAAGATTTTTAACAAAAGTGATAAGAAAAGAAGGTGCTATGATGATGATAGCATCAAGTGAAATTCACGACAAAAATGAGCTTGAAAAAATTCTTAAAAATTCTCCGAGAATCGAAGAAGTTGATTATATTAAAGAAGTTTCTACAAAAGAAGCTTATATTCATCAAAACGCCTCTTGGGATGATGAAAAATTAACATATAAAGAAAAACATACTTCTAAAAAAATAGCTGTTTTAGATTTTGGGGTAAAAAGAAATATTTTAAATGAATTAACCCAAGCCGGAATGGAATGTTTGGTTTTACCTGCTGAAACTTCTGCTGAAGAAATCATTAAAATGTATAAAAGCAATGAAATCGGAGGGGTGTTTTTAAGTAACGGACCTGGAGACCCTTTAATTTTAAAAGATGTTCACGAAAAAATCAAAAAACTTCTTGATGAAAAAATACCTATGTTTGGAATCTGTTTAGGGCATCAGCTTTTAAGTATTTCTCACGGATTTGATACATTTAAACTTAGATTCGGTCATCACGGAGGAAATCATCCTGTTAAAAATGAACTTGAAAGAAAACCGGTTGTAGAAATTACAGCCCAAAATCATAACTATAATGTTCCGGAGGAAATAGAAAAAATTGCCGAAGTTACTCATAAAAATCTTTTTGACGGAACTATTGAAGGTGTAAAATATAAAAATAAACCTGTATTTTCTGTTCAACACCACCCAGAAGCATCTCCCGGACCTCATGATAGCAAATATATTTTTAAAGAGTTTTTTGAAATAGTAAAATGAATTTTGAATTAATTCAAAAAATAGCCGTTTTTATTTTCGGGCTTTTTTTGGTTTTCAGTGCTATTGTCCTTCTTATAGGGGAATATCTTGATAATACTCTTTTAGCGATTACTTTTTTTATAGGACTTTTATATGGAGCCTATTATTTAGCCCTGAAAACTTTTATTGATGATTGATTTATAATTTTTCACCTTCTTCTAAAATTTTATTGAATACTTTAAGTGTCATTTTTACATCTTCTAAAGCATCGTGATAATTTGCCTTTTGATTTCCTAAAAAAAATGCGACGGCTTCTTCAAGACGGGGTTGCTTTTTCTTATCTAAAACCACCATATCCCAGGCGTAAAACATCGTATCAAAAATAGGTGTTTTTACGATATGAGGAAATTCTTTTATTCTTTCAAGCTCTCTTTTTAAAACACCGAAATCAAAAAATACATTGTGCCCTACAATCATATCAACTTCATCAAAAAGACTTAAAATGTAATCTTTTTTTTCTTCAAATGAAGGTTTGTTTTCAACATCTGACTGTTTTATTTTATGAACCTGATATGCTTCTTCGTTTATTTTTGCTTTTGGATTTATAAATTCATAAATCTCTTTTGTTTCTTTTGTTTCCATATCCTGAATTACAAAAGCATATGAGACAATATATCCGTAAATATCGGTTGTTTCCGTGTCAAATACACCTACTTTTTTTATTTTTGCTTCATTTGGAGTGTTTTTTAAATCATTCATAAAAAATTTCAAAAACTCTTTGCTTGAAAATACTTTTTGTCTTTTTAGAGGTTTTTGTCTTTTCATAATTCCTTTTTTTTCAAGCATACAAGAGATTATATAATCTTCATAATTTCTAAAAATTACATTATCTTTTACATCTTCATTAAGGCATTTCATTAAATAGCTTTTGTCTTTTTTTAATTCTTCAAACGCCTCTTTTTTTGTTTTTTTATTAAAAACGGTTGCTTTTCTTAAAGCTTCTATTTTTTGAGGAAGATTCAAATCTTAGCCTTTTTGATGAAATTATACACTTTTTTATTTCTTTTCCTTATCTATTCTTTTTTTAAGGTATAATTACATATAAAAAAGGGTATCTATGCCAAAAAGAGAAGATATTAAAACGATTTTGCTTATAGGTTCAGGTCCTATTGTAATAGGACAGGCGTGTGAATTTGACTATTCAGGCGTTCAGGCTACAAAAACTCTTAAATCACTCGGTTACAGAGTTGTTTTAGTTAATTCAAATCCGGCTACTATTATGACAGACCCGGAATTTGCAGATGCTACTTATATTGAACCGATTACTCCTGAGATTATTGAAAAAATTATTAAAAAAGAAAATGTTGATGCTATTCTTCCTACAATGGGTGGACAAACCGCTCTTAATGTTGCAATGGAAATGTATGAAAAAGGAATGCTTAAAGGTATTGAATTTTTAGGAGCAAACCCGAAAGCTATTAAAAAGGGAGAAGACAGGGACGCTTTTAAAGAAGCAATGGAAAAAATCGGAATGGATTTGCCAAAAAGTAAAGCCACAACAAATTTAGATGAAGCTATTGAATTTGCAAAAGAGATAGGTTTCCCTTTAATTGTTAGAGCTTCTTTTACCCTAGGGGGACTTGGAAGCGGTGTTGCTTATAATATGGATGAGTTTAAAGAACTTGCAAAAACAGGAATAGAAGCAAGTCCTATTAATGAAATAGAAATTATGGAAAGTATGCTTGGATGGAAAGAGTATGAAATGGAAGTTATCCGTGATAGAGAGGATAACTGTATTATAGTATGCTCTATTGAAAATTTTGACCCTATGGGTGTGCATACCGGAGATTCCATAACTGTTGCCCCGGCACTTACTCTAACAGATAAAGAGTATCAAAAAATGAGAGACGCTTCTTTTAAAATTTTAAGAGAAATCGGTGTAGATACCGGAGGAAGTAATGTTCAGTTTTCTATAAATCCAAATACAGGCAGAATGATTGTAATTGAAATGAATCCGAGAGTTTCAAGAAGTTCTGCACTAGCTAGTAAAGCCACAGGATATCCTATTGCAAAAGTTGCAACTCTTTTAGCAGTCGGATTTACACTTGATGAAATTACAAATGATATTACAGGAACGGCGGCAAGTTTTGAGCCGGTAATTGATTATGTGGTTACAAAAATTCCTAGATTTACTTTTGAAAAATTCCCTCAGGCTGATAGTACTCTTACAACTTCAATGAAAAGCGTTGGAGAGGTTATGTCTATTGGAAGAACTTTTAAAGAATCTCTTCAAAAAGCTTTATGCTCTCTTGAAACCGGATTAAGCGGGCTTGACAGGGTAGAATGTGATGATGAAGAGCTTAAAAAGAAAATAAGAATTCCAAATGATGAGAGAATTTTATATATTGCAGAAGCTATTAGAAAAGGTTACTTGGTAGATGAAATTTATGATATTTGTCAGGTGGATAAATGGTTTTTAAATCAAATTAAAGAGATTGTCGATTTAGAAAAAGAGATTACAAAAGATATTTTAAATGACGAAACGCTATTAAGAAAAGCAAAAACTTATGGATTCAGTGATAAAAAAATAGCTGAACTTGCCAAATGCACGGAAGAAGATGTATATAAAGCTAGAAAAAAATTAGGTGTTGAAATTGATTATAATGAAGTTGATACCTGTGCGGCAGAATTTGATACTACAACAAGTTATCTTTATTCAAGTGTAAATGTTACAAAAAATGTTCCTTTAAGAAAACCTGATTTTAATGAACAAAAAGTGTTAATTTTAGGCGGAGGACCAAACAGAATAGGTCAAGGGATTGAATTTGATTACTGCTGTGTGCATGCAGCATTTGCTCTTGAAGATTTAGGAGTTAAAACATTAATGTATAACTGCAACCCCGAAACTGTTTCAACAGATTATGATACAAGTGATGTTTTATATTTCGAGCCTATCGATTTTGAGAGAGTTAGAAATGTGGTTGAGCTTGAAAATCCTGATGGTGTAATTGTGCATTTTGGTGGTCAAACTCCGCTTAAACTTGCTAAACCTTTAACAAAAATAGGAACAAAAATTATAGGAACATCCGCTGAGGTTATCGATGAAGCGGAAGATAGGGAAAAATTCTCAAAATTTATTCAAAAATTGGGCTTAAACCAACCTGAAAACGGAACAGCTTTTACAAAAGAAGAGGCTTTTGAAATAGCTAAAAAAATCGGTTATCCGGTTTTAGTCAGACCAAGTTATGTTCTTGGCGGAAGAGCTATGAGAATTGTTTATAATGAAAACGAACTTAAACAATATATGGATGAAGCTGTGAGTGTAAGTAATGAAAGCCCTGTTTTAATAGATAAATTCCTTGATAGAGCAATAGAGCTTGATGTAGACGCAATAAGTGATACAAAAGAAGTTTATATCGGCGGAATTATGCAACATATTGAAGAAGCTGGAATCCACAGCGGCGATAGTGCCTGTTCACTTCCTTGTGTTTCTATAAGTGATGAAAAACTAAAAGAGATAGAAAATGCAACAAAAGAGATAGCCTTAGGTCTTGGAGTAAAAGGTCTTTTAAATATTCAATATGCGCTTCATAGAGATAAACTTTATTTAATAGAAGTAAATCCAAGAGCCAGCAGAACTGTGCCTTTTGTTTCAAAAGCCACTGGAATTCCTCTTGCAAAAGTGGCAACAAGGGTTATGTGGAATATGAGCTATAATCCAAATGTAAATAATGGCAAAATCTTACAAGAAGCCCTTAATTTTTATGATAAATTTAAAGTAGTAGAAAGTGATGGAAATGTATTTAAACCGAAAATGAGAGAGCATATTGCCGTAAAAGAAGCAGTATTCCCATTTAATAAACTTCCGGGAGCTGATTTAATTTTAGGACCTGAAATGAAATCTACAGGTGAAGTTATGGGAATAAGCTCCAGTTTTGGAGAAAGTTTTGCAAAAGCCCAAGAAGCTGCCAAAAACTTTTTACCTAGCAAAGGTAAGGTATTTATATCTCTTACCGATTTAGATAAAGAATTTGCACCAAGCCTAGCAAAAGAGCTTAAAAATATAGGATTTGATATTGTTGCAACATCTGGGACTTATACTATTATTAAAGACTCTGGAATTGAATGTGAAAAAGTTTTAAAAATCAGCGAAGGCAGACCGAATGTTGTGGATATGATAAAAAATGAAGAAATAGCTCTTGTTATTAATACAAGCGATAACAAATCAAGCAAAGATGATGCAAAAATTATAAGAAGAGAAGTTTTAAATCATTCTATTCCTTATTTTACTACTATTGCCGCAGCAAAAGCAGCTGTTGAAGCCATAGAATTTATACAGGATAATGAAAAAAGCGTAAATTCAATTCAAGATTATTTTCACAAGTAATTTTCCCTTTCTTTTCCCCAACATTAAGCAAGAATTAAATACATAAAAATTTTAGATAAATATTCACAATTCACTTGACAGGTTAGAATAAATTTATTATACTTTCACTCCTAAAACGCGAGAGAGCGTTGAGAGATGATT
>JALVWY010000014.1 GCA_027023105.1 Campylobacterales bacterium | reverse complement strand
GCAAATAAATCCCCGTTTGCAATATCTAAAATATCACCTTTTACAGTGGAAGCTATGGTAATAAACTGACTTAAAGCTTTATCTTTTTTTCGTGTTAAATCAAGTTTGTCTTCTATAGGTTTAACCATCATACTTTCATCGGCATTTTTTAATTTATCTATTAATTTTGATGTTAATACCCCGCTTCCTATACCAAGAGAACTTAATGTCCCGAAATCCGCCATTTTTTATCCTTTTTTATCAAATAACATTCCTACAAGCTCTTTCATTTTTTCCATAAGTTTCAATGCATCTTTAGAAGGAATTTCTCTTATTATTTTATCTGTTTGTTTATCTATTACAAATACACTGAAATTATTTATTTTATCATTATATTTAAATTCCAAACCCGTATTCAAAGGGCTTATTTCCCTATTTAACTGTTCGGTAATATGTTGTAAATCTTTTTTCATTTTCTCTATAGATTTTGCATTCATTAAATTTTTATTGTCTGTTTCTTGACTTTTTTGTATTTTATGTAAATTATTCTCATTTGTTTTAATAATATCTTTATTATCAAATGTTCTGTTTTGAACATTTTTGATATTACTGAAAATATCCATTTTTCAATCCTTTTCATTTCTTCTTACAAAAATAATATCGGCAAATTTTCAAAAATATTAAATTTTTGATAAAATTTTTAAAAAAAGGCTAAGATGAAAGTTCGTATAAAATGCGATTCTCCCCTGTTGCAGGAGAGTTTGGAAATTTATTTAAAAGAATTTATATCCAAAAACGGACAAATTATAAGCGATAATCCGCAAAAAGGTGATATTATTATAGGCAAAGACATAAAAAAGCCTTTTACAAAAACATCTCTTTTGATACAGTTAGAAAAAATTTTTAATTTGCCAAAAAAAGATTTTGAAACCAAACTTGACGAATTGATAGATGATTTTGCACAAAAACTAAAAAGCCTTATAAAGGAGCATTATGGAAAAAGGTAACATAAGAATAATAGGCGGCAAATATAGAGGCAAAAAACTATATATGAACGAAAAAGAGACAACAAGAAGCACAAAACAGATACTTAAAGAATCCATATTTAATTCTCTTCAATGGGAAATTCCGGATTCCATATGGGTGGAGATGTTCGGAGGTGTCGGAAGTATCGGGCTTGAAGCCGTAAGCAGAGATGCAAAAAAAGCTTATTTTATAGAAAAAGATGCAAATGCTCTTAAAGTTCTTCAAAAAAACATTAATTCACTAAAAGATGAAGATACACAAAAATGTGAAATTTTTTTCGGAGACGCTTTTGAAAGAGTATGGGATATAATAGATGAGCTTCAAAGAAACAAAGAAAAAGCGTTTTTTTATTTTGACCCTCCTTTTGCCATAAGAGAAGGTTTTGAGGATATTTATGAAAAAACCCAAAAACTGATAAAACAGATGCCGAAAATTAATGTTGAAAAAATATTAATAGAACATCAAAGTAATTACAAATTTCCTGAAATTTTGGGAAAATACAAAAAAACAAAAACAAAAAAATTCGGAAAAAGTTCCGTAACATTTTATGAATAAGGATAAATTATGAAAAAATTACTTTTAATTCCGTTTATATTTTTAGGATGTGCCAATACGCAAATTTCACAAAATATACAAAATATGAATCAAAGCAAAAAAATTATAGAAAAATATCAGGTAAATAAAGACACTCTGACAAAAGTAGGAGATTTTTACGCATTTTTCAAACCTTCGGCAAAAGGTGTTCAAATAACATTAATAGATAAAAATTTAAATATTGTAAAACAGACCGATTCTCCTATTTTAATGAACGGTAGAAAATTAAAATATTTTAACGGAAACCTTTATCTTTTAGGATATGATGAAAATAAAAACGAACCTGTAATGATTGTATTTAATAAGAATTTAAAAGTAAAAAAAATAGAAGATTTTCCTTATAAATATGCCATTGCCGAAGATTTTACCATTATAAATAAAAAACCTTTTATTTTAATAAATACATTTTCTCCTAAAACACAAGCCGATATTTTGGTATATAACACTCAAAAAATTATAAAAATAGCTTCGCCTAAAGCGGAAACCGGAAAATTCATAAAAAAATATAAAAACGGATATGTTATAGCCGGAAGTGTGCAAAACAACGATGAAGATTTGTTAGTAGCAAACATCCAAAACAATAAAATAAAATGGATAAAAGTGATAAATCTCGGAATGGGAGAAACTCCTCAAGCATTAACAATCAAAAACGGAAATATAGTTATAAGAGTAATATCACAAGATTATATGGGAGCATCAAGTTATTATAAACTAACTCTTGATAAAAACGGTAAAACAATAAGCAATAAAAAGGATTTGGAATTTAAAAAATTACCTACAAGATTCAGGACTTAAGAATGTCTTTAAAAAATAATGTATTTTTTAAAGAGCAGTTTCTTGAATTTATAGAAGAAGAAAAAAAATTTTTTTTCTCATTATAAGAACAGATACATTGTAAATTTTTTAGAAATTATTCATAAAAATTATCCAAATATAAAATTACCGAACAATATAAAAACAAACTTGGAAAATTTTTATATTTCTTTATTTATAAAACCTTCTATAAAAAACAATAATTATAAAGATTTAATAATTATGTCTGATTTATTAAAAAAATATAAAACAAATAAAGCAATAATAAATAAATCGTTTTTACTTATGATAAACCATTATATAAAATATATTTTTGCTTCTTCGGATATACAAAAATTAAAAAAGCTTATAAATCTTATTGATTTTTACAGCAATTTCTTAAATTATCACTTTGAAGAAGAAAATTTTATAAGTAAACTTCCTAAAATAATATTTAGATTATATGATTTAAAACAAAAATTATATGTTTTCGGAGTATATAAAGGTGTGCCGATTTCACATAACACACAAATAATTTCTATAAATAAAAAAGAAAACAGCATAAAAATATATGCCAATAATTATCATATAGTAGCGGCAAAATTTCAAAAAGAGATTTATCTTTTAGAACCTAAATCAAATACAACGCTAAAAGCTTATGTAAGCGATATAAATACTCATCAAAAGATTTTAACCCTAACAAATATTCATAAAGTAGACAGAAGCATAACAAAAAGAAATTACATAAGAGTTCAACCAAAAGATAAAATAAAAGCCAAAATAGAATATAAAGATAAAATATATGAAGGAAATATTTATGATTTATCAATCAAAGGGATAAGTATAATCAGCAAAAAGATTCCTATGGATATAAACGACAATGCCCTGATTTCCTTTACACTTAAAAGCAAAGATGAAAAATGTGATTTTAATTTTTACTCTTCTTTACGCTCTATAAGCACATATTCGGATAATCTTTTAAAATATCACTTCTATTTTGGGCCTACTCCTAAAGAAGAATAAAATTTAGAAAAATATATAAAACAAAGGGAAAAAGAGATAGTAAAAGAGTTAATTTTTTATTTAAATAAAGAGTTTATTGAGCTCTCTTAGCATAAAACTCTTTTTTAAACTCTTTAAATTTCCCCTGTAAAATTGCATTTCTTGCCTCTTTTACCAAATTTAAATAGTAATGAAGATTATGAATAGAAGCCAGTCTGAAATATGTAAGCTCTTTTGCTCTATATAGATGAGTCAAATAAGCTCTTGAAAAATTCCTGCAAGTATAACAATTACAATTTTCATCAATAGGATTTTCATCAAGCTTATATTTTGCGTTTTTTATTTTAATTGTTCCGAATGATGTAAATAAAGAACCGTTTCTGGCATTTCTAGTCGGCATTACACAATCAAACATATCAACACCCCTGTCAATTGCCTCAATAATATCTTCAGGTGTCCCTACTCCCATAAGATATCTCGGTTTATCTTCCGGGAGATAAGGAATAGTGGCTTCAATAGTATCATACATTAATTGATTTTCTTCCCCGACACTAAGCCCGCCTATTGCAAATCCGTCAAAACCGTGCCCTTCATATTCAAGCTCAACCAAAGAAGTAGCTGAGAGTTTTCTAAATTCAATATCCGTTCCGCCTTGAACTATTGCAAAAAGGTTATTTTTTTTACCTTTTTTGATATGATGGATTAAACTTCTTTTAGCCCAATTAGTAGTTCTTTCAATAGATTTTTTGATTCTCTCTTTTGTATTAGGAAGAGAAATCAAATCATCTAAAACCATCATAATATCGCTGTTAAGATTATATTCTATATCAATAACCTTTTCAGGAGAAAAAAAGTGTCTGCTTCCGTCAATATGGCTTTTAAACCAAATCCCTTCATCCGTAAATTTCACATTGTCACCAAGTGAAAATGCCTGAAACCCTCCGCTATCCGTTAAAAAACTTCTATTGTAGGAAGTGAATTTATGAAGACCTCCAAGTTTATTAATAACCTCATCTGTGGGTCTAAGATACAAATGATATGTATTTCCAAGAATTATCGGTGCATCAAGAATATCTGTCAAATCAACGGCATCCAGACTTTTTACAGCCCCAATCGTTCCAACCGGCATAAAAATAGGAGTTTTTATTTCACTATGTTCTGTTGTAATTGTGCAAGCTCTGCTGTTACCATCAACTCCGTCTATTTTAAATTTCATATAAAACCTTTTGATATAATTTTATGAAATTTTAACAAAAGGAACTCTTTGAATAAAATATTAATTTTTGCAGGAGCAAAAGAATCAAAACTTTTGATTCAAAAAATAGTTTCTTCATACTTAAATATAGGTGAATTTCATATAATTTATGAAGATGAAGAAATTAAAGATTCTTTTGAAAACAAAGAAAATCTCTTTTTTTACAAAATAAATTTTTATTCTCCTGTAATTTACAAAAAATTTATTTACAGTGAATTTAATAAAATTATTATTTTCATCAAAAACGCCGAAGCGGCAAAATTTGTTCTTGATAAAATCAAATTTCAAAAAGTTCCTATTTTATTTGTCAAATTCTGGATGGAATTTGAAGAAATACCGAAACTAAATAATATAGAAACACTTGACATACCTCAGCATATAAGCAATAAAATTATAGATTTTTTACCCGGAGTTCCTCTTTTCGCAAGAGACATAGGACTTGGAAACGGAGAAATAATGGAAGTTGAAATTCCTGTATTTTCCCCGTTTGCCTACAAATCTCCTTCTTATATAGAAGAAAGATACGGCGTAAAAGCAGCGGCAATTTACAGACAAAACTCTCTTAAAATGATAAACAAAAACACAACTATTCTCCCAAATGATAAAATTCTTTTGATAGGAAATCCTGTTACTCTAAAAGAACTTTACAATCAAATAAGAAAAGAAACAGGTTCATTCCCCCAACCTTACGGTCAAAATATTTATCTGCTTCTTGATATGAAAACAATTTCCAAAGATGAAATGTCCGAACTTTTAAAAACAGCTCTTGTGCTTCATAGAAAGCTTCAAAACAAAAAACTTATAATAAAAATCATTAATCCGACACTAAGAGCTTACAGAATATATAAACTGTATAAATTTTCAAATATAGATATTCATACCGATTATTTTACAACAGATTATAAAAAAGCACTTCTTGAGGATATTAAAAAATTCAATATAGGTTTGGTAATGACAAATAACAAATCATTTGACAAATATAAAAAAGAATTTTTTGAAATTAAAAAGCCTATTTTTAAAAAAGGTGAAGAATTGTTGAAAAAATGTAACAATATGACAGTAATTTTGCACAAAAACAACATAAAAAGAATCGCTTCGGCAATTTTTGATATATCATATCAATTAGAGATAAAATTAAATTTTTTAAATGCAGACCCGGAAAATTCACATAAAGATATAGTGGAATATCTAAAACATTTAGCAAAACTGTTTAATTTCTCAAATGTAGAATTTAGTGCGACAAAAGATAATCCTATAAGAAAATTAAACAAAGAAAACAATATTTGCATAATAGAAGCACTGGAAAAAAAACCGATTAGTAAATTAAAAGAAATTTTAATGCCGAAAATTGAATATTCTTATGTTTTATTATCAAAACATAATCAGTTTTTAATACCGGTTATAAAGGAAAAAAATGAAAGTCAATGTCCAAACACCTAATAAAAAATATGAAATATTAATTTCAAAACTGCCTGAAATTGAAATAGAAGGAAAAACGGCGATTATCACTAATCCAAAAGTAAGCGGTCTTCATATAAACTATCTGACAAACCGTTTAAGAGCAAAAGAGCTGCATATTATTACCCTGCCTGACGGGGAAGAATATAAAAATATAGAGAGTATAAATTATGCACTTGAAAGACTCTTTGATGCCAAATTTGACAGAAATTCAACTCTAATAGCTTTTGGAGGAGGCGTTATAGGCGATATGACGGGATTTGCGGCTTCTATTTTTCTTAGAGGTATCAAATTCATACAAATCCCAACTACCCTACTTTCAATGGTAGACAGCTCTGTTGGCGGAAAAACGGGAATAAACAACAAATACGGCAAAAATTTAATAGGAAGTTTTTATCAGCCCGAAGCCGTTTTTATAGATACTCATTTTCTCTCAACCCTTGACAAAAGAGAATTTGCAGCCGGAATGGCTGAGGTTATAAAAATGGCTATAATGTTTGATAGAGAATTTTTTGAAAATATAAAAAACAATAATTTAGCAATAGAAGAGATAATAAAAAGAAGCGTTGAAATTAAAGCCGAAGTTGTGAACCAGGATGAAAAAGAAAAAGGAATAAGAAGCGTATTGAATTACGGTCACACATTTGCCCATGTAATAGAAAATGAAACAAAATACAAAAAATATCTTCACGGAGAAGCAGTAGCCATCGGAATGATAATGGCAAACGAATTATCTGTAGAGCTTGGATATTTAACTAAAACGGAAGCCGAAGATATTAAAAAAGTGCTTAAAGAATATAATCTTCCGACTGATTATGAAATAAAAGATATTAACTCGTTTTACGAACATTTCTTTTTAGACAAAAAAACAGCCGATAATAAAATAAAATTTATTATCCCAAATCACATAGGAGAATACAAAATCATAAACAACATAGATAAAAAAATAATTTTAAATGTTTTAAGGAAATTTGAAAAATGAGAATAATCTTTTTAATATTTCTTTTATTATCATCCGTATTTGCCGATATAAATAACACAAAAGACCTTAATAACTCTATAAAATATTCATCACTTTTAACAAAAGAAAACGAGTTAATAAAACAATTATCTCAAAATGAATTTTATATAAATTACCAAACTTATTTAAATTATATAAAACTTCAAAAAGAGCTTAAAAGATATAAATATTTAGCAAGAAAAAATCCAAAATATAAAGAAAAATACACTTCTATAAAAACCGAACTTGAACTTTTGAAAAACAATCAAAATATTTTTAAAACGCTAATAAATTTAAGAACTTTGCCAAAACCTCCTGAAATACATAATCCCTTCCAGATTTTTAATGCTATAAGTTATGAAAAAGAGATAAAAGATATTTTGAATAAAAATCAAAAAAAATATATCCTATTTCAAAATACACTAAAACAGATAAAAGACCTTTTTAGATTAAAACAAAAATTAAATCAAAAAACCGATACTGTTTTACAAATGATAAATGATTTTAATATTATAAAAACAGTTTATTTGACAAAATTAAAAACAATTAATTCCCAAGCTGAAATATACTTAAATCATACAAAAAACAAAATCAAATATGAGATAAACAAACTTATATTTTTAGCCGTTTTAATTGCCATAAGTGTTATATTTTTTATACTTTTAAAACATTTCGTAAGAAAATATATAAAAGAAGAATCAGTCTATATCACAAATAAAATAATAAACTTTATAAATATTTCCGTTATTTTATTAATAATTATGTTTTTTTATATCAATAACGCAACTTACATCATTACCATTTTAGGATTTGCATCTGCGGGTATCGCTATTGCTATGAAAGACTGGTTTATGAATATTTTCGGCTGGTTTGTCATTATAACCGGCGGGAATTTCAAAGTAGGAGACAGAATAAAAGTGTATCTTCAAAACGGAAGAGTTGAAATTGTCGGAGATATTATAGACATTTCAGTCACCAGAATAATACTTTATGAAGATGTAACACTCGGAACATATACCGATACAAGAAGAGCCGGAAGAATAGTCTTTATTCCGAACAATATAATTTTTACCAATCCTATTTTTAATTATACCCATCAAGGACTTAGCACAATATGGGATGGGATTGATATAACAATCACATTTGATTCCAATCATAAAAAAGCGGCATATCTTGCAAAAGAGATAGTAAACAAATATTCAAAAGGTTATACCGATATTACAAAAAGAAGACTAAAAAAATTAAAATCAATATATAATATAAAAACGGCAAATTTAGAGCCCAGAATTTTTACTTTTATCAATGATTACGGAATAGTCATAAGCTGCTGGTATTTAAACAATTATTCTCCTCTTGGTCTTAGAAGCACTATTTCAATGGAAATATTGGATGCTTTTAAAAAAGAAGACGATATAAAAATAACATACCAAACATATGTAATAAAGAAGGAAAATGGACAAAATCAGCAAACTCAAATACCTTTATAATCTAAAAACAAGCGGGGTTGAATTTTTTGAAGGATTTCAAAGTAAGGATACAAAAATAAAAATGCCAAGCAAACTTAAAGAACTTGAGCAAATATGCAAAACCTGCACTCTTTGCGATTTAAGTAAAACCAGAACAAATGTGGTATTCGGAGAAGGAAATCCAAAAGCAAAACTTATGCTAATAGGAGAAGGTCCGGGGGAAATGGAAGATAAAACGGGAAAACCTTTTGTAGGAAGAGCCGGAGCACTCCTTACAAAAATCATAGAAAATGTATTAAACTTAAAAAGAGAAGATTTATATATAGCAAATATCGTAAAATGCCGTCCCCCTCATAACAGAGTCCCGAGTATAGAAGAAGCCAAAACCTGTAAGCCGTATCTTTTAAAACAAATTGAAATCATAAACCCGGAACTTTTGGTATGTCTTGGCAAAACGGCTTTTATGTATTTAATGGACAGTGATATGCCAATAAGCAAAGTCAGAGGACAAATATTTGAATATAAAGGAAAAAAAGTGATACCTACATTTCATCCAAGCTACCTGCTTAGAAATCCAAGTGCAAAAAAAGATAGCTTTAAAGACTTTTTACTAATAAAAGGTATGCTATGAAAAAATTAATTTTTATTATGGGACTTATTTTCAATTTACATATTTTCGCAAAAGATATAGGTGGTATTATTATTTATAACTCTTTTGAAACAAATACAACAAAGACAAATCCGGTAAAAAAACAAAAAACTTTTATATTTTTAAATCCTCTTTATCATACCGCCGCATTAGATGACTCTTTTAAAACATTAAAACCAAAACTCAATATCGCCATTGTTGTAAACAAAAATATATTAAAAAGATATCTGCCTTCTTTAATTAATTCTCTAAATGTTTATCTTTTAAGAAAGAACATATCTTATAATCTAAAAATTTTTGATAAAAATTCTATTGAAAAAGCAGTGAAAAATTATAAAAACATAATAATTTTCGCTGTTGATGTAAATAAAACAATTATAAACGAGCATAATAACACCGATTTTTATTTTCCCGTAATAAATAAATCCGATATAAATTTAAGTGCTAAAAATATCTGTTTTGGGGGAATAGACTACAAACAGCAAATTAACAAACTCTCATCTTTTATAACAGATAAAGAGGCTGTTGCTATAACTTCAAACACTTTAATTTCTAAAAAACTCCTTTTAGAAGAAAATTCAACTTTAAATATCAAAGAAATGAAATATCCGAATATAAATTATTACGAACTTGCAAATAAATTTATATTTTTTAATACCTCAGCTCAAAAAACAGCCCAAATATTATCTTCTCTTTCAAATTACAACAATATAACGACAAAACTTCAGCTAAGCCCCCAAATAGATTTTGACCCGCTTTTGATTTCTCTTACACAGCCTCAGGATACGGAAAAACTTGTAATTGCAAATTCTCTTTTAAATATCCCGATAATTTTAGAAGATTACAATAAAATCTTAAACAGCGATATAAAATATAACTGGCTTAATTATTCAACAAATATTATTTTAAACAGAATTTATAACATATCAACAAAAGGAGACAGATTTTATATGAATGATTTTGATACATATATTTTTAATAATCAAATAGAATATAAAACAAAAATTTATCAAATCATCAATAATTCGTTTAGAGAAATTTATTAATATGATATAATTCCGCAAAAAAGGATAAATATGGCGACATATGTTATAGGTTTCCCTAGAATCGGAGAACAAAGAGAGCTTAAAAAAGCACTTGAAGCTTACTGGGCTGGTAAAATAACTCAAGATGAATTAAAATCTACTGCAAGCGACCTTAGAAAAAGACACTGGATTTATCAAAAAAATGCCGGTATTGATATGATTAGTGTAAATGACTTCAGTCTTTATGACAATATGCTTGATACAACCGTTATGCTAAACGCAACACCTAAGAGATATAAAGATATAAAAGACTGCACTGACAGATATTTTGCAATGGCAAGAGGAGATGATAACCATAAAGCTATGGAAATGACAAAATGGTTTAATACAAACTACCATTATATCGTGCCTGAAATTAATGAAAATATGGATTTTGAGCCTCATATTTCTAAAATAAAAGAAGAAATAGCCGAAGCAAAAGAACTTGGAATTACTCCGAAAATCAACCTTATAGGAGCGATTACTTTTGTAAGACTTAGTAAAGTTGAAGGCGACGCAGATAAAATAATTGAAAAATTACTTCCTGTATATAAGGAAATAATCTCTGAATTTAAAGATTACACAATTCAAATAGACGAACCATACTTTGTAACAAATCCAAATGCTAAAGATTTAGAACTGCTTGAAAAAGTTTATAATGAACTTGCAAGCGATGCAAATATTTTCGTAGCTACATATTTTGAGCACTCAAACGAAGCAAATGAAGTTTTGGCAAAAACTCCTATTAAAGGAATGTTCTTAGATTTCGTTGCCGGAAATGAAAATTCTATTAAAACTTTAGTCCAAGCCGGAAAAGAAGTCGGAATCGGTATTGTAAACGGAAGAAATGTATGGGTAAACGATATTGAAAAATCAGCGGCATTTGTAAAAGGTTTAACCGAAACGGTTGAAAGTGATAAACTTCATATAGGAAGCAGCTGTAGTTTACTTCATGTTCCTTATACTTTAAAATATGAAACAAAAATGGATGAAGATATCAAATCTTGGATAAGCTATGCTCTTGAAAAACTTGATGAAATAAGAGTTATTAATAAACTTGTTAAAAATGAAAAACTTAGCGAAGCGGATAAAGAAATTTTAGAAGCGAATAAAGAAGCTATTTCCACTAGAAAAACATCTGGTAAAATTCACGATACAATCGTTCAAGACAGAGTTTCTAACCTGACAGACAAAGACAAACACAGAAGCGTTTCATTTGAAGAAAGAATCAAACTTCAAAGAGAAAACCTAAAATATCCTGTTTTACCTACAACGACAATAGGTAGTTTCCCGCAAACACCTGAACTTAGAAAATTAAGAAGAGATTACAAAAACGGCGTCATAAGCGAAGAAGATTATAAAAATCAAATCAAAGAAATGATTAAAGATTTGGTTAAATTTCAAGAAGAAATTGATATTGATGTATTAGTTCACGGCGAATTTGAAAGAAACGATATGGTTGAATATTTCGGGGAACAACTTCAAGGTGTTGCGTTTTCTAAAAACGGATGGGTTCAAAGTTACGGAAGCAGATGTGTTAAACCGCCTTTGATTTTCGGAGATGTAAGTAGACCAAAAGATATGACGGTTGAATGGATTTCATATGCCCAAAGCCTAACAAACAGACCTATGAAAGGTATGCTAACAGGACCTGTAACAATGCTTAACTGGTCTTTTGTAAGAGACGACCAATCAAGAAGAACAACTGCTTATCAAATGGCTCTGGCTATAAGAGATGAAGTGGAAGCTCTTGAAGCTGCCGGAATCAAAGTAATTCAAGTTGACGAAGCGGCACTTAGAGAAGGTTATCCTTTAAGAAACGACAAAAGAGGAGAATATGAAGATTGGGCGATTACAAGCTTTAGAATTACAACTTCAAGCGTAAAACCTGAAACTCAAATTCACACTCATATGTGCTATTCTGAATTTAGTGACATTATGGACGCTATTGAAGATATGGACGCTGATGTTATTTCTATTGAAAATGCAAGAAGTGACAACTCTTTACTTAAAATATTCAAAGAAAGAGGATACAAAGGTGAAATAGGACCGGGAGTATATGATATTCATTCTCCAAGAATACCTTCAACTGAAGAAATGGTAGAACAAATCAAAGCTATTCTAAATGTTTTACCGACTGAAAAAGTATGGATTAACCCTGATTGCGGTCTTAAAACCAGAAAATGGGAAGAAGTAAAACCAAGTCTTAAAAATATGGTTGAAGCTACAAAAGAAGTAAGAAAATCTTTATAATCCGATTTTTCTTTCCCTATCCCCTATTTTATATTTTCTATTCAACTTTTTTTGCTATAATTTGCTCGCATATTATTTTCTTTTGAAAATATTTGTTTAAAATACTTTCAAAATAGTAGTATGTAAATTAAGTTAAAAGTTACAAGTTTAAAGTTAAAAAGTAAAAGGAACAAAATGAGAGAATATCTTTTCAGCAGTGAAAGCGTAACCGAAGGTCATCCGGACAAAATGGCGGACCAAATCAGTGATGCTATTTTAGATTATATAATCCAAAGAGACAAAAACGCAAAAGTTGCCTGCGAAACCCTTTTAAGTAATGGTTTTTGTGTAATTGCAGGAGAGCTAAAAACAACAGCTTACGCTCCTATGCAAGAAATCGCAAGAGAAGTTATTAGAGAAATCGGTTATACGGATGCAAGATACGGATTTGATTACAGAACAGCCGGGGTTTTAAACGGAATCGGAGAACAAAGCCCTGATATCCGCCAAGGAGTTGAAAGAGGAGAAGAAATAGGTGCGGGTGATCAAGGAATGATGTTCGGATATGCCTGCACGGAAACACCTGAACTTATGCCTCTTCCTATAATGATTGCACATAAACTGACAAAAAGACTTGCCGTTGCAAGAAAAGAAGCGATAATCCCTTGGCTAAGACCTGATGGAAAAGCACAAGTAAGTGTCCGATATGTAGATGGAAAAGCTGTAGGCGTAGAAAAAATAGTAGTATCAACCCAACACGAACCCGATATCAACCAATCGGAAATAAAAGAAGCTATAATTGAAGAGATTATCAAAAAAGTAATTCCGGCTAATATGCTTGATAAAAATGTAGAATATTTTATAAACCCGACAGGAAAATTTGTAATAGGAGGTCCTCAAGGAGACGCGGGGCTAACAGGCAGAAAAATAATAGTTGATACATACGGCGGAGCTGCACCACACGGCGGAGGGGCATTTAGCGGAAAAGACCCTACAAAAGTTGACAGAAGCGGAGCTTACGCAGCCAGATATGTTGCAAAAAATCTTGTAGCTGCAGGAGTTGCCAATAGGCTTACCGTTCAAATTGCTTATGCTATCGGAGTGGTTAAACCTGTTAGTATTTACATTAATACTCACGGAACTGCTAAAATAAACGAAACAAAAATAGAAGAAGCCGTTAAAAAAATTTTTGATTTAACACCAAAAGGAATAATTGAAAGTCTTGATTTATTAAAACCAATCTATAAACAAACAGCAGCTTACGGACATTTTGGAAGAGAAGATTTTAACTGGGAAAAAACAGATAAAGTTGAAGAAATAAAAGAATTTTTAAACCTTAAATAGTTACAAAAAGTAATAAAAAAATTGATTTATATCAATTTTAAGCAAATTTTAAGATATTAATGATATATTTTTAAGTACAATTCAATAAAAATAAAGGAGTTAAAATGGCAGTAAAAATTACTGATACTTGTATTAATTGTGGAGCTTGTATTGATGAATGTCCGGTTGAAGCAATCGTTGATGACAGCGAAAACCCAACTGGAGAAGAAATTTATTATGTTTATCCTGACAAATGTGTAGAATGTGTCGGATATTATGATGAACCTGCATGTGCTGAAGCGTGTCCTACTGAAGGATGTATTGTATGGGATGAATGCAAAGACGGTCAAACTTGTTCTGAAAACAGAGGAGAAGCAGGAGAACCTGTAATAGATTAATCTTCCCTTTTTCCCTCTTTTTTTGTATAATTCCTCTCTAAAACTACAAGGAGAGAAAAATATGGAAAGAACTCTTTCAATAATCAAACCGGATGCAGTAGCTAAAAACATTATAGGTAAAATTGTAGACAGATTTGAAAGTAACAATCTTAGAATCGCTGCAATGAAAAAAATCAAACTAACAAAAGAAGACGCAGGTAGATTCTATGAAGTTCATAAAGAAAGACCTTTTTTTAATGACTTATGTGAATATATGAGCAGCGGACCTGTTGTTGTTATGGTGCTTGAAGGCACTAATGCCGTAGCAAAAAACAGAGAGCTTATGGGTGCAACAAATCCAAAAGAAGCAGCTCCTGGCACAATAAGAGCCGACTTTGCAGAAAGTATTGAAGCAAATGCGGTTCACGGAAGCGATTCACTTGAAAATGCAAAAAAAGAGATAGCATTTTTCTTTGCCGAAAGGGAGATTTTATAATTGAATATTCATAAAACTTTTGAAAACCTTACTTTAAAAGGTATAAGCGAAAAAAGAAACGATGAATATTTTATTACCGGAACACTTGAAGGGGAAGTGGAAGTTGAGTGTGTTAAATGTTTAACGCCTTTTAAAAAGCATATAAAAGAAGATGTTAAATTTAGAATAGTCAAACCTCCTTTTAATGGATTTGACAAAAATTATGATATCATTGAGCAGGAAAAACTGGATATTGAAGAAATTTTACAAAGTGAAGTTGAATCAATAAAAAACAGTTTTGACAATATTTGCAGTAAATGTGAAAAAAAAGAATTTAATCAAGAATTTTAAGGAGATAAAATGGCAGTTCCTAAAAGAAGAAACTCTAAAACAAGAGGAGCAAAAAGAAGAACTCATTACAAAGTTAAATTATCAACTGTTGTAAAATGTTCTCATTGCGGTGCTTATAAAAGACCTCACAGAGTATGCCCAAGCTGTGGTGAATATTGATGAAAATAGCAATTGATGCAATGGGAGGGGACTTCGGTCCCGCACCGATTATAAACGGTGTTGTTGAAGCGTTAAAACAAAAAAACTTTACTCCTTATTTAGTAGGGAAAGAAGAAGAGATAAAACCTTTAATACCAAAAGAAATTTTAGACAAAGTTAGATTTATAAATAGTGAAGATGTTATACAAATGTCAGATAATGCGACCGATAGTTTAAAAAGAAAAGATTCCACTATTTATAAATCTATTGAACTTTTAAAAAAAGGTGAAGTTGACGCTGTCGTCTCGGCTGGACACAGTGGGGCTAGTATGAGTTTGGCAACTTTGAGGCTAGGAAGAATAAAAGGTATAAGAAGACCCGCTATTTCAACTTTTATGCCTACAATTAAAAAATCTTACGCAATAATTTTAGATGTCGGGGCAAATGTGGACTGTGATGCGCATAATCTGTTTCAATTTGCTTTAATGGGCGAAGTTTACGCAAAAGAGATATTAAGTAAAGATAATGTTAAAATAGGACTTTTAAGTAACGGGGAAGAAGAAAGCAAAGGAAACAGCGTAACAAAAGAAACATTCAAAATGTTAAAAGAAAGCTTTGATAATTTTATAGGAAATGTTGAAGGAAACGATATTTTTAAAGGGGAAGTCGAAGTAATCGTAACAGACGGCTTTATAGGAAATATTGTCCTAAAAACAAGCGAAGGTGCAGCGGAAGTTATAGGAAAACTTATAAAAGATGAGATAAATAACTCCGGAATACTTCAAAAAATAGGCGCTCTCTTATTAAAACCCGTATTTAAAGCATTGAAAAAAGCCACAGATTATGCAGAATATGGAGGAGCCCCTCTTCTTGGAGTAAACGGTTGTGTTATAATTGCACATGGAAAAAGTAATTCCAAAGCCATAAAAAACGCCATTTTTCAAGCTATTGCTTTTGTGGAAAATGATGTTAATGAAAAAATCAAACAATCTTTAAAGGCTCATTAATGTTTGCAAAAATGAAAAGTATAGGTGCATATATTCCGGAAAAAATTTTAACTAATAAAGATTTGGAAAAAATTGTAGATACGGATGATGAATGGATAACAAAAAGAACTGGGATAAAGACAAGACATATCGCCGAAGATGAAGTTACAAGTGATTTAGCCTACAAAGCAGCTCTTGACGCTCTAAAAAACGCTGATATGGATGCAAATGAAATTGATATGATTATTCTTGCAACCATAAGTCCCGATTATTTCACTATGCCCTCAACCGCGTGTGTTGTAGCCGATAAACTCGGAATTGTCAGACCGGCCGTAGATATTGCGGCGGCTTGCACGGGATTTATATATGCTTTAGCTCAGGCAAAAGCTTTTATTGAAAGTGGAATGTATAAAAATATTTTAATAATAGGTGCCGAGACTATAAGCAAAATTGTAAACTGGAAAGACAGAACCACTTGCGTTTTATTTGGAGACGGTGCCGGGGCTGCAATTATCAATGCCACGGAAAATAAAGAAGAAGCTATAATTGATATAGATATAAATGCCGATGGAAAATATCAGGATTATTTAATTACTCCGGGACGAGGAGTGAAATACGGATGTGAAACAGACAGAATTTGGCTTGAGATGAAAGGAAACGAAACTTTTAAAGTGGCTGTTAAAACTTTATCTCAATCCGTAAGAGATATTTTAGAAAGAAACAACCTTACAAGCGACGATATTGACTGGTTTGTTCCTCATCAGGCGAATTACAGAATAATTGACGCAGTAGCAAGAGCGATTAAAATGCCAAAAGAAAAATCTATTCTTACTGTTCATAAATACGGGAATACATCTTCAGCTTCAATTCCTATGGCAATTAACGAAATGGCAAAAAAAGGAAAAATCAAAAAAGGAGACTTAATGCTCCTTGATGCATTCGGTGGAGGATTTACATGGGGAAGTGCTTTAGTTCCCTTTAATTAATTCCTCTTCACAACTTTCTAAAGCCAAAATAATATCATTTTGTATTCCGAGAATATGAGAAAAACACATTTTAAAAGGAATTTTAACATTATCCACTTCAAAATTATTTAATTTCATTTGAACCCTGCTAAAAATTTTAGCTGTAATTTCCAAATCATTAAAAACAATTATCCTAAACTGATTATCCCATCTAAATACAAAATCTATTTTTCTTACACTTTTTTGAATCTCTTTTGCAAATTTTTTTATAATTTTCCGAGAAAAATCAACTCCGTATAAACCTTCATAAACAGATAAATCTTTTAATTCAATAAAAACAATCCCTAAAGGTTTATCAAAATCTACATATTCATCAATTATTACATCAAAATATTTTTTATTATATACTCCTGTTAATTCATCTTTAATTACAATGTAAGAAATTTTAAGATTTAAAACATTAAAATCAACTTCTCCTATAAATTTTCCATTTTCACAAACAGGCATAAAATC
>JALVWY010000013.1 GCA_027023105.1 Campylobacterales bacterium | reverse complement strand
CTTATTCAAAGAGTTCTTAAAAATCTTTTACACGAAAAAATACCTATTAAAGATATGATTACCATACTTGAAACTATTGCCGATTTGGCAGAATATACAAAAAATATAGATATCATAACAGAGCAGGTCAGAAGTGCGCTAAGCCGTGTTATTACAAAACAGTATGAAAGTGAAGACGGAACGCTTAAATTAATTACATTTGATGCTTCTACAGAGCAGTTTTTGATGGATAAACTAAAACAGCAAGGTGAACAAAAACAATTTCTTTTGACAGTTGCCGAAATGAATAAATTGGTAGAAGAGATAGGAAATGCGGCAAATGAACTTACAAATAAAGGTATAGCTCCTGTTGTTTTAATAGTTGACCCTCTTATAAGAAAGCCTTTAGCGGAAATTTTAGAAAGATTCGGACTTGATGTCGTGGTGCTTTCTCATTCCGAAATAGACCCGAATGCAAAATTTGAAGTGTTAGGAAGTGTTTCTATTGATTTTAATTCTTAAAAGCTATAAAAGTTGCAAAATTGTTCCATCTGAAAATCACATCAATATCCCTAAATCCCGCATTTTTTAGCATTTCTATATTTTCTTGCATTGTATAAGGGATTAAAACATTTTCAAGAGCTTCTCTTTTAGATGCTATTTCATATTCGCTGTAGCCTTTTTGTTTTTTGTATTGATAATATAAATCTATCATAATTTTATTTAGTTTTTTGTTTTCGGTTATAAGTTTTTCACTCATTAAAAATATTCCATCATCATTTAGAGAATTATAAATTTTTTGAATTAATTTTTCTCTTTTTAGAGGTCTTATAAACTGAATTGTATAATTTGCAATTATTGCTTTTGAATTTGATAAATCGTAATCTAAAAAATCGGCTTTTATAAAATTGGCGTTTGAATTAAAAGCTTTTGCCTTTTGTTTTGATTTTTTAATCATAGCGTCTGAAGAGTCTATGCCTATTAAATTTAAATTTTCCGTTTTTTTGCTGAGTTCTATCAAAAATGTTCCAGTGGAACTGCCTAAATCTATGATTTTATCGTTTTTTTGTAAAAGGTCTTTTAATATTCCTATTTGAAGATATAGGTTTTCTTTATAAAAAGGAACGCTTCTAAGAAGCATATCATCAAACACACCTGCTACTTCTTCGTCAAATTCAAACTGTTTTTTTATAGGTTTTGTGAAAATATTGTCTTTCAACTTTGTCCTTTTTGATATAATTTTAGAAGATTTTACCAAAAAAGGCTTTTTTATGAAAGATGCTACCCTTGCTTTACATTTAGGATATGAAAAAGATAAAGAAAAAGCAATGCAGGTTCCGATTTATATGACAACTGCATATGAATATGAAAATACAGACCACGCGGCAAAACTTTTTGATTTGGAAGAAGAAGGAAATATTTATACAAGAATAGGAAATCCTACTACAAAAGTGTTTGAAAAAAGAATAGCGGCACTTGAAAGAGGGGTTGACGCTTTGGCTACTTCTAGCGGAATGGCGGGAGTTTTTTATGCTGTTTCAAATCTGGTAAGCAGTGGTGATAATATTATTATTTCAGATAAACTTTACGGTGGAAGTATTACTTTATCTACTCAAACACTAAAGCGTTTTGGTATAGCGGCTAAATATTTTGATGTAAAAAATCCTGAGAGTTTAGAAAATTTAATAGATGAAAAAACAAAACTTATTTTATTTGAAAGTATTGCAAATCCGGCTTTAAGTGTGCCTGATTTTGAAAAAATTACACAAATTGCCAAAAAACACAGTGTAATAACCGTTTGTGATAATACACTTGCTACGCCTTATAGTGTAAAACCGATAGAGCTTGGAGTAGATATTGTAGTCCATAGTGCCAGCAAATATATCGTAGGAAACGGAAGTGCGATAGCAGGATGTTTGATTGAAGCGCCTTTTGCAAAAGATAAACTTAAAACTAAAAGATATCCTCAGTTTAATACACCGGATGAAAGCTATCACGGGCTTATTTATAATGAAAAATTTGATAATCCTTTTATAAGTAGAGCCAGACTTGCACTTCTTAGGGATTTTGGGGCTGTTATTTCTCCTTTTAATTCCTGGCTTTTAATTTTAGGGCTTGAGACGCTTCATTTAAGAATAAAAGCACACAGTGAAAATGCTGTGAAAATAGTGGAATTTTTATCAAATCATCCAAAAATAAAAAAGGTCAATTATCCGTTTTTAAAAAGTGATGAAAATTATGACTTAGCCAAAAGATATTTAAAATATGCCGGTGGAATAATCAGTTTTGAACTTGGAAGCTATGAAGAGGCAAAAGAGTTTGTAAGCAAGCTTAAAATATTTTCACTGGTAACAAATATAAGTGATTCGAAATCTCTTGTTACTCATCCGGCAAGCACTACTCATCAGCAGTTAAGCAAAGAAGAACTCATTAATGCGGGGGTTCCGGAAGGTCTTGTAAGACTCAGTATCGGGCTTGAAGATGTTGATGATTTAGTTGAGGATTTAAAAGGGGCTTTATGAAAAAGAATATTTTAATACTTTTTTATATTCCTATAATTTTTTTAACACTTTTTTCTTTTATATATTTAGGTGTAATGTATTTTTTTATACATAAAGAAATAAATAAAGAAGTTTCTAATATTCAAAAAATAGTTATAAAACAAAAAAAAGCGGAAATCAAAAAAGATATTGATAATTTTAAATGTCTTTTTTCTCTTATAAAAAATACTATTTATAATACTTCTTTAGAAGAGATGAGCCAATTTTTAAATTTTTCCATTCAACATAAAAAAAATTTAAATAATACTTTAATTATATTGGATGTAACAAACAAAAAACTAAATTATTCTATAGAAGATAACCGCTATATAATATTAAATTATAAAAAGAACAAATATTTGGTGTTTTTGAAAAACAGAGGTAAAAAAGTTTATCTTATAGGAATCAAAAAGAGTTTTATAGATGATATTGTATTAAATGAAATAAGAGTATGCTTAAATAAAACAAATCAAAATAGGGCAAGTTATATTGCAATGGGGAAAATTAATACTTTTAATCCGGATAAAAACGGAATTTTCGGATATGTTTATTATATGCCAAACAGACTTAAATCTTTAGAAGGGAAGATACTCTCAATTAATAAACCTGATGTAAAAGGGAATTATTTTAGAAAAAAATATTTGGAATGTTTAAAAAACAATCCTAAAGGATGTTTTGTTGAATATTATTTTAAAAATCCTAAAACTTTGGCAATAGAAGAAAAACTTTCATATATCTCTTTTATTAAAGATTACAATCTTGATGTGTTAAAAGGTGTTTATAAATCACAGATAAAAAATTTAATTAAAACAAAAGGGGAAATTTATATTAATGAAATTTTTAAAATATTTTTATTTTCAATAATTGTTTTTATTGTGATATATCTGATTTTTATTTATCTTTTATATCTTGGATTAAGTAAAATCAAAAAGAATCTTTTAGATGAATATAATGAATTAAAAGAACAGTTAGAAGGTAAATATTATTATGATAATTTGACGGCTCTTCCAAACAGGCTTAAATTGGATTACAAAAGAATTAATCAGCTGATTATTATTGATATTAAAGATTTTGCTATTTTAAATGAGCTTTACGGATTTGAATTAGGCGATAAAGTGCTTATAAAATTTGCTAAAGAGCTTAAAGAAAAATTTGAAAATGTCTATAGATACGGTAATGATGAATTTATTTTGGCTCTTGAAAACGGAGTTGGAAATTTGATTTCAAATGTAAAGAGTGTTTTAGAAAATGTTTCAAAAGAATTTAATCTGAAAATAGAGATAAATATGGGTGTTTCAAATATAAGACCACTTTTAGAAACAGCGGAAATGGCTCTTTATGAAGCCAAAAGAACAGATGAATTTTTTGTTGTTTATGATGACAGACTTCAAGAAAAAGAGAAAAAGAATTATGAAAAAATTCAAAAATTAAGAGATGTTTTAGAAAAGAAAAATATTATTCCTTATTATCACGGTATAGTTGATGAAAACGGAAACATAGTGAAATATGAAGCATTGATGAGAATAAAAATCGGTGATAAAATATACGCTCCGGACTTTTTTATGGATTTAATAAAACAAACAAAACTTTATGACGATTTTTATAAAATAATGATTGAAAAAGTTTTTGCCGATTTGAATGCTCTGGATAAAAAAGTTTGTATAAATTTAAGTTTTGAAGATATTGCAAATAGAGATATTAAATTGTTTATTTTAAATTTGATTAATGAAAATAATGTTAAAAAAGTAATTTTTGAAATACTTGAAAGTGAAAGTATAAAAGATTATGATTTAGTTAAATCTTTTATAGACAAAATCAAAGAAAAAGGGGCGGAAATAGCAATAGATGATTTTGGAAGTGGATATTCAAATTTCATTGTTGTTTTGGATTTATATCCTGATTATTTAAAAATAGATGCTTCTTTGGTTAAGAATATAAATGAGCCTAAATATCTTGATATCGTCAAAATGA
>JALVWY010000012.1 GCA_027023105.1 Campylobacterales bacterium | reverse complement strand
GAAGAAAATATAGAAAAAATATATTTTGAGAATAATTTTGAATTAAAGACAGGAAAAGAAATAGGAAAAAGTAAAAGAATAGATGATGTTATAGGAAGATATATTGTTCATATTAAATCGTCTTTTCCAAAAGAGATTAATTTAAGCGGAATAAGAATTGTAATAGATACGGCAAACGGAGCTGCTTATAAAGTGGCACCTACAATTTTCAGTGAGCTTGGGGCTGATGTTATTACTATTAATGATAATCCAAACGGATTTAATATCAATCAAAGCGCGGGGGCTATGCATCCGGAAATTTTGGCTGCTAAAGTAAGGGAATTTAGGGCTGATATAGGCTTTGCACTTGACGGGGATGCCGACAGATTGGTAGTTGTTGATGAAAACGGAGAAGTGATTGACGGGGATAAACTTTTAGGAGCTCTTGCATATTATCTTCATTCAAAAAAAAGATTAAAAAATAACGGAGTTGCCGTAACAGTTATGAGTAACGGGGCTTTGGATGACTTTTTGAAAAAATACTCAATAAAAGTATATAGAAGTAATGTCGGGGATAAATATGTATTGGAAGTAATGAATAAGTATAATTTGAACTTTGGTGGGGAACAGTCAGGTCATATAATTTTTAGTGATTATGCTAAAACAGGTGATGGACTTGTAAGTGCTCTTCAGGCTGTGGCTTATATTATAGAAAACAAAAAGAAGGCAAGTGAAGCGTTTAATCTGTTTGATTTATATCCTCAGGTTCAAACTAATATTAATGTAAGTGAAAAAATACCTTTTGATAAAATAGAAGGGGCAAAAGAGGTGTTAGATGAGGTGACAAAAGCCGGATACAGACATTTAGTCAGATATTCCGGGACTGAAAATAAACTAAGACTTTTGGTTGAAGGTGAAAATAAAAGGGAAGCAAATGAGTATCTTGAAAAACTAAAAGCATTTTTCAAGGCAAAATTATGAAAAAATTCTTTTTTGCTTTTTTTTCTGTTTTTGCAATAGACCAGATTATAAAATTAATCTTTTTAAGCGGATTTACCTTGAAAACAAAATGTATTTCTTTTATTATGGTTTTAAATAAAGGGGTTGCTTTTTCTATGTTTAGTTTTCTTGGCAAAAATCTTAAATATATTCAATTAGCCTTAATTATCGGACTTTTAATATATTTTATAAAAGAAAAAATTTTTTCAAAACATCCGATTTTAAGCGGAATTTTATTTGCGGCGGCTTTTTCTAATTTATTAGACAGATTTATAAGAGGAGGGGTAGTGGATTATGTATATTGGCACTGTGGATTTAAGTTTGCTATTTTTAATTTTGCCGATATGATGATAGATTTGTCAATTTTGGGCTTTTTATACTTTTATTTTTTGAAAAAAAATGATAAAATTTCAATCTGATTGGTCGCATAGCTCAGTTGGTTAGAGTACTACCTTGACATGGTAGGGGTCACAGGTTCGAATCCTGTTGCGACCACCACGATATAATCTTCTAAAACTTATAAATATATTATAAAAGGTAAAAAATGTTTGGTAAAAAATTAAAAAAATATGATTTAAATAATATTAATGATTTTCAATATGCAAAAATTACTACAAATAAAGGTTTAATTTGGATTAAACTTTTTCCTGAAGCAACGCCTAATACGGTAGCAAATTTTGCTCATCTTGCACAAAATGATTTTTATAACGGACTTAAATTTCATAGAGTAATTCCGGGATTTATGGCTCAAGGCGGTTGTCCTAATTCAAAAGAAGGTGCAAAAGGAATGGTTGGAACAGGTGGTCCTGGATGGGTTATTAAATGTGAGACTAAGGCGCCTAAACAAATTCATAAAAGAGGAAGTCTTTCTATGGCACATGCCGGTAAAAATACAGGGGGAAGTCAATTTTTTATATGTTTTACAGATTGTCCTCATTTAGACGGGGTTCATACTGTATTTGGTGGTATTGAAAAAAATGATGATAAAAGTTTTGAAATATTAGATTCTATCAATCAAAATGATATTATTGAAAAAATTGAAATTTTTGAACATAGAGATTAATTCTCTTTTTTCCTTTATTATAAAAATTGACATAAAATTAAATTTAAGTTAAAATTCATCTAAAAAAAGGAAAGAGCTATAAACAGGGGTTTTTTTGAATAAATTTTGCACTTTCAGACTTTCTACTTTAAACTACACAATTTTACTATTTCAAAAGGATATAAATGAATAATGATATTATCGGTTATAAAATAGGGGATAATATTGTCGATTTACAGACAATAGAAGCTAAAAATATAGATGTAAATGGTGCTAAACCTATATATTTTGATGATAATGAAGAAGCGCTTGAGATTATAAGGCATTCGGCTGCACATTTAATGGCACAGGCGATTAAAGAGCTTTTCCCTGATGCTAAATTTTATGTAGGACCAACGGTTGAAAACGGATTTTATTATGACCTTAAAACCGAGACACCTATCAGCGATAAAGATTTAAAAGGCATTGAGAAAAAAATGAAAGCTTTAGCTAAGAAAAAATTTCCTATTGAAAGATATGAAATAACTAAAGCCGAAGCTAGGGAAAAATTTAAAAATGACGAGCTAAAACAGGAAGTTTTAAAAATGATACCTGATGATATAGTGTCAATTTATAAACAGGGCGATTTTGAAGATTTATGCCGCGGTCCTCATGTGCCTAATACAAAATATCTTCAAAATGTAAAACTTCAAAAAGTAGCGGGTGCTTATCTTGGCGGGGATTCAAAAAATGAAATGCTTACAAGAATTTACGGAACTGCGTTTGCCACAAAAGATTCACTGCAAAAATATCTCAAAATGCTTGAAGAAGCACTAAAAAGAGACCATAGAAAACTAGGAAAAGAGCTTGAACTTTGGATGTTTGATGAAGATGTGGCTCCCGGTATGCCTATTTGGCTGCCTCGTGGGGCACTTCTTAGAGCCAATCTTGAAAAACTGCTTTTTTCAGCCCATATAAGAAGAGAATACGAGCCGGTAAAAGGACCTGAACTTCTTAGAAGTTATATGTGGAAAATTTCCGGGCATTATTACAATTATAAAGAAAATATGTATTTTACGGAGATTGAAAGAGACGAAGAAGGAAAAGAAGCCGAAGAATACGGGATTAAGCCTATGAACTGCTTAGCCCATGTTAAAATTTTCGGGCATAAAACAAGAAGCTATAAAGAACTGCCTTTAAAATTTTTTGAGTTTGGAACAGTTCATAGACACGAAAAAAGCGGTGTTTTACACGGACTTTTAAGAGTTAGGGAATTTACCCAAGATGACGCCCATATATTCTGCACACCAAATCAGATAGAAGAAGAAGTTATAAAAGTTCTTGATTTTGTGGATACTATTATGCAAAGATTCGGATTTGAGTATGAAATGGAAATTTCCACAAAACCTGAAAAATCAATCGGTGAAGATGAAATTTGGGAAAAAGCTACCGATTCGCTTAAAAAAGCTCTTGATAATCTTGGAAGAAGTTACGGGGTTGATGAAGGCGGGGGAGCATTTTACGGACCTAAAATTGACATAAAAATCACTGATGCTATTGGCAGAAAATGGCAATGCGGAACTATTCAGGTAGATTTTAACCTGCCTGAGAGATTTGATATAAGCTATGTTGATGAAAATAACGAGAGAAAAAGACCTGTAATGCTTCATAGGGCAATTATCGGAAGTTTTGAAAGATTTATAGCAATTCTTACGGAACATTACGCAGGGGAGTTCCCGACATTTATAGCCCCTATAAAAGCGATTTTTGTGCCTATAAGTGAAAGTCATACGGAATATGCAAAAGAAATTCAAAAAGAGTTGCTTGAAGCGGATATAAAAACGGAAATTTTTGCAAGTAACGATTCACTTAATAAAAGAATCAGAAATGCGGAAAAACAAAGAGTAGGATATGTTGTGATAATCGGTGATGAAGAGGTTGAAAACGGAATTGTTGCAATTCGTGACAGAAAAAAAAGAGAACAATACAAAATGAAAAAAGGAGAATTTATAGAAATGATTAAAAAACTTAGCGAGGTAAAACTATGAGTAAAGACAAAACTATGATTAATGAAGATATCGTAAATTTCACAGACAGGGTAAGACTTGTTGACGGTGAAGGTGAACCAAAAGTTGTAGACAGTGAAAAAGCTCTTGAAATAGCTTATAACAAAGGGCTTGATTTAGTGCTTGTTGCACCGAATTCAAATCCTCCTGTTGCAAAAGTAATGGATTACGGAAAATATAAATACGAACAGGAAAGAAAGAAAAAAGAAGCCAAGAAAAAACAGGTCAAAATTGAAGTAAAAGAGATTAAATTTACATCAAAAATCCAAGATAACGATATAAATTATAAAGTGAAACATGCAAGAGAATTTCTTGAAAAAGGAAAACATGTAAAACTTAGAGTCTTTCTAAGAGGTAGAGAACTTGCCACACCTGAAAAAGGGTTTGAAGTAATAAACAGAGTTTGGGATATGCTAAAAGATGTCGGAGAAAAACAAAACGAGCCTAAACTTGAAGGAAATTATATTAATATATTGGTTACTCCTATTAATAAAAAAAAGAAAAATTAAT
>JALVWY010000011.1 GCA_027023105.1 Campylobacterales bacterium | reverse complement strand
GGTCAGCGCTCACTCGTAGCAACCGCCTTTTTACAAAGAATCGGTATTCAAAATGTTTTTTCACTGCAAGGCGGAATTATTGAATTAGTTCAACATATAAAGCCGTAAAATGTTTTATATAGAAATATTTATTATCACATTTATTTTATCCACATTTTTTGCCTTAGGAGGAATAGGAAGTGCCACGGCACTTGTCCCTATCCTTGATATGGTAGGACTTAATTTCAATTTTGCAAAAGCAATAGGTCTTTTTGTAAACACATCAACAACCATTACTTCAAGCATTATGAACATAAAAAGAAAAGTTTTAGATATAAAATTTGCTTTTCCTCTGGCTATTTCTTTAGCACTCACAGCTCCGATAGGAGCATATTTATCTAAATTCATACCTGAATATTTTGTAAAAAGTCTGTTTGTTTTATTTTTGTTTTTTGCAGGAAGTATGATTTTATTTGGTAAAAAAGAGAAAAAATTTAATTTTACATCACCTTTTATTATGCCTGTTTTAGGCGGAATTGTCGGTATTATAAGCGGTCTGCTTGGAATTGGCGGGGGAAGTCTGCTTTTGCCAATTCTAATAATGCTTGGATTTGATACCAAAAAAGTGGCTGTGGCTATGAGTTTTGTAATACCGTTTTCAACATTTACAGCCTTTATAACATATTTAAGTTTTACAAAAATAAACTGGATTTTACTGATAGTTGCGGCAATAGGCGCAATTTTAGGCGGAGTTGTGGGAAATTATATTATGCACTTTCATTTAAATCAAAAACAAATCAAAAAAATTATAGGGATTTTAATGTATATTATAGCTATAAAAATGTTTTTTGGATTAATTTAAAAAAATTTTAGAATAAAATCAAATGGCGGAGAGACAGGGATTCGAACCCTGGGAACCCTTGCGAGTTCAACGGCTTTCAAGGCCGCCGCTTTCGACCACTCAGCCATCTCTCCAATCTTAATAGAAACAATTCTATTTTTGAATTTAGATGGTGGTGCCCGGGGCCGGACTCGAACCGGCACGGGAGAAATTCCCGAGGGATTTTAAGTCCCTTGCGTCTACCAATTCCGCCACCCGGGCATATTTGGAGCAAAATTATATCAAAGCTTCCTTAAAGTCAGCTTAATTTTTGGAGGCGCCACCCGGATTCGAACCGGGGATCAGAGCTTTGCAGGCTCCTGCCTTAGCCACTTGGCTATAGCGCCATATGGAGCGAGCTACGGGATTCGAACCCGCGACATCCACCTTGGCAAGGTGGTGCTCTAGCCAGCTGAGCTAAGCTCGCATAGGAATGAAATTATATTAAAATTTTTTATTAAATGCAAGAGGAAAAAAATTAAATTTTTGGACCTGCTTTTTCGTATTCTTTTCCTTCCGGAACATCTTCGTATCTTTTGAAATTTTCTATAAACATAGAACCTAATTTTTTAAGTTGCTCATCATAAGCCTCTTTGTCTGCCCAAGTATTTCTTGGATTTAAAACTTGTGTATTAACTCCGGGTAGTTCTTTTGGAATAGTCAAGTCAAATATAGGAAGCGTTTCAAATTCCGCTTTTTCAATGCTTCCATCAAGAATAGCATTAATACAAGCTCTCGTATCTTTAATACTCATTCTTTTACCAACTCCATAAGGACCGCCTGTCCATCCTGTATTTACAAGATAAACATTTACACTATGTTCTTCTGTTTTTTCCCCTAAAAGTTTTGCATATACTGTTGGATGAAGCGGTAAAAAAGGCTCACCAAAACATGCACTAAAAGTTGCCACAGGCTCAGTAATTCCTCTTTCGGTTCCTGCTACTTTTGCCGTATATCCGCTTAAGAAATAAAACATAGCCTGTTCTTTTGTAAGTTTAGAAACCGGAGGTAAAACACCAAATGCATCCGCACTTAAGAAAATAATATTTTTAGGATGTCCGCCTGTCAGAGTGCATTCGTGATTTTCTATATGTTCGATTGGATAACTAACTCTTGTATTTTCCGTTTTACTTCCGTTTGTATAATCAACTTCTCCGTTTTCGTCAATTACTACATTTTCAAGTAAAGCATTTCTTTTAATAGCACCGTAAATTTCAGGCTCACTCTCTTTATCAAGATTGATTACTTTTGCATAGCATCCGCCCTCAAAGTTAAAAACACCTTTATCATCCCAACCGTGTTCATCATCACCTATAAGTTTTCTTTTTGGGTCGGTTGATAAAGTTGTTTTTCCTGTTCCGCTAAGACCGAAGAAAAGTGCTACATCACCTTTTTCTCCAACATTTGCAGAGCAGTGCATAGAAAGTTTGCCTTCAAGCGGAAGCCAGTAGTTCATCATTGTAAAAATACCTTTTTTAAGCTCTCCACCGTATAGCGTTCCACTCATTACAGCTTTATTTTCTTCTATATTAAATGCAACAAATATATCGCTGTTAAGTCCATCCTCTTTCCAATTCGGATATCTTGCATCTCCTGCTACAAAAAATGTAAAATCAGGTTTGAAATTTTTTGCTTCTTCTTCTAAAGGCAAAATAAACATATTCATTACAAAATGAGCCTGCCATGCAATAGGAGTTATAAATCTAATTGCCCTTCTGCTTTCTTTACTGGCACCTACAAAAACATCAACAACATAAATTTCTTCTTTTTTAGAAAGTTCTTTTTTTGTAAATTCTTCAAGTTTTTTAAAAGTTTCAAGAGTAATCGGATGATTAATTTCACCCCATGCTATATATTGCTCGCTCGGTGCTTGTTTAACAAAAAATTTATCATTTGGACTTCTTCCTGTAAATTCTCCTGTATCAACAGCAGTAGCACCACTTGAAGTCCTAAGCACTTCACCCTTTTTTAAAGTATCTTCTATAATTTTGTCATAACTCGGATTGTGTATAATATTTGAAGCTTCTATACCAAGATTTTTTAGTTCTTTTATCATAAATTTCTCCTATAAAATGTGGTTGTATGGATTGTAATTATAACAAAAAATTTGAAGGATGAATTAGAAAATAAAAAAAAGAAAAAAAATCAAAGGTCTTTTTCAAGACCTGATTTTTTAAGAGTAAATTCTACGAATTTGTAAGCGATAATAATTAAAACCGGCCACATAAAGAACAGAATTGTTCCCCATGTAGTATCAATTTTATGAACTTCCGGGTTAATACCGTTTGGCATTAACTGAGTATCGGCAGCGAAAAGAAAACTACCGAAAAATACCGTCATTAAAGCTAATAATTTTCTCATTTGCGCTCCTTAATATGCATGAGATTCTGGGTCTGCTATTTCTTCTTTAGTAATAGGACCACCTTTTTTCATTTGATACCAAACATAAATAATATATGCTAATACAAAAGGAACAGCTACACTAACCCAAGCCATAACTTCAAGGGTATATTTACTTCCTGATGTATTTTGAATTGTTAAAGAACTTTGTAAATCAGCATAACTTGGATAAAAAGGTGTTCCAAATAATCCTGCAATTACAAATACAATAATACCGATTAATACAATCCCAAGACCTGCAAACCAAATACCTTTGTTTGAGTTTCCAAAACCAGATTTAAATACACCCCAAACATAAAGAACAAGTCCAACTAATAATAAAATTAATGGAATAGCTCCAAATGACAATAGGTTGTGTAAATATTTTCCGGCTACTAAAGTAATTACTCCTTTAGGGTCATGAATATTGTATGAATATCCTTTCATTGTAATTAAACCGAAAAGAACGATTAATAATGCAATTAATAAAACAATAAAACATTTTTTAATTGTTCCTCTGATTCTTGCGATAAGTTCAGGGAATTCATTATTGTCAATATCATTAATCAACCATAAACCACCAAGAATTCTTGCCGCTGCAAAAAGTAAAACACCAAATGAAAGGTTAAACCAAGCTCCGTGTTTAAAGTCAATAGCAGCTTCAAGACCTCTTAGATTAAATCCGTTACTTGCTGTTCCCCAAATTACATGTCTTGTAACAGGGTCAAAACTAAAGTTACTTCCTGTAAAGAAAGTTCCAACTGCCGCACCTATTAATAACATAGCAACTACACCGTTGAAATATAAGAAAAATTTGTAAACACCTTTACCTAAAAGGTTAGCTTCTTTATTCATATATTCATATGAAACGGCTTGAAGAACGAATGCGAATAAAATTAGCATCCATACCCAATAAGCCCCACCGAATGATACTGAATAAAACAATGGAAACGCTGCATAAAGCGCACCACCAAAAAGAACCAAAGTTGTAAAAGTAAGCTCCCACTTTCTACCAAGAGAGTTAGTGATTGCTCTTTCTTCCATTTCATTTTTTGCTGTGTGGAACAATGTTTGTCCACCTTGAACAAATGTCATAAGTAAAAATAATCCGCCTAAAACCGCAACGATTATCCAAAAGTATACTTGTAGATAAAAATGCGTTGCGTCCACTGTATATGGTGCCCAACTCATTAGTGTGCTCCTTTTGGTCCGTGTTTAACGACCGTAAATAGGATTTTAAGTTCAGCAAGACCTAAGATTACAAATGCTGTTAAGAACATAAAGAATGTTGCTTGAACATTAGCTAATGCAATCGGTGTTGCTGATTCTGCTGTCGGAAGAACTCCGAATACTGTCCAAGGTTGTCTTCCTATTTCTGCTGTCATCCATCCGAAACTT
>JALVWY010000010.1 GCA_027023105.1 Campylobacterales bacterium | reverse complement strand
TCAAATGAATTATTTTCATCCCAATGTTTTTGCCAATTAATTTCTATTTCAGAAGGTTTATATACTCTCATTTTATTTTCCATTCTTCACTCTCCATTCTAAATTTAATTATTCCCAATCAATATTTTTTGTTTTTGAAATTTCTATAAAACTTAAAATAATTGTCACAATATTTGCAATAAGAGCTCCTATAGCCATAGCCACGGCAGCCTCACTATTATGCTTAATAACTTCATAAAAAAAAGCGGGTATTAAATGCAAATCCGCTACAAGACTAGCAGCAAAAAGCTCAGCTGCGACTATATTTCTAACCCCGATTTTTAAAAAGGTGGAAATCAGGTTAAGACTAACCGCAATAAATAAGGCGACTTTATTATGGTCGTATAAATATCCGGCAACCGAAGTTAAACTCATTAACTGGAAAAAAACATAAATTACCTTGCCCCAATCCATTATAACTCCTTATATTCACTCATAACTCAACACTATTTATACCACTCCGCCTTGATACATCTGTCTCATTTTTTCTTTTTCTCTTTTTCTTTTCTCTTTGTCAAGAAGTTTTTTTCTGTAATCGTCTATTTTAAATCCAAGCCAGATAAGAAGAGGAGAGGCTATAAATATTGATGAATAAGTCCCGACAATAATTCCTACAAGAAGTGTGAAACTAAACGGTCTTATAATTTCTCCTCCGAATAAAAACAGAGTTGACATAACAAAAAATGTTGTAAGAGAAGTTAAAACCGTTCTGCTAAGTGTTTTTGAAACGGCTTCATTAATTAACGAAGGCAAATCCTTAACCTTTGAACCGATAATCTGCTCTCTAATTCTGTCAAAAACAACTATTGTATCATTTAAAGAATATCCCATTAATGTAAGAATAGCCGCTAAAACATCCAAATTTACTTCCACATGGAAAAAGCTCACAGCACCGAGTGAAATAATTGTATCATGACATAAAGCAAGCACACTCGCTAGGGCAAAACGCCATTCAAATCTAAACGCTACATAAATCAAAATACCTATAATTGCAAAAACCAAAGCTTTTATACCGTTGTCTCTAAGCTCACTTCCGACTTTTGAGCCCACAATATCAACCCTTCTTATTGTAACGCTTCCAAGAGGAGACAACAATTTTTTAACTTCACTTCCTAAATCTTTTTGGACATCACCGCTTACTTTGTTGACACTCATTCTGATTAAAATTTCATTTTTCTTTCCAAATGTAGTAATACTTGCGCCGTTAAATTTTTTGGAAATCTGTTTTCTTATATCCGAAATAGGAACCGGTTTTTGAAATTGAACCTGAACTTCAATTCCGCCTTTAAAATCAATACCCCAGTTAAATCCTTTAAAAATCATAGAAGCAATACTTAAAGCAATAAGAGTTAAAGAAATAGATATAAAAATATTCCTTTTACTCATAAAGTTATATATTTTATTTTGACTGAATAATTCCATTGTTAAGCCTTCATTCCAAAACTTTTTGGAGTTAATTTTTTATTTCCTGCAATTATATATTGCCAAATTCCGTGAGTTCCAAGAATTGCCGTTAGCATACTGGCTAAAATACCTATTGCCATAGTTAATGCAAAACCTTTGATAGTTCCGGTTCCGTATGCAAAAAGTGCAATCGCCGCAATTAAAGTTGTAATATTTGAATCCAAAATCGCACTCATAGCGTTTTTATATCCGCCCTCAATCGCCAGTTTTATTGATTTTCCTTCACGGATAAGTTCTCTTATTCTTTCATTGATAATAACATTCGCATCAACACTCATCCCGACTGTCAACACAATACCTGCCATTCCCGGAAGCGTAAGTGTAGCCCCGAAAAGCGCCATAACAGCCGTAATTAAAAACAGGTTTGTTACAAGAGCTATATCGGCTATTATTCCTGAAAATCCGTAATACCAAGCCATAAAAATAACAACTATTATAAATCCGCTTATCAAGGCAATCATAGATTTTCTAATACTGTCAGCCCCCAAACTTGCACCTACACTTCTTTGCTCAAGTAAAACAACAGGTGCAGGAAGTGAACCACTACGCAAAGCAATAGCCAAAATATGAGCTTCGTCCGTGCTTCCTACGGTAATTTGTCCGCTTCCCCCTCCGATTCTTTCTTGAATGGTAGGAGCCGAATAGACTTTGTTATCCACCACAATAGCAAGCTGTTTTCCTACATTTTTACCTGTTACATCCCCAAAAATCGCCGCACCTTGAGAATTTAGAGTAAAAAAAATTGCCGGTTGATTTGTTTTTTGCGTAAATCCGACCGTTGCATCCGTAATCATACTTCCATCAAGCACTAGCGGTGTTTTAAGAAGCCACATTCTTTTTGGATTATTTTTATCCGGCAACATAATATCACCGTATTTAGCCGCATCTTTAGGATTTGTAACCCTGTGTTCATTATCTACCAGATAAAGTTCAAGATGGGCAGCGGATGAAATAAGTTTTTTAATATTGTTTTTTTCTTTTTGGGTTTTAATACCCGGAAGTTCAACTACTATTTTATCTTTGCCCTGTTGTGTAACGCTTGGCTCTGCCAAACCAAAGGCATCAAGTCTGCTTCTTATTGTCTGAATTGCCTGTTTTATGGCATCTTCTTTTGTTTTTGTTATAGTCTCTTTAGTCAGTGCAATTTTATAAATCACACTCTCTTTTTCAGGAATTTTTTTGATTTCAATTCCTCTTATTTTTTTAAGAGCCGCATCCATTTTAGGTGCATCGTCTTTATCAATAAGTTCAAAACTAAGCGCGTTATTTGATGTTTTTAATTTATCTATAAAAAGGTCTTTTTTGTCAGAAAGATATTTTATTGCAGAAGCTATTGATTTAATTTTATTTTTAACCGCTTCTTCACTTTTTACACCCAAAACCAGATACATACCGCCTTGCAAATCAAGACCTAAATTTACTTTTGGATTTTTACCAAGAAATGAAGGGATAGTAAAAGCTATCCCGAAAATTGTAGCTAAAATAAAAATAACAAGCCTGTAATTAAGCTTCTTCATCGTTAAGCTTTCTTGCCACTGCCGATTTATCTATTCTTACTTCAATATCTTTTGCAATTCTTACAACTAAATATTCCGGCTCATTTCTAACAACTTCTCCCATAATTCCACCTGTAGTCAAAATTTTATCCCCTTTTTTAAGTTCCGAAACCATAAGTTTATGTTTTTTTGCCTGTCTTTGTTGTGGTAAAATTACAAGTAAATAAAAAATTACAAATAAAATAATCAAAGGTAACAATGATGCCAAAAGACTCCCTTGTCCCCCGTTTGTCCCAGCTGCATATAAAAAATCCATATTTATCCTTTTTTAAGCGGTATTTTAACACAAATTCATTAATTGTGGCAATTATTTTTGCAATACCTGTTTATTTATACGCTTTTTTAAATGAAGGCTTTATTCTATCATTTCTTACATCTTTGTTTGCAATGCTTGGTTTTTACATCTTTTTTCATTTTAAACACTCTTTTTTTCAAACGGGCTTTTTTCTTGGAATCTTACTTTTTTACTGGATTGGGCTTAGTTTTAGATATTATAATCTCACTTGGATGATACCTGTTATAATATTATTTATAGGAATTGGTTACGGATTAATTTTTTTTATATTAAATAAAATATTTAATCTATTTAAATTTTCCATTTTCCATTTTCCATTTTCCATTTTATTGTGGCTTTTATTTATAGCTTTCGGATTTGATTATATAAGACCTTTTACATTTGACTGGCTAAAACCTGAAATTTTTTTGGTAAACAGTTATTTTGGAATCACAAAAATTGCATTTTTAGTATTTTTAATAGGTATTTATTCTCTAAAAAACAAAAAATCCATTGCCGTAACGCTGCTTACTTTAAGTATATTTTTAAGAATATATCAAACGCCTCATATAAAAATGCCTGATTTAAAAATATTTTTAGCCACAACCCATATCCCTCAAAACAAAAAATGGCAACAAAATTTCATTCCTATTGAAATTCAAAATAATTTTAATATTATTCAAAAAGCAATAAACAAGCACTATTCCGTAGTGGTTTTACCCGAAAGTTCTTTCCCTCTGTTTTTAAATTTATATCCGACTTTAATGGGAAAATTAATTAAATTATCTACAAAAATAACTATTGTAACAGGAGCGCTTCATTACAAAAACAAAAAATTTTTCAATTCAACTTATATTTTTGAAAACAAAAAAGTTACTGTTTTAGATAAACATATATTAGTTCCGTTTGGAGAGTATATTCCTCTTCCTTTTTTTCAAAAAGAGATAAACAAAATATTTTTTGCAGGGGCGAGTGATTATAAAACAAGTTCTCATTTTGGAATTTTTACAATAAAAAACTATAAATCCATAAATGCCATATGTTATGAAGCCACTATAGAAAAACTCTATAAATTAAAACCGAAATATATTATAGCCTTAACAAATGACGCATGGTTCAAGCCCTCCATTGAGCCTGTGATTCAAAAACTTTTAATAAAACTTTATGCTTACAAATACAAAAAAATAGTTTTCCATTCATTAAATGAATACAAAAGCTATATAATAAATGGAAAATTGAAAATGGAGAATGGAAAATGAATGTTTTTATTTCGGCAAATAACACGGATTGCGGCAAAACTTATACCACCCTGAAACTTATACAACAATTTAGTAAAAT
>JALVWY010000009.1 GCA_027023105.1 Campylobacterales bacterium | reverse complement strand
ATTACACTTTGTATTACAGTATATTACACTTTGTATTACAATAACTTAACATAATATTTTTTCCTTTGAGAAATTTACCTAATTTTTACAATTTTATTTCAAAACATTTCGTTTATTATTTCAAATCGTTTCAGTTTGAAATAATATTATTTCATATTGACACATCACTTTGAATTATGATAAAATGTTACGTCAGTTTGAAACAAGGAGCGGTTATGGAATTTGAAATATTTGGATACAAAGTAAGCATAGAAAAAAAAGCTCTTAAAAATAAAGAAAATGGAGAAATACCAAATGATTTAAAATGGGCGTTAGAGATTTTAGAGAAGTATGGAAAAAAAATACCACCAAGCAAAAAGAAAGTTGAAAGTGCAAAAAGAGCTTCTAAAATAAAAGCTGATAAAGCAAAAGAAAAAGTAATAAATGCTGTTAATCTGTTACGTTTGCAACAAGAAGAAATAACACCTTACAAAGTAGCAAAAACAGCAGGTATAAGTTACAACACTGCTAAAAAATATTTAAAAAAGGTGAAATTATGAATTATTTGCTCAGCGGAATAATAGACCAAACACACAGAGTCCCTATAAAATGGGGACAAGGAAGTATTTTAGAAGAACTTTTAAAAAAAGGATATAAAATCATCCAAAAAGACTACACCACCATTGAAAAAATTACTGGATGTCAAGAATGCGAAATTTATATATTGCAAGAACCAAAAAAGAAAGAATTATATGAACTTATGATTTGTTTTGAAGATTTAGATTAAAAAAAGCGATTTTAAGCGTTTTAAGCGATTTTTTTTGTTTTGATAGTAATTATATAGCAAAACCAAAAAAAACGCCTCAGAGGCCACGCAACGCATTAAAAAAAGCTATATTTTAATTTTTATTTTATTACTCTCAAATCTTTTGTAAAAAAATAGACAAAAAAAAAGAAACTTAAATCAAAATGATTGGAACAAATCAAAAAATTATCTTTAAAAAGCGTTTTAAAACGTTTAGAGAAAGAGAAAATTATTTCGAAAGGGTTTATATACCCAAAAAGAAAAAAAGCTCACATTCAGCTTAAAAGAGATTAAAAAAAAATAAACTTAAACGAAAAAGAAAATCTAAAATCAAAGATGATTAGAAAAGATATTATATTTCCCCCCTGCTCCTAATGACAGGGGGGATAAAGGGGGGTTACCGATTGTATATTTTTTCTTCAAATGTTAGTCCAAAAGCGTGAGCTTTTGGCTCACCTATTGCATAGTTAAAAAGGCAAAAAATAAGCGAAAAATTTACGCCAAGAAAGATACTTAAATCATTAAAGATAGTTAATAAAAATATTCTCTTAATTTCTCTTAACCTCTCTTAACCTCTCTTAACCCCCCCCTTCAAACCCCCGAAAATTCATCGTTTGAAGCAAAATTTTTGGTCATTTCTAGGGTATAAATTGGTCATTTCTAGGGTATAAATTGGTCATTTCTAGGGTATAAATTGGTCATTTCTAGGGTATAAATTGGTTATATTGCTATTTTTTACCAAATTATGCTATAATTGCATAAAAAAAGGAGTAAAAAAATGAAAAAAAAAGAAATTACGATACATAAACGCAACGAACTAACAAGAGGAGGCGACACGCTATCTATACACGCTAAAAGATGTCTTAATGCTATTTACTACCTTATCCAAAAAAATGTAAACAATGGAAAAGGAGAAATAATTGAAAAATTAGATTATATTCCGATTGAATTTCCCTATTTGCGTAGAATGATGGGATTAGAAAAAGTAGAAAGCTATATAAAAGAAATTGAAGACGCATTAACAGAACTACAAAAAATTACATTGCAGTTAAATAATTTTAAAAATCCAAAAGATAATCAAGTGTATCAATGGTATTCAATGAGCTTTTTAGCAGACGCTTATTGGAAATTAGACGAAAAAACAGGAAAAAAGGTCGCATACATAGAATTACCAAAATTGATGAAGTGGTTAATGATACACTCAAATGATGAAAATTTTACAAAATTAGACCTTATTCCCACATTAAACAAACTCCGAACAAAATACGCAATGAAATTATATGAATTTTTTAAAAGTTTTGAAAGATTTAGATATATAGACCTACCGCAAGATTACATTATTCGCATATTGGGACTCCAAGATAAAAAAGATTACCAATATTACAGCCATTTAGCAAGATTACTAAAAAATCAAATAAAAGAGCTAAACAAAAAAACAGAGTTTGAAAAATTAAAATTATTAGAACCGACCAAAAAGATGAAAAAAGAAAAAATATATCGTTTTATTATAAATCCGAAAAATAAGAAAGTTTTGACCGACCGAAAAAAAATAGAACAGATGACAGCAAGTTTATTCAAAAGATTTTAATTAATATATATATAGGAAATTTTTTGTAATATATTACACTTTATATTACAGTATATTACACTTTATATTACAGTATATTACACTTTGTATTACAGTATATTACACTTTGTATTACAGTATATTACACTTTGTATTACAGTATATTACACTTTGTATTACAATAACTTAACATAATATTTTTTCCTTTGAGAAATTTACCTAATTTTTACAATTTTATTTCAAAACATTTCGTTTATTATTTCAAATCCTTTCAGTTTGAAACAAAATAAAGTAGCAAAACCAGCAGGTATAAGTTACAATACTGCTAAAAAATATTTAAAAAGGAGAAATTATGAATTATTTGCTCAGCGGAATAATAGACCAAACACACAGAGTCCCTATAAAATGGGGAGAAGGAAGGGTTTTAGAAGACCTTTTAAACAAAGGATATAAAATCATCGAAAAAGACTACACCACCATTAAAAAACTTACTGGATGTCAAGAATGCGAAATTTATATATTACAAGAACCAAAAAAGAAAGAATTATATGAACTTATGATTTGTTTTGAAGATTTAGATTAAAAAAGCGATTTTAAGCGTTTTAAGCGATTTTTTTTGTTTTGATAGTAATTATATAGCAAAACCAAAAAAAACGTCTCAGAAGCCACGCAAACGCATTAAAAAAAGCTATATTTTAGAAGTTTTTAATGTTTCTTTTTATCCAGCCGACCAACGTTTGATAATTGATATCTAAGTTTAGTTTAGTTTTGAGAAGTTGTTGAATATCAATCATCATATATCCTTTTTTTAATAACTCTTCAATTTCTTTTTTTAAAATTCTTAAAATTTTTGCATTTAAATTTCGTTTATTAGCATTAAGGTTAATAATTTCTTTTATTTCTTGTTTTTTTTCTTCAAAGCTCATCAGTTACTCCTTTTTTTTATTATACAAACTGAGATAAAACACCGTATTTTATAGAAACTTCAGTGTAATTAGTAACATCAACTAGATAATCTCCATCTTCTAATTCTTTAATAACTTTAATTCTAAATTTATCAATATCTCCATAAACCCTTAAACTATAGAGTTTATCGTGATAAGGTTCAGTAAAATCGTAAAAATTTCCTACATAAAAAACCTTATCTCTTAAATCTCTTCCCCATTGAAAAAAAATTTCTTCAGCTAAATCACTCCATTTTAAATTTTTAATAACTTTTTTTCTTGCCATCTCTCGCTCCTTAGATGTTTTTCTATCAATAATTATAGATAATTTTAAATAATTTGTCAATACTTTAAAAAAGTTTTTACATAATTTTTAATAAAAATAAATAATTATATTCTTAATAAATATTTTTTAAATTTGGAAGGTTTTTTATCACTCTCTTCTCTTCTTCTCTATAGTAGTAGATGTATATTATGTATTAATATGTATATTATGTATTAATATGTAGGAAAAAAAAGTTTCCTATTTTAGGGGGTTTGGAGGGTTTTAAGAGGACAAAATGAGGGTTTTAAGAGGACAAAATGAGGGTTTTAAGAGGACAAAATGAGGGTTTTAAGAGGACAAAATGAGGGTTTTAAGAGGACAAAATGAGGGTTTTAAGAGGACATTACTTGATTTGTGGTCTTTATTAAGGTATAATACCCCTAATTTTTAAATAGGAGATACCATATGTTAAAATTATGTAAATATAAAGATATAGGAGAAAATTTGGGAATAACTGTTAATATACATCTTAAAAAAGAAGTTGCTAAATCGGAAAGTATGGTATTAGGGTCGGGAAGTTTATCCCCAACCGAATTAAAACTTTTAAATTTGATAATGGCTAATGTAGATTATACTAAGCCTAATAAAATTTATACCTTTAACCTAAAAGAGCTTATTAATATTTTAGACCTTACCAAAAATAAAGATGCTTATAATAGACTTAAAAAAGCTTTTTTTGCTTTACAGCGTACCATTTTTTACATTACTGAAGAAACTAATCCAGATAAATTTTTATCTATTCAGCTTTTGGGAGTGGTAATGGGAGAAAAAGGCAAGATAAAATATGAAATTTCGGCTTATTTATTAAAAGAAATAGTTAATTTAAAATCCAAATTTCTTAAATACGATATTACTAATATTATTAAGCTTAAAAATAAATATCTCATTAAGTTATATGAAATTTTAAAAGATAGTTTTGAGAAACATTATCGCTATGACCCACAACCCCTTCTGGAATTTGAAATTACACTTAAAGAATTATACAGTCTCCTAAATATCCCTGAGAGTTACAATTATTATAAAATTAAGCAAAGAATATTAAAAAAAGCAGAACAAGACATCACTACCCAAACA
>JALVWY010000008.1 GCA_027023105.1 Campylobacterales bacterium | reverse complement strand
GATTAAAATCAGCGTTGTTTTTTCAAGTTCCACAGGTGTAAAGAAATATTTAAAAAATCTTAAAAACGCACCTGTTAAAACCCATATTATCGCACAAATTAAAATTGATAAATCAAGTCTGTTTTTTTAATCAAATTTAAATTTCATAAATTTTTATATAAATTTATCATTTCAATTACACCCATCATTGCTTCAAAACCTTTGTTTCCGGCTTTTGTTCCGGCTCTTTCAATTGCCTGTTCGATTGTATCTGTTGTTAAAAGTCCAAATGTTACAGGGGTATCAAAATTTAAAGTTGTATTTGCAATGCCTTTTGTAGCTTCTGCGGCTACATAATCAAAATGAGGTGTTGCTCCTCTAATTACCGCTCCAACGCAAACTACTGCATCATATTTTTCTTTTTTAAGTGTTCTTTTTAGTGCAAAAGGAAGTTCAAATGCCCCCGGGACTAAAATCAAATCCAAATTTTCTTCTTTACCTCCGTTTCTTAAAAAAGCATCTTTTGCACCTTCTACGAGTCTATCCGTAATTAAATGGTTGAATCTGCTTGCAATTATTGCAACTTTTTCATTTCCTTCAAGTCTTAAAATTCCTTCAATAATGTTCATTTATTCTCCTTACATTTATTTATACATTCAATATCTTTTAGTGTCTCTTTTAACATATCTGGGGTTATCATATTTGCTCCGTCACTTAGCGCCTCGTCCGGATTATAATGTGTTTCAAAGAAAAATCCATCAATCTCGACAGCAGCCGCTGCTTTTGAAAGTGGAGCTACAAATTCTCTTTTTCCGCTGCTTTTTCCACCTGCACCTCCTGGCATTTGAACGCTGTGTGTTGCATCAAAAATTACAGGTGCAAAATTTCTCATAATAAATAAACTTCTCATATCAACTACCAAATTTCCATATCCGAATGTTGTTCCTCTTTCAGTTAGCCACACACCGTGTTTTTTTGCATTTTCGTAATTTACTTCTTCACAACCTCTTGTTTTTAGCACTTTTAAAACAGAATATTTCATATCCTCAGGGTTCATAAATTGACCTTTTTTGATATTGACGATTTTATCTGTTTTTGCAGCTTCTACCAATAAATCGGTCTGACGGCAAAGAAATGCGGGAATTTGAAGCACATCTACAACACTGGCCACTTTTTTGACCTGAGAAGTTTCGTGAACATCTGTTAAAAGTTTATAGCCGAATTTCTCTTTTACTTCATTTAAAATTTCAAGTCCCCTGTCAATTCCGGGACCTCTATATGAATCCAAACTTGTTCTGTTTGCTTTATCGTAACTTGCTTTAAAATAAAAATCATATTTTTCACTGTATGGTTTTAAATATTCGGCAATTTTAAAAATCTGTTCTTTGCTTTCAATTACACAAGGACCTGCTATTAAAATCATTTGGTTTCCTTTTTTATTATAATTATAACTAAAAAAGGTTTACTATGACAGTTTCAAAATATAGTGCGAGTGGAAATGATTTTGTGATTTTCCATACTTTCAAAAAAGAAGATAGAAACGAATTGGCAATTAAACTATGTGATAGATTTAGCGGAGTAGGGGCTGATGGGCTTATAGTTATTTTGCCACACATGGAGTATGATTTTGAGTGGCAGTTTTATAATGCTGATGGAAGCGAAGCTGAAATGTGTGGAAACGGAAGCAGGGCGGCGGCTCATTATGCATATTTTAATAATTTAGCACCGAAAAAAATGAAATTTTTAACACTTGCGGGTGTAATAGAAGCTGAGGTTAATGGAAATATAGTTGAATCTCAACTCACACCTCATAAAAAAATAGATGAGTTTGATGAATGGAGTTTATATAATACGGGTGTTCCGCATTTAGTAAAAATAGATAATTTAGATAATTTTGATGTAAATGAGTGCAGAGATTTAAGAAATAGACACAATGCAAATGTAAATGTAGCTGAGGTTAAAAACGGAAATCTTTATGTTAGAACATATGAAAGAGGTGTTGAAGATGAAACGCTTGCCTGCGGGACGGGAATGTGTGCCAGTTTTTTAAAAGCTAGAGAAAAAGGGCTTGTAGGAGAGAGTGTAAAAGTATATCCAAAAAGCGGTGAGGAATTAATAATTACTATTCGTAACAATAGATTATATTTCAAAGGTGCTGTTAAAAATACATTTGATGCCTTTATAAAAGATATTGTGTAAAATAGTAACATTTTTCTCAAAAAAGGATATATTTAATCTTTTATTAACTATTGCTTTGTTATACTAAATAAAAAAAGGAGTTTCTATGCCAGTAACAACAAAATTAAAAGGAAATGCCGTAGCACTTTACGGAAATCAAGTAAGCGTAGGTGACAATGCACCAGTTGTAACATTACCAAACAAAGCTCTTGCAGAAGTAACAATAGGAGGAGCCAGTGATAAAGCTCAATTAATTATTGCAGTTCCAAGTCTTGACACACCTGTTTGTGCAACAGAGACCAGAAAATTCAATGAAGAAGCGGCAAAAGTTGAAAATGCCAAAGTTTTTGTTGTTTCAATGGATTTACCATTTGCAGCGGGTAGATTTTGTTCAACGGAAGGTGTTGAAAATTTAGATGTTTTAAGTGATTACAGAGAAAAATGTTTTTCTACTCAATACGGAACTTTAATTGCGGAAGGTGCTTTGAGGGGTCTTAGTGCAAGAGCAATTTTTGTTATTGGAAAAGACGGAAAAATAGCTTACAAAGAGCTTGTTCCTGAAATTACAGAAGAACCGAATTATGAAGAAGCGCTAAACGCTTTAAAAGAAGCGGCTTCTAAATAATTTTCCCTCTTCTTTGATATAATTCCTTTAATTATTTTTAAAGGAATAAAATGAAAAAAATTTTAATTGCTTCTTTGGTATTCTTATCTTTAAATGCAAAAACCGTGGATAAAATTGTAGCGGTTGTAAATAATAATCCGATTACTTCTTATGATATTCAAAATTTGGAAAATCAACTTCATATTAATCAAAAACAGGCTTTGAATATGCTTATAGATAAAAGACTTATTCAAAATGAAATTAAAAAAAGAGGAATTAGTGTTGATGATTATGAAATTGATGATGCTATGAGAAATATTGCAAAAAGAAATAATATGTCTTTATTTGAATTTCAAAATATTTTAACCCAAAAAGGAGAATTGCAAAAATTTAAGAAAAAATTAAAAGAAAATCTCTTAAAACAAAAACTTTTTGCCGAGATTGTAAATGCCAAACTCAAAATAACACCTCAGGATATTAAAAAATATTATCAAACTCATAAAGAAAAATTTGCTGTATTTCAAAATATTCAAGTTGTAAAATATTCTTCAAATAATCCTGAAATTTTAAAAAAACTATCAAATAATCCTTATTTTAACAGCCCTAATTTAAATGTATCTACTAAGACTTATTCTTATAACGAGCTTCCTTTAGATAAGGTTTATTTATTTAAAAATACAAAAGTAGGGCAGTTTACTCCAGTTGTAAATGAAGGTCTTAATTATGTGAGATATTTTATTTCAGACAAAAAAGGAAAAGTTTATCTTCCGTTTGATAAGATTCAAAATGTTATTGCTCAGCAATTAGCCACTCAAAAAAGAAATGAAATATTAAAAGAGTATTTTGATAGAATTAAAAATAGGGCAGATATACAAATTTATAACTGACAGCCTTTATTTTTTATATCACCTTCTATTTTTTTAAACTCTTTTTCTTTTATCCAAATTTCATAATTTATATTATTTTTTTCAAGTATAGATTTTATTTTATCTTTTTCTTTGCTTAGTATCGCAACACCGCACTCGGGGAAAATTTCATCCGGAACGGGTATGGATTTGATGTTTTCATTTTTTAGAAGTTTTTCAGCTTTTAGTCCTGTTGGAATATCTTCAAAATGAAAATAGAAATAATCATCCAGATTATCGTTTAATTTATAAAAAAATTCTTTTATATGAAGGATTATTCCAGCAGGGACATATTTAAGTTCAGCCATTTTTTAATTCCTTTTCTCTAAGTTGTCCACAAGCAGCAGAAATATCCATTCCTTTGCTTTCTCTAATCGTGCAGGTAATTCCTTTATCAAGGAGATATTTTTGAAATTTTTCCATAGTTTCTTTATCCGGTCTTTGATAAGGGCTTCCCGGATATGGATTAAAATATATTAAATTTACTTTGCTTGGAATGCCGTTTAATAATTTAACCAGTTTTTTTGCAGCGGCTAAATCATCATTTTTATTTTTAATTACAAGATATTCAAACATAACTTTTTTTCTTCTATCTATTGGAAATTCTTTGATTGCGTCAATTACGCTTTTTATGTTATAAGCTTTATTCATAGGAATTAACTCTTCTCTTAATTCATCATCTACCGCATGAAGAGAAATGGCGAGATTTATACCTATATTTTCCTGACCTAATTTTTTAATTTTTGGTGCAATTCCAGAGGTTGAAAGAGTTTGGCGTCTTGAGGAAATGCTAAGTCCGTCTTCTATTGAAATTATTTTTATTGCTTTTACCATATTATGATAATTATCAAGCGGCTCACCCATTCCCATATAAACCACATTCAGGGCTTTTGCTTCATTGAAATTTTTAAATTTTTTCATAAACCAAACCTGTGCTACTATTTCAGCTGTTCGCAGATTTCTTATAAATCCTCCTTTTGCTGTCAGACAAAAAGAGCATCCTACTTTACATCCGACCTGAGTTGAAACACATACTGTCCATTTAGCTTCTTTTCTCTTACCGTTATCTATTCTTTCATCTTTCATTTTAATTAAAACGGTTTCAACTGTATGATTATCATTTAATTTAAATAAAAATTTTTCAGTTCCGTCACTTGCAATTTCGTGATTTACAAGTTCAAGCGGATTTATAATAAATTCCTCTTTTAATCTTTTTCTTAACTCTTTTGGAATATTTTGCATATTATCCGGATTTGTTTCATATTTTTTATATATCCAGTTATATAACTGTTTTATTCTGAATTTTGGTTTTATTCCTATTTCCAGCAAATCTTCCGGCAAATAATCCATAAAATATTTTTTATCCATTTTTTTCCTTTATAATATTTTTTTCTGTTAAATAGTTTATCAAATTTTCTTTTGCGGTGTTTATATTTTTTATATATTCTTTGTGTGCAAATTTATTACAATAATTTGTAATTACAAAAATGCCTTTTACAGGTATATCAAATTCTTTTGCTGTTTTAATTACAGAAAAAAACTCCATATTTTCCGCTTGGATATTTAATTTTAGATATTTTTGTGCAATATTCTCATCTGTTGTAATATAATTTGATGAATTTATTATTGTTTCATGTGAAGCATTATTAAAAGTAATAATATTATCTATTGGAGTATAACATTTTTTTTCAAAAAAACAGTTTTCTATATTACTTGCATTCGAAGTTGTTATAATATCAAAAGGTTTTAAATTTCCATAACTTCCTGCACTTCCTATAAAAATTAAAAAATCCGGTTTATCAAACAGACACATTCTTGTAAGATTAACGGCACTTTCAATCATTCCTATTCCAATAGGCTTGGCAAAAGAGAATATTTCTTGATTTCCGGAGCTTATTATTTTTATATTTTTCATTTTCCTCTCTTTTGTTTCATGTGAAACATTATTTACAATTTAAGATGATTTTATATCTCAATTTTAAAAATTCAGGTTTTGTAATTATTATTTTTTCATCAGGGGAAAGAAAAATAATATTTTTAATGGAACATTTTTTATATTTTTTTTGAATGTTTTGAATTATTTTATATTGAATTTTATCTGTATCAACAACAGTTATTTTTAGATTTTTAAATTTAGCATCATTTGGAGCATAAAAATTATTGTTTAACCAATTATTTATAGTTTGTATATTTCCATATAAAATATATCCGTCTTGCGCTCTTATGAATTCAAAAGGAAATGTTAAGTCGGCTTTTGTTTTAATCAAAATAGCGTCTTTATTTGGAATAATATATTTTTTATAGATTTTTGTAAATTCTACATTAAAAGCAAATAAAAAAATAGGTAAAATTAAAAATAATTTTTTCATATTCTTACACTAATCCCTTCTTTTCTTAGGTATCTTTTTAAATCCATTATATCAATTTCTCTAAAGTGAAAGATACTAGCTGCAAGTGCTGCGTCTGCTCTGTTTTCAAACACTTCTTTAAAATGCTCCATTTTTCCAGCTCCCCCGCTTGCGATTACAGGAACATTTACCGTTTCACTTATAGTTTTTGTAATCTCAATATCAAATCCGGCTTTTGTGCCGTCTGTATCCATTGAAGTGAGCAAAATTTCCCCAGCACCTCTATTTACAACTTCTTTTGCCCATTCAATAGCATCTATTCCTGTATCAACTCTACCGCCTTTAACAAATACATTCCAAGAATTTCCTGTTTTTTTAACATCAATAGCCACTACAATACATTGACTTCCAAATCTTTTTGCACCTTCATTAATAAATTCCGGTCTTTTTACGGCGGCTGAGTTTATAGAAACTTTATCACATCCCACATTTAATAAATCATAAATATCATTTAAATCACTTATTCCTCCTCCAACTGTCAAAGGAATGAAAACTTCTTTTGCCACTTTTTTTACAATATCTACTATCGGTTTTCTTTTTTCATAGCTTGCCGTAATATCAAGAAAAGTCAGTTCGTCCGCTCCTTCTTCATTGTATCTTATAGCCGCTTCAACAGGGTCGCCGGCATCTCTTAATCCTTCAAAATTAACGCCTTTTACAACTCTGCCGTTTTTTACATCCAGGCAGGGGATGATTCTTTTTGCAAAATATTCCATAAAAAAACACCTTTTTTGATATAATTTTATCAAAATTTCAAAAGGATATGATATAATCAAGGCAAAGAAAAAATTTGGTCAAAATTTTTTAAAAGATAAATATTATTTGGATAAAATCGCCCAATCGATGCCCAATAGTGAAAATTTAGTAATTGAAATTGGGCCTGGCTTAGGCGATTTGACAGAAAAGTTGCTGGAAAAAAGAAGAGTTCTAGCTTTTGAAATAGATAAAGATTTATGTGAAATTTTACAAAAAAAATTTCCTAAACTTAAATTAAAATGTGGTGATGTTTTGGATTATTGGCAAGAGAGTTTGGCAGATGAAAAGTATGATTTAATAGCAAATCTGCCTTATTATATTGCTACAAATATAATTTTAAGAGCATTAAAAGATAAAAATGCCAAAAATATTTTGGTTTTAATCCAAAAAGAAGTGGCGGATAAATTTTGTGCGAAAGTAGGAGATAAAAATTACGGAGGTTTAAGTATTTTAGCTTCAAGTGTAGCTAATGTTAAAAAACTTTTTGATGTGCCTCCAGGAGCATTTGTTCCGGCTCCTAAAGTTACAAGCAGTGTGATTTTATTTGAAAAATTTAAAGAAGGATTTGATGAAGAATTTGCAAAATTTTTAAAAATTGCATTTTCAAATCCCAGAAAAACACTCAAAAAAAATTTATCCGTTTTTAATTTTAATCCTATTGAATATGGATTTCAAAACACAATAAGACCGCATCAAGTAGATGGCTCTGATTTTTTCCGGCTCTTTTCTGAACTGGCCACAGAAAGGAGTAATAATGGAAAAAAACAATGTAGAAAAAACAAGTAAACAAACAGAAAACAGTGAAAATAAATCAAATTTTCAAAAAAGAAATAATTATAAAAAAAACGGTCTTTCTCAACAAAAGAAGTTAGACCCGAAAAATTTTGTGTGGTTTAAAGATTTAAATAAAGCTTTTGAAGAAAATGAAAAAATTCATCATGCCAGATTAAACGCTCATAATAAAATAGATACAAATACTAAAGGATGGGTGAAATTTACTCCTCTTGGAGGACTTGATGAAATAGGTGGAAACTGTGCAGTTCTTGAAACAGAAAACAGTGCAATTATAATTGACTGTGGAATGAGCTTTCCAAATGAAGATATGCACGGAGTTGATATTTTGATTTCCGATTTTACATATCTTAGAGAAATAAGACATAAAATAAAAGCCCTTATTATTACACACGGACACGAAGACCATATTGGTGCAGTTCCTTATTTGTTTAAAGAGATGCAATTTCCAATTTACGGGACAAGCTTACCTCTTGCGATGATAGAAAATAAATTTAAAGAGCATAAATTGCTTCAATACAGAAGTTATTTTAGAAGTGTAAAAAAAAGAACTCCTATACAAATAGGGGATTTCAGGATAGAGTGGATGCATATGACGCATTCTATTATTGATGCTTCTTCACTTGCTATTCAAACACCTGTTGGGACAATTATTCATACAGGTGATTTTAAAATAGATTTTACACCAATAGACGGATATGCACCTGATTTACACAGACTTGCATATTATGGAGAAAAAGGGGTTTTAGCACTTTTTAGTGATTCTACAAATTCACATAAACCGGGGATTACTCCAAGTGAAAGTGTTGTCGGTAAAACATTTGACAATCTCTTTTTAAAAGCAAAAGGCAGAGTAATTATGTCTACTTTTAGCTCAAATATCCACAGAGTTTATCAGGCTATAGAAAGAGGTATAAAATTTGGCAGAAAAGTGTGTATTATCGGAAGAAGTATGGAACAAAACTTAAATATTGCCATGGATTTGGGATATATTAAACTTCCAAGAGATATTTTTATTGACCCTTATGAAATAGGAAAATATCCTGATGAAGAAATTTTAATCGTTACCACAGGAAGCCAGGGGGAGAGTATGAGCGCATTATACAGAATGGCTATTGATGAACACAGACATGTAAAAATAAAAGAAGGTGATCAGATAGTGTTAAGTGCCAAGGCAATTCCCGGAAATGAGCCTACCGTATCGCAGCTTATAAATTATCTTATGAAAAAAGGTGCAAAAGTAGCTTATCAGGATTTTAGTGAAATTCATGTTAGCGGGCATGCGGCTCAAGAAGAGCAAAAATTAATGTTAAGACTTGTCAAGCCGAAATTTTTCTTGCCGGTTCACGGAGAATTTAATCATTTGATGAAACATAGAGAAACTGCAATGAGCACAGGAATTCCTGAAGAAAATATTTTTATTATGGAAGACGGGGAACAGTGGGAAATAACTCCAAAAAGAGTTAGAAAAGTAAGAAGTGTTCAAACAGGTAAAATTTATATAGATAACCAAATTAACAAAAAAATAGAAAATGATGTGGTAATTGACAGACAAAAACTGGCAAATGAGGGTATTATAATGGTTGTAGCCCAGGTTGATAAGAAAAACAAAAAACTTATAGCAAGACCAAGAGTTACCACTTATGGAATTATTTCGGATAAAGAAGATAAAAATTTTGCCAAAGAGATGGAAGATTTGATTATTAATTATATAGACCATGCAAAAGATTATGTTTATGAAAAAAACAGAATTTTTGAAAATGAACTTAGAAATGTTATGAGAAAACATATATTTAGAAAAACAAAAAAATATCCTACAATCGTTCCTATGGTTTACTTTATGTAAACTCCCCTTTTTCTTAAACTTTCCTTAAAATTTTGTTATAATTAAATAAAAAAGGAGTAAATATGGCTAATGAAAGACCTGATATTAAATATCCTTGTATGTGGGGTTTTAGAATTATCGGAGAAGATAAAGAAAAAATGAAAAACGCGGTAAAAGAGTGTATTGACAATCAAGAATGCAATATAGCAGACAGTAAAAGCAATAATAAATACCATTCTCAAAAATTTGAGGCTTATTGCACAAGTGAAGAAGAGAGAAACGAATTTTTTAAAAGACTTAACAAACACAAAGATATAAAATTTGTTTTATAATTATAAAAAAGGATTAATATGATACTTAATACTCCTATTGATATGCATTTGCACCTAAGAGAAGGTGAGATGCTAAAAAATGTTTTGCCTTATACACAAAATCAATTCGCAGCCGCTGTTATAATGCCAAATTTAGTGCCGCCTGTGGATAATAAAGAAAGACTTTTAGAGTATAAAGAAGAGATTTTATTAAATAGTGAAAATTTCACACCTTTAACGAATGTTTTTATGAAAGAATTTAGTGAAGATGAGTTATTGGATTTAGCGGATAATATTTTTGCAATTAAACTTTATCCTGCCGGAATTACAACAAATTCAGAAAACGGTGTTAAAACTCTTGAGAGAGTTTATCCGGTTTTAGAAATGATGAGTGAGCTTAATATCCCTCTAAGTGTTCATGGAGAGACAAACGGATTTGTTCTTGATAGAGAAAGAGAATTTATTGATGTTTATAAAAAATTAGCAACCGATTTTCCAAAACTTAAAATTATAATGGAACATATCGGAACGGCTGATATGTTATATTTGCTTGATGAATATGAAAATTTATATGCAACAGTTACTCTTCATCATTTATTATTAACACTTGACGAAGTAGTCGGCGGAATGCTAAATCCTCACTATTTTTGCAAACCTTTAATAAAAACCCCAAAAGACAGAGCCGAAATTCAAAAATTTGTAAAAAGCGGGCATAAAAAGGTAATGTTTGGAAGCGATTCAGCTCCTCATTCAATCAAAAATAAACTAAAAGGTGCTGCCGGGATTTTTAGCGCTCCTGTAATTTTACCGGCACTTGCTGAATTTTTTGAAGGAGATATAGAAACTTTTCAAAAATTTATAAGTGATAATGCAAGAAGTAATTTCAATTTAAATGTGCCTGAAAAGAAAGTAGAACTCATAGAAGAAGAGTGGAGAGCTCCATATATTGTAGGAGATGTAAAACCTATGTGGGCTGGTAAAAAATTTAAGTATAAAGTAAAATAATGAAATTTTCTATTGTTTTTGATAATTACTTAGCAAATGAAAAATTAGAGAGTTTTTGGGGCTTTTCTTGTATGATAAATGAGAATTTTTTATTTGATACGGGAAGTAACGGCAGAGCGCTTGTTAGAAATATGGTAAAAATGGGATTTGATATTAAAAAGTTAGAGTATCTTTTTATTTCTCATCCTCATTGGGACCATATTGGAGGTATTGATTCTATTGTTGATATAAACAGAGATTTAACACTTTTTTTGCCGGATAGTCTATCACAGCTTTATATAAGAGATTTAAAAACTTTATCTAAAGAAGTAAAAATTATAAACGAATATCCAAGAAAGTTATTTGATAATTTTTATTCTACCGGGATTATGCATCCAATAGGAGAGCATAGTTTAGTTATAGATGAAGGAGATTTTGGAATTGTGGTTGTCGGATGTTCTCATCCTGGAATTGTGAATATTGTAAAAAGAGCAAAAGAGATAATTAATAAACCGATTATTTACGCAATAGGCGGATTTCATCTGTTTAGAAGCAAAGAAGAAGAGATAGTAGAAACAGTAAAAGAATTAAAACTTCTCGGAGTAGAATACATAACTCCTACACACTGCACGGGAGATTTGGCAATAGAGATGTTTAAATCTGCTTATAAAGAAAATTATATTCCGGGCGGTGTTGGAAGAATTATTGAATTTTAAGGATAAAAAATGAAAAAATTATTTTTAGTTATTTTAGGAATTTTTATTTTTACAGGTTGTGCTCCAAAAGTGATAATAAAAAAGGATAACAGTGTTTCTGTAAATACTCAAAAACAAAATGCCAATAAAGAGTGGGGAAAATTAGATAAAGAAAAATAATTATTTTTTTAAAAGAGATAAAATAAGTGCAACTCCCGCAATTATAACGATTGTAGGAGTTGGCGAAATATCATAATAAAAACTGATTATTATTCCTCCTACCATAAATACAAGTCCTAAAATTCCACTTACTATCATCATTGAAAAAAATTTTTTAGTAAATCTTTCGGCTATAAGGGCTGGAATAGTAAAAAGTGCTAAAATCAAAATAATTCCAATGGCTCTTACACTCATTACTATTGTTAAAGATGTTAAAATCAAAAAATATGTATAAAGCATATTTGCATTAATTCCTCTTAAAGTTAAAAATTCCCTGTCATAACTCATTGCAAGAAATCTGTTATAAAGAAAAATAATAGAAATTAAAATTAAACTGTCAATTATTCCCATAAAAATTAAATCTTTGTTTTCAACAAGCAAAATATTTCCAAAAAGATAACTCAAAGCATCGGACTGATAACCGGGAGTGAGGCTCAAAAATATAATCCCTATACTCATCCCAACAGCCCATATTACTCCTATTAAGCTGTCTTTTCTATGAGGAAATTTGATGGTAATAAAAGCTAAGATTATTGCTAAAACAATAGTGAAAGCGGATGTTGTCAAAATTATACTGCTTCCAAGAAACATAGCAAGCCCGATTCCGCCAAAACTTCCGTGAGCGATACTTCCTGTAATTGCCGTTGTTTTATTTATAACTATTAAACTTCCTATTATTGCGATTGCAATGCTTAGCAAAATTGAAGCATAAACCGAATTACTTATTAAATCCCACAATTTTCATCCTTTAAAAAATCTATTAATTCTACTTCGCAAAAATGTTTGTCTTTTGGAATATTTAATTTCGGACCTTCGTGAATAGTGGCTTTTTTATGGATATAAGCTATTTTATCAACATTTCTAAGAAGAATTTTTATATCGTGGCTTACAACTATTCTCGTAACATTAAAGCTTTCTATTAAATCAAGAATCTCTTTTTGTCCGCTTGGGTCTATTGCACTTGTCGGTTCATCCATTATTAAAAGTTTTGGCTCACTAACAAGAGCTCTTGCTATTAATACTTTTTGTCTTTGCCCTCCTGAGAGGTCTTTTATTTTTTTATTTTTTAAATTTTTTATTTTTAAATTTTCTAAAACTTCATTGGCTTTTTGTTTGTCTTTTTGGTTATAAAAAAATTTTCTTTTTTTTAGTCTTCCTTGAAGCACAATATCAAATACCGTAATAGGTAAATCTAGTGAAAAATTGGTGTGTTGCGGCACATATCCTATAATTTCTCTGCTTTCTTTTGGAGATTTTGAATAAATTTTAATTTCTCCTTTATTTGGATTTAAAAATCCTAAAAGAATTTTAAGAAGAGTTGTTTTTCCTCCTCCGTTTGGTCCTATTATAGCCATAAATTCTTTATCTTTTAAAGTAAAATTTATATCTTCTAAAATCCACTCTTTTTCATATTTGAAATATAAATTTTTTACTTCAACAGCCGTCATTGAAGAGCTTTTATAAGTTGGTTTATTGTTTTTGTAGGATATTCATTAAGTGGAGAAATAACTTTTATTTTTGCTCCTATTTTATTGGCTATTATTTTTGCATATTTTGTAGGAAATTCAGGAGAGATAATAACTGTTTTTATATTTTCTTTTTTAGCTATTGAAATAATTTTTGCTAAATATCTAAAACTAGGGCTTTTTCCTTCTTTTTGAATGGCTATTTGTTTTAAATGAAAATCTTTTGCAAAATAGTAAAATGAAGGATGAAAAGTAAGAAAAACTTTTTGTTTTATATTTTTAAATCCATTTACTTCTAAATCGGAAAGTTTTGAAATATAATTTTTATAATTTTTTAGATAAATTTCTTTTTTTGAAGGATTTTTTTCTATTAATGTATCTAAAACAACTTTTGCTTGCAGTTGTAAAAATGCAGGACTTAGCCAAATGTGAGGATTATTAGAAGTTTTTAAATATTTTCCAAAATAGATAATTTTTATATTAGGATTTATCTCTTTTATTTTTTTTAAATATTTTTTATCAAACGGAACTCCTATTGTAAAATAGATATCGGAATTTCTAATAGCTTTTAACTGTTTAAAATCAGGAGAATAGGTTGCCGGAGAATTTCCGGGAGGCACCATTACATTAATGTTTGCGTTAGGAGCAATATTTTCAATTATTCCTTTTTGAGGTAAAATAGTTACGCTTATATTTAAAGCAAAACTAAAAATTGGCAATAATAACAAAGCTAGGAACTTAGAGCTTAGAGCTTCTTTACTTTTCTTTGCATTCATCACAAATTCCTTTTATTTTAATATCAATTGAATTTATTTCAAAGTTTGTATAATAGGAAAGATTTATTGTATCTTCGGCACTAAGAGCTTTTAGACAAAAAAGTTTTTTGCATTTAATACACTCAAAATGAGGATGAATTGGATTATGAATATTACAATTTATTTCATAAAATGTTTTTTCATCTGTTAAAATTTCTCTGATTATATTTTTTTTAATTAATGATTTTAAATTTCTATAAATAGTTGCTTTATCCTTTTTTAGGAAATTTTGCAATTCTTTTGCACTTAAAAGCTGTTTTTCACTTAACAATAAAGCTATTTTATATTCTGTTTTTTTGAGATTTTTTAATTTTTCACACATGATGAAATTATATCAAAATGCAACTTAGTTGCAAAATTATTTGTTTATTTTAGCTAAAAACCACCAAATAGCCGGAAAACCCACTAAAATTTCTATAATAATAGTTGCAATTCTACTTGTAATAGAGCCGTGATATGTGTAAGCTATAAATCCTATAATAGGTATTAATATGATTAAGGCTCTCCATAAAATACCCCAGTAAATCTTAAAATATCTTAACAATTTGTTTTTTGCTTTAACTTTAATATTAAAAGCGTCAAAATATGCATTAACTACAAAAAAACTGATAATAATTACTCCACTGAAAATTCCAATAAAAATTTCTTTCATATACCAAAAGAAATAAGAAGTATATTCCATAATGTCTACAAATAATAAAAATGATGCAAAAATAACCATACTCATAATTCCCGCTATATGAAACCATAATTTAAAAGCGAGTTTAAAATTTTTCATAAATTTCCCTTTTTTCTTGCATTTTAACAAGATTTTGTATATAATTTCAATCTGCAATCCGGCATAGCTCAGCGGTAGAGTAGGTGGCTGTTAACCACTTGGTCAGAGGTTCGAATCCTCTTGCCGGAGCCATTTTATTATTAATCGTTTTTATTATTTAAAATTAAATTTCCTTTAAATCTTCAAACTCACTTGTTAAAACATATTTATTATTCATAAATTCAAATTTTATTTTATAAGCGTGAAGCATAAGTCTGTGATGAGCTGTTTTTGCAATTCGCTCTTGTTCATTTATTTCTTTATTTAAATATCTGTTTGCAAAATCGTTATCAACCCCATATAAAGGGTCTCCTACAATAGGATGCCCTATACTAAAAAGATGAACTCTTATTTGATGTTGTCTTCCTGTTAAAGGTATGCATTCTACAAGAGTATTTTTTCCTATTTTTTTTATAGGTTTAATTATTGTTATTGATTCTTTACCTTCCGGGTGAATTAAAACTTTTACTTTGATGGTTTCATCTTTATTTGTGGCAATAGGTTTTTTTATTGTAATTGTTTTATCCAAATTTCCTTTAACAAGGGCTAAATATTTTTTTTGAACTTCTTTGTTTTGAAACATCTGTTTCAAAACCGATTCACTGAATTTATTTTTTGAAGCAATAACAAGACCGCTTGTCTCTTTATCTAACCTATGGACTAAATTTGCATTACTTCCGTATAATTTTCTGACATCATCAAGAAGACTTTTTGTGTTAGCAAGTTTTTTAGGATGAATCGCAACACCGCTTGGTTTGTTAAAAACAGCAAAATGAGGTGTTTCAAAAATCGGTTTTAGTCCATATCCGTTTGGTTCAAATACTATACATTTTAATGTTCCGCTTCCCCTAAAAGCTTTTTGAGTAATTCTTTTGCCATTTAGACTAACTCTACCTCTATCAATAGCTCTTTTTGCTTCTCTTATGTTAAATCTAAGTTCTTTTACTAAAAAATCTAAAATTTTTTTATTTTTTATTTCAAATTCTTTTGTTACAAATCCCATTATTTAACCATATCTTCAAAATTTCTTTTATTTCCTGTAGCTGTTAAATCATTAAGATTTGTAAGTCCTTTATTTATTTCGTTTGTATCTGAATTTACCTGGTGTTGAAGCTTTTGAAGTTCTTCTTTATATTTTTGCATTTCTTCTTTCATTTCTTCAAGTTCAAGTTCTTTTCTTATATCAGCGGTTGCATCTCTCCACATTCTTTTTGCTTTTCCTATTAATCTTCCTGTGGTTTTGAGGGCTTCTGGGAGTTTATCCGGACCTAAAACAATAATGGCAATAACAACGATAAATAGGAATTCTGTTGAGCCTATATCAAACATAATAAGCCTTTTTGTTATAATTGTATCAAAAAAAGGTTAAATATGGTTGAAAGATATTCAAGAAATGAAATGAAAAAACTTTGGGATGTGAATGCTAAATACAGTGCATGGCTTGAAGTTGAAAAAGCCGCTGTTAAAGCATGGAATAAATTAGGACTTATTCCTGATGAAGATGCTAAAAAAATAGTAGAAAATGCAAAATTTGATATTAATAGAATTGATGAAATAGAAAAAGAGACAAAACACGATGTAATTGCCTTTTTAACAAGTGTAGCGGAAAGTTTAGGAGAAGAATCAAGATGGGTGCATTACGGAATGACAAGTTCCGATACAATAGATACGGCAGTTGCTCTTCAAATGAGAGATTCTTTAAAAATTATTATTGATGATGTTAAAATGGTAATGGAAAGTATCAAAAAAAGAGCAATGGAACATAAATTGACTTTAATGGTAGGAAGGAGTCACGGAATTCACGGAGAACCTATTACTTTTGGATTGGTTTTGAGTATTTGGTATGATGAAATGAAAAGACATCTTAAAAATCTTGAAGAAACGCTTGAAGTTATAAGTGTTGGAAAAGTAAGCGGAGCTATGGGGAATTTTGCACACGCACCTATTGAGCTAGAAGAATTAACTTGTGAATTTTTAGGTCTTAAACCGGCACCTATCTCAAATCAGGTTGTTCAAAGAGACAGATATGCAAGACTTGCTAGTGCCCTTGGACTACTTGCTAGCACAGTTGAAAAAATAGCGGTAAATATCAGACATTTCCAAAGAACAGAAGTTTATGAGGCAGAAGAATTTTTCTCTAAAGGTCAAAAAGGAAGCTCAGCAATGCCTCATAAAAGAAATCCCGTTTTAAGTGAAAATATTACAGGTCTTGCAAGAGTTATTAGAGCTTATGTAAATCCCGCAATGGAAAATGTTGCCCTGTGGCATGAAAGGGATATAAGCCATAGCTCAGTTGAGAGATTTTGGCTTCCGGATGGATTTATTACAACGGATTTTATGCTTCATAGACTTAACAATATTATTTCAAATCTATTGGTCTATCCTAAAAATATGATGAAAAATCTAAATTTAACAGGCGGACTTGTGTTTTCTCAAAGAGTATTGCTTGAACTTCCTAAAAGAGGTGTTAGCAGGGAAGACGCTTATAAAATTGTTCAAAGAAATGCTATGAAAGTATGGGAAGAATTGCAACAAGGCAAAGCTCCTATTAATGAAAAAGGAGAAAGTCTTTTTTTAGAAAATCTTCTTAAAGATGAAGATTTATCAAAACTTTTAAGTGAAGAGCAAATAAGGGAACTTTTTGATTACAGTTATTATACAAGAAATGTGGATAAAATTTATAAAAGAGTTTATGACGAAGAATGAAAATAAAATTAATAAATTTTAAAACAACAAAAAATTATCAAAAAAATTTAGAAGAAGTAATTAATATTTTAAAAAATTCTTCTGATTTTACTCTTTTCCCGGAAGTTTGTTTAACCGGTTTTGATTATGAAAATTTTGATGAGGTTAATAAATTCGGGGGAATTGCCATAAAAGAACTTTCAAAGATTAATAAAACTTTTGCTTTGACTATAATTTTAGAAAATAAAAATTATTTTTGTTTTTTTGATAACGGATTAATAAAAAAAAGAGCAAAATATAATCTCTTCGGATATGAAAACAGATATTTTGAAATTGGAGAAAAACCTGACATTTTTGAATGGAAAGGTTTAAAAATAGCTAATTTAATCTGTTTTGAGCTTAGATTTATAGAATATTGGGAAAAATTTAAGGGAGCTGATTTAATTATAGTTCCTGCAATGTGGGGAAAAGAGAGAATAAATCATTTTAAAACTCTTTTAAAAGCCCTTAGCCTTTCAACTCAATCTCAAGTGATAGCTGTTAACAGCGCTAATGAAAGTGGTTATTCTTGTAGTTTTGATGCTTGGCAAGAAGGAATTGAGAGTAATATTTTTGAAGTTGAAACAAAAATAGATTTGGAAAAAAACAAAAAAATCAGAAAAAAACTTAATATAGGGATAAAATGAGTAAAGTTTTAGCGGATAAATTAGCTGATATGATTATATTAGGACCTAAAGAGTATAAGGCATTTTGTGAAATAGACAGACAATTATTTGTGCCCGAGGGATTTAAATATAAAGCTTATGATATCAGTGCAATTCCTTTAAAAGAAGATTCTACTATCTCTTCACCTTTAACAGTTGCTAAAATGACTCATTATCTTGATTTGGAAAATGTAGATTCCGTTTTGGAAATTGGATGTGGAAGCGGATATCAGGCTGCAATTTTGAGTAAAATCGTAAGAAGGGTTTTTACTGTAGATAGATTATGTAATCTTATTAAAAAAGCAAAAGAAAGATTTGAAAATTTAAATATATATAATGTAAATGCAAAATGTGATGACGGAAGACTCGGTTGGAAAACTTTTGCTCCGTATGATAGAATACTTTTATCCGCTTATATTGATAATATTGAGAATTATTTATTATCTCAAATAAAAGATGAAGGTTTTGTTTTAGCCCCTATTAAAAAGAAAGATAAACAGATTATTACAAAGTTTTATAAAAACGGTAAAAAAGAAGAGTTTGAAGAGTGTGAATTTGTGCCAATAAAAAAAGGAATTGAGAGATAATTTATTAATTTTATATTAAATTTTTATTTTTTTCTCGAACAGGCTTAAATTCACTTGACAGGTTAGAATAAATTTATTATACTTTCACTCCTAAAACGCGAGAGAGCGTTGAGAGATGATTGAAAGTTTAGATATAAGCAGCATACCTGAGAGTGACTTATATAACCTATATAA
>JALVWY010000007.1 GCA_027023105.1 Campylobacterales bacterium | reverse complement strand
TAACTAAATAATGCTCATCAATTCCTAAAATTCCTTTAAGCTCTTTTTTTGAATATTTTTTTAAAAGTTCATTTATTTCATCCGGGCTTACTTCTTTATTCAAATCCACCACAATATCAATCAAAGAGACATTATTAACAGGAACTCTTACGCTTGTGCCATCAAGCCTGTTTTTCATATTCGGTAAAACTTTGTAAATAGCCTTAGCAGCCCCTGTGAAAGTGGGAATAATATTACTAGCAGCCGCGCGGGAACGCCTTATGTCTCTGTAATTTGGAGCATCTAATAATTTTTGGTCCATTGTATATGAATGAATTGTAGTAATAAATCCTTTATCAACTCCAAAATGTCTATCTAAAATCATAATAATAGGAGCTAGTGCATTTGTGGTGCAAGAAGCGTTTGAAATAACGGCTTCACCTTTGTATTCTAAATGATTTACCCCTAAAACAAAAGTCGGAGTATCATCTTTTGCAGGAGCTGAAATTATTACTTTTTTATTTTTTCTTTTTACTTCATCAGTGCTTAAAAATCTTCCCGTTGCTTCAATAATCACATCTACATCCGGGTCAAACTCTTTTGGAGTTTTGAAATTAGAAAATTTCGCTTTATGTCTTCCTATTCTTAAAATATCTCCTTTTACTTCAACATCACTAAATTCACCTCTTATAGTGTCGTTTCTTATTAAATAAGCTGCTATTTTTATATCCATTAAATCATTAACAGCCACAAGTTCAATATCATCTCTATTTAAAAGAGCTCGGACAATATTTCTTCCGATTCTCCCAAATCCGTTAATTGCGATTTTCATTAATGCCCTTTTTAATGAAATTATAGTAAAATTCCATTATGAATATTGCAATTTTCGGTGGAAGTTTTGACCCGGTTCATTCGGGACATATTGAAGTTGTTAAAAAAGCACTTGAAATGGGAATTGACAAAATCATCGTTATTCCTAATTTTTTAAATCCTTTAAAAAACAAAACTTCAGCCCCGGCTGAACTTAGATATAAATGGCTAAAAGAGGTTTTTAATGATTTTGAAAATATAGAGGTAAGTGATTTTGAAATAAATCAAAAAAGAGCTGTCTATTCTATTGAAACAATAAATCATTTCAAACCTAAATATTTTATAATAGGAAGCGATAATTTAAAAACACTTCATAAATGGAAAGATATTGATGAAATTTTAAATAAAGTTGAATTAATTGTAGCAAAAAGAGGCGATATTGATAAAAATTTATTAAAAAAATGGGATATTAAAAAAGTAGTCAATGTTAATATCCCTATTAGTTCAACCGAAATCAGAAACGGAAAATTTAAATATCTGCCAAAAAAAATAGAAAATAAAATAAAGGAATATTATGGAAAGAATTAAAAAAATAAAAGAATTACTTGATGAAAAAAAAGCACTTGATATAGTTGATTATGATGTAAGGGATAATGATTATTTTGTAGATTATGTAGTTGTAGCAACAACAATGGCAAATAAACACGGAGCCGCACTGCTTGACCATCTTAAAAAGAATCTAAAACCTCTTGGAGAAGAGTTTATAGGTGTTGATGAGAGCGATGACTGGATTTTGATAGATTTAGGAGATATGTTAATTCATTTAATGAGCGAAGAATATAGAGCAAAATATCAAATGGATAAATTCTTACAGGAATTAAAAAGAAGTTAAATCCCACTCACTTATAAGCTCTATCCCCTCTTCTTTTAATAATTTACTAGTAAACCCCGGGGCATCGCATTTACACTCACATCCGTTTATATAAGCACTTGTTTTTTTAACTCCGCAACTTGGAGATTTCTCTTTTCCTATAAAAATTTTGATATTTTCTTCCCTGCAAATTTTAAGAGCCTCTTTTGCTCCTTTTTTAAAAGATTGTGTTTTATTAACGCCGTTTATATCAATAATTTCATCTCCTATAAATCTGGCAGCTGGACGGGGAGTAGGAAGAGCAAAGGCTTCGGGACAAAAAGGGACTAAATCATATTTTTGATTTAGTTTTTCTATAATTTCTTTATCTAATGGTTTTGATTTTCCATCGTATCTACAAGGAAATCCTAACATACATTTGCTAATCATTGCTTTCATTACATTCTCTCTTTTGCCTTAATTCCAAGTAAACTAAGTCCTAAATTAATAATAAGTCCGACAACTGCTAAAATTTTAAGTCTGACAGCTTCTTTTTCATCTCCTAAAACTTTATTTTTATTATAAAATTTATGAAATTCACTTGCTAAATCAATTAAATAATTTGTAAGTCTGTGAGGCTCTCTGTTTATGAAAGACTCTTCTAATACAAAAGGTAATTGAAGTGCTAAAAATAGTAAATCTTTTTCATCAGCCGTTAAATCTTTAAGCTCCACATCAACCATTTCATCATAACTTTTATTTGCATTTGCAAAAATAGAACAGATTCTAGCGTGTGCATAATTTACATAATAGTTTGGATTTGAGCTGTCTTGTTTATTCAAATCATCCACATCAAACTCTAAATGAGTATCCGCTTTTTTTGTTAAAAATACAAACCTAAGTGCATCTGCCCCCACATCTTCGGTAACATCTCTAACCAAAATAAAATTACCGGCTCTTTTACTCATTTTGTAAGGCTCTCCGGCTTTTAGCAATTTTACCATTTGAGATAATAAAATTTCAAGTTTCTCAGGGTCAAATCCCAAAAACTTAATAGCCGCTTTTACTCTTGCGATATATCCGTGATGGTCTGCTCCCCAGATATTTATGTATCTGTCAAAATCTCTTTTGAATTTATCCCAATGATAAATAATATCTCCGGCTAAATATGTAGGCATTCCGTTTTCTCGGACAACAACTCTATCTTTTTCATCTTTATATTCAGATGATTTTAGCCATATTTTGCCTTCTTTTTCATATAAAGCACCGTGTTCTTCTAATATTTTTCTAACCTCATCCCAATGTTTGTAAAGCTCTTTTTCACTCACCCAATTATCAAAAGGCAATACATTTAAACTGTTCAAATCTTCTTTTATGAGATTAAGCATTTTATCTTTTGCCCACATTTTAAGCTTTTCATTATCTTTATATTCGCTCCTAAACAACTCTTCTGAAAATTCTTTAATAGCCTCAGCCGCTAAATCTTTTATATATTCGCCTTTATAATACTCCTCGGGATATTCAACATCAAGCCCCAAAATTTCTCTAGCAGACAGATAAACTGAAAGTTCAAGCAGAGAAATTTGACGCCCGGCATCATTTACATAATATTCCGTGGTGATTTTTTTGCCTATATGTCTTCCTATTCTATTTATAGCATCACCAAAAATAGCACCCCTTGCGTGTCCTATATGAAGAGGTCCTGTCGGGTTTGCTGATACAAATTCTAGTAAAATTTTTTCATTATCCTCTTTTTTTCCAAAATCTTTTTTTTCATTAATTACCCTGTTTGCATATTCATTTAAAAATTTATCACTTAAAGTTATATTTACAAATCCGCTTAGAGCTTCAACGCTTTCAAACTCTTCACAGGAATTCAATTTATCGCATAAATTTTTTGCATATTCTACCGGGTTTTGTTTATTCATTTTGGCATATTTAAAAACAGGCACCGCATAATGCCCAAACTCTTTTTGTTTAGGTTTATTTATAGGAGGATTTTCACCTAAATGCTCTTTTAAAATATCAGCAACTTTTGTTTTCATTTAATTTCCTTCCATTCTTTTATAAAATCATTTACATCATATTTAGTGGTTTTTATCAAAGATGCAATGGCAACCGCATTTAAAAATTTTTTAGCATCTTCAAAATCATCGTTTATCAAAAGATAATCATATTCAGGAATTTTTTTCATTTCGTGCATCGCGTTTATCAGCCTTACTTCCAAAGTTTCTTCCGTTTCGGTTCCTCTTTTTCTAAGTCTTTGAAATAAGATATGTTTGTTTTTTGTAGTAACAAACACGCTCGTAACAATATCCGGATACTCTTTTCTTACCGCCTCATGCCCTTGAACATCAATATCCAAAAACACAATCTGACCTTTTTTCAGAGCTTCATTAATCTGTTTTTTGCTAGTCCCGTAAAAATTCCCGTGCACCTCAGCCCATTCAAGAAAATATCCGTCTTCAATATCTTGTAAAAACTCTTCTTTTGTTATAAAAAAATAATCAACTCCGTTTTTTTCACCTTCTCTCATAGGTCTTGTAGTGGTGGAAATACTAAAATAAGCTTTTTCTCCTAGCTCCTCGCAAACACTTCTGGCAAGACTTGTTTTACCGCTTCCGCTAGGTCCTGATACGACTAAAATACTACCTTTCATTTTAACCTCCAAAATCTATTGTAATGGTAACTTTTGCTTTTGATTTTTTTAACTCTTCCCAGTTTATATTCAAAATATTCCCAAGTGTTTTTTGCATTGCATCAGCGGCACTATCTTTTGGTTCTTTTATAATTTCTTCTTTTTCATCTTCTTCATTTGCCATTTCTTCAAATTCTTCACCGATATCTTCTCCAACCGCCCGTGCTAATTCTTTTTCATTTATATTTTCAAGTTCATCAAAATCAAATTCATCTTTGTTATTTTCAGATTTTTCATTTTCCATTTCTTGAATATCCGAATTTTCTTCTTCCGCCTCTAAAGTTTCAACTTCCGGTTCAAAATCTTCTATTTCAATATCATCATCAATATCTTCTTTTTTTTCGCTTTCATCTTCTAAATGCTCTTTTTCCAAATCATCTTCTTCCAGCAAATCACCGATATCATCAGGTTTTTCATCTGCCAAAT
>JALVWY010000006.1 GCA_027023105.1 Campylobacterales bacterium | reverse complement strand
GTGAAATTGTTTTAAATGTTGCTTTGCCTTATCAGGATTTGGCTATTATGGATGCCTGTTTAAAAGCCGGGGCTCATTATGTTGATACGGCAAATTATGAACACCCAGACGAGGCAAAATTTGAATACAAAGAGCAATGGGCAAAAGATGAAGAATTTAAAAAAGCGGGGCTTATGGCTTTGCTTGGAAGCGGATTTGACCCGGGAGTTACAAATGTATTTACGGCTTTTATAGCACAAGAACTTTTAGATGAAATAGAAACTCTTGATATACTAGATTGCAACGCAGGAGACCACGGATATAAATTTGCTACAAACTTTAATCCTGAAATTAATATCCGTGAAATTACACAAAAAGGAAAATATTACGAAAACGGCAAGTGGAGAGAAATTGAGCCTATGAGTGTAAAATTTAAATGGAATTATCCGGGAGTAGGAGAGTATCCGAGTTATCTTTTATATCACGAAGAGCTAGAAAGCCTTACTAAAAATTTCCCTTCTATCAAAAGAGCGAGATTTTTTATGACTTTTTCTGATAATTATTTATGGCATTTAAATGCTCTTCAAAATGTAGGGATGACAGATATAAAACCGATAGAAATTTGCAAAGGATGTGAAATTTCTCCTATGGAATTTTTGAAAAAAGTCCTCCCTGACCCGGCAAGTCTAGGTCCTAGAACAAAAGGACAAACACATATAGGTGTGGTTGCAACAGGATATAAAGATGGAAAGAAGAAAAGATACTATATCTATAACATCTGCGACCATCAATGTGCATTTAGAGAAGTCGGCGCTCAATGTGTAAGCTATACAACAGGGGTTCCGGCAATGATTGGAGCTAAAATGATAGCTACTAAAACTTGGTTTGAATCGGGCGTAAAAAATATGGAAGAATTTAGAGCAAAAGATTTTATGTATGAGCTAAATAAAAACTCCCTTCCTTGGTTCATAACCGAACTCCCGACAGAAGGTCTTCCACTAGACTGATTTTTCTCTCTTTCTTTATATAATTTAACTCAAATTACTTGACTAAACCACATAAAAAGAGTTATAATTATCTACATAAAAAATCAAAAGGAGATAAAATGTTTATCACAAACAATATAGACAAAAACAAACTAAAAGAATTTGGAACATTGTCTATTATTTCAGGAATTATTTTAGTTATTGCAGGGATTTTGGCTATTGCAAAACCAATGGCCGGTAGTTTAGCTTTTGTAATTTTCTTAGGTGCTCTTTTTATTGCTGTAGGACTTGTGCAAGCTTATACAACATTCAAAGCACACCAAAAAAGTGCAGGGGCTTGGTTTAAAGTTATTATGCTTTTAATTACAGGTGTTTTACTTTTAATCTGGCCAATCAGCGGTATTGCGGCAGTGGCAATATTACTTGCGGCATACTTTTTCTTTGATGCATTCGCTTCATTTCAAATGGGACTTGATTTAAAACCTCTAAAAGGTTGGTGGATTGCCGTATTAAACGGTTCTTTAAGTTTTATCTTAGGTATTATTATGATTTTAGGCTGGCCTTTTAGTGCACCTTTTACAGTAGGAATTATTGTAGGGGTTAGTTTCTTAATGGACGGAATTGTTTTGATTTATCTTGGATACTTGTCTAAAAAAGGACATTACGATGAGTAAAGCGCCTGATTTTTGTCTTCCAAACCAAGACGGAGTTGAAATCTGTCTTAGAGACCTTAAAGGCAAATGGATAATTTTATATTTTTACCCAAAAGACAATACTCCCGGATGCACAACAGAAGCAAAAGAATTTAGTGCTTTTTTAGATGAATTTGAAAAAGAGAATGCCATTGTTTTAGGAGTAAGCCCAGATTCTCCAAAAAAACATTGCAATTTTATAGAAAAACAGGATTTAGAAGTAACTCTCCTAAGCGATGAAGAAAAAAAAGTGCTTAAAGCTTATGGAGCCTGGGGAATAAAAAAAATGTATGGAAAAGAGTATGAAGGGGTTATCCGCTCAACTTTTATAATAAATCCCGATGGAGAAATTATAAAAGAATATAAAAAAGTCAGAGCAAAAGGTCACGCCGCAAAAGTTTTGGAAGATTTAAAAGAACTTAAAACCCAAATCTCTTCATAGCAGCCTGGGCTTCTCTTTTTAGCTCTTTTTCTTTTATAGCATGTCTTTTATCGTGAAGCTGTCTTCCTTTTGCAACGGCAATTTCAAGTTTGGCTTTGTTTCTTTTATTGAAATAGAGTTTCAAAGGCACAAGAGTATAACCTTTTTCACTGGTGTAACCGGCAAGTTTTGCTATTTCATCTTTATGTAAAAGAAGTTTTCTAGGTCTTTTCTCGTCATGTCTAAATGCCGCATAAGTCGTATCAAGATTACTTATATGACCTTGAATCCAGTAAGCTTCCCCGTTTTGAATTTTCACAAATGAATCTTTAAGATTCGCCCTTCCTTTTCTAAGCGCTTTTACCTCGCTTCCCTTAAGCTCAATCCCCGCTTCATATTTATCAAAAATATCATAATCGTGATATGCTTTTCTATTCGTTGCAACCGCTTTCATTTTTGCTCCTTAGAAAAAAGCGTTCCGCTTGTTTGATTCCCTTTTAAAATTTCTCTGACAGTTTTTAAATTATTTCCGTTTGTTAAAAACATTTTTAAATTTTTATCAAGTAAAAATTTTGCCGCTTTTAGTTTCGTAACAATTCCTCCTGTGGCAAATTTATCATTAGGGTCGCATTTTTGTTCTAGCCACTCATCTTTTATTTCATTTACTATTTTTATAGGCTTGGCATTTTTATTGGTTTTTGGATTATCCGTATAAAAAGCGTCTATATCGCTTAGCATTATAAGTAAATTTCCACCGAAATAGTAAGTCACATAAGCGCTAAGCTGGTCATTATCTCCAAAAAGTATCTCTTCAACCGAAACGGAATCGTTTTCATTCACAATAGGAATAACCCTGTTTTCAAGTAAAATATCTATCATTTTTTTAGCATACTCGGTTCTTTTTCTACTGTCTAAATCAGCCGCCGTTAACAAAACCTGAGCCACCGTTACGCCGTATTTGTTGAATCTGTCTTTATATTCTCTCATCAATAAAGGCTGCCCTATTGCTGCAAGGGCTTGTTTATTAGGTAATTTTGTTTTATCAAGGGGACATTTTGTATATCCGGCACCCACAGCCCCTGAGCTGACCAGAATAATTTCATATTCTTTATTAAGTTCGCTTAAGAGCTTAACAATTTCATCTACTCTTTTAGATAGCTTTCCATCCTCATAAAGAGTAGCCGTCCCTACTTTAAAAACAACTCTTTTAATCTTCATTATCTTTACTTTTTTCTATCATATCGGCTAAGGCAAATTTTAAAGGTTCTAAATTAATTCTGCTAGCCCCGCTTATAGGTAAAATAAATGTTTTTTCATCAAAATAACAAGGAATATCCGCTTTTGCCCCGTATTTCGGTTCTGTCGGTTTGATATTCATTTTTTCAAAAAATTCCTCTACTTTTTTCGTATCTGCCACATCTATTTTATTTAAAGCAATGGCATAATCTCTTTTTGATAATTTTTCGCTGTAATTTGCAAGCTCTTTTTTTAGGGTTTCAAACTGATAAAAAGGCTCTTTTGCCGAAGTTAAATCAATCACATACAAAATAATTTCCGTTCTTTCAATATGTCTTAAAAATTTTAGCCCAAGCCCTTTTCCCTCGTGTGCTCCTTCAATAATTCCCGGAATATCCGCCATTACAAAATTTCTGTATTCATCAATTTTTACAACCCCAAGTTTTGGTGTAATAGTTGTAAATTCATAATTTGCAATCTCCGGTCTTGCATTGCTAAGAGCGCTTATAAGAGTTGATTTTCCGGCATTTGGAAATCCGACAAGCCCAACATCGGCTATAAGTTTTAACTCCATTACAATTTCAATCTCTTTTCCTTCTTCCCCGGGCTGAGCAAATCTTGGGACCTGTTGTCTAGGACCTTTGAAATGCCAGTTACCAAGACCACCTCTTCCGCCTTCAAGCAAAACTTTTTTTTCACCCGATTTTTTCATATCAAGTAAAACTTCACCTGTTTCACTATCTTTTATAACAGTGCCCTCAGGAACTTTAAGAATCAAATCTTCACCGTTTGCACCGTGTTTTTTTCTGCCTTCCCCGGGTCTACCGTTTTTGGCTTTTAAGATTCTTTTACCTTTAAAGTGAGAGAGAGTATTTGTGTTATTATCACATTCAATTATAATATTTCCGCCTTTTCCTCCGTCTCCCCCGTCAGGTCCGCCTTTTGCCACAAACTTTTCGCGTCTGAAACTTACACATCCTGCACCGCCTTTTCCTGATTTGACGGTTAATTTTATATTATCAACAAACATTTTAAAGCCTTGTATATTGGTGTATTAGTATATTTGTATATTGGACATTAGTTTATTAGTATAAGATTTTAAATAAAAACCCAATATACAAATATATTAATCAATAAAGAATAGTGATATTGTATCAAAAAGAAAAGAGAAAGAATTAATCGTTTGTAGGATAAACTGAAACTTTTTTTCTGCTTTTGTCTTTGATTTCAAATTTCACATATCCATCAACCAAAGCAAAAATAGTATGGTCTTTTCCAAGTCCTACATTATTTCCAGGATGAACTTTTGTTCCTCTTTGTCTGATAATAATATTACCAGCTTTTACAAATTCTCCTCCGAATTTTTTAACGCCTAATCTTCTACCAGCTGAATCTCTGTTATTTTGGGTTGACCCTTGTCCCTTTTTATGTGCCATTGCTTCTCCTTAATTACGCTTGAATTTCTTTAACTACAACTCTTGTTAAGTCTCTTCTGAATCCTCTTTTTCTTTTAGAGTCTTTTCTTCTTCTTTTTTTGAAGATAACTACTTTTTTACCTCTTGCTTGATTAATAACTTCAAGAACTACTTTTGCTCCCTCAACTACAGGAGAACCGATTTTAATATCGTCACCTTTTACTAAAATCACTTCATTTATATCGATAGTTTGTTTAGGTTCAACACCTTCAATTCTATCTAATTCTAAAATATCTCCCTGATGAACTTTATATTGTTTTCCACCATGTTTAATTACTGCATACATATTTTAACCCTTTTAGTCTGGTTTTAGGATGAAATATTACCAGCAAAACCTTAAAAATACCTTAAATTAAGATTTCTTTAAGAAATTACGGCAATAGTTTCTATCTCTACTTTTGCTCCTTTTGGAAGCTCTTTTACCGCAACCGTGCTTCTTGCGGGTTTATGGGAAAAATATTCTCCGTAAACTTCATTAACCGCACCAAAATCATTCATATCAGCTAAAAATATAGTCGTTTTTACAACATTTTTTATATCACTCCCGGCAGCTTTTAATACTTCTTTTAAATTTTCACAAACCTGTTTTGTCTGAACTTTGATATCTGCATCCAAAAATTCTCCGTTAGGAGTCAGGGCAATCTGACCGGAAGTAAAAACCATATTTCCAAACTTAACAGCCTGAGAATAAGGTCCTATTGCCTCAGGAGCATTTGAAGTATGAACTTTTTGCATCTTTATCCTTTTTTTTGAAATTATACCAAATCTCCCTTTTTTAATTCCCCTTTTTCTATTTTTAAAATTCCTCTTTTTTTTGCTTTTTCAATAGCCTCTTTTGCTAAAAATCTACCTATTTCTATTAATGTCGGAGCTTTATGAAAATCATACCACTGAGCAATATTTCTCGGCACGGCTATTTCAATATCCGCTACATATTCGGCTTTTCTGTATCTATAAATTACATCCATCATTAAATCTATAGACTGATTTACAGGTGTTTCTTTTTCGGTGAATATTTTTGACCATATATCTTCTAAAATATTTTGAGCATCCGTCGCTTCTTTAGAGAGTTTAAAATCAATTTCCCTCTCGGGTGCATATAAATCAACCGAAATAATCAAATCATTCAAATCACTCATAACAGGAGCTATCGGCATTAAATTAAGAACTCCTCCGTCAACTAAAATTCTTCTGTCTAAAATCACCGGGTCAAATACACCGGGAATGGAAGAAGAAGCCTGCATTGCTTTAAACAGATTACCCCTTTGAAACCAAACTTCCCTTTTTTTAGTCAAATCGGTAGCAACAGCCGTAAATTTTACCGGCAAATTTTCTATATTATAATTCTTACCGCTAAGTTCCCTTACTTTTTCAAAAATTCTATCTCCGTCAAGCTTAAAAGGAGATTTTAAAAACTTAAAAATATCCAAAAAATCAAAACTTGTAACTCATTTTTTATAATTTTCAAGTTTTCCGCAAGCTTCCATTCCGCCTATAACGGCTCCCATTGAAGTTCCTGCAATACTTTTTATCTCAAAACCTTGAGATTTTAACTCTTCTATAATCCCTATATGAGCATAGCCTCTCGCTCCCCCGCCACCTAATACCAACGAAATTTTCATAAAATCCCTTTAATTTTTATTTAATATAATTTTATGATATGACTATTAAAATTTAATTAAAGAAAAAAAATGAAAAAAATATTATTAAATGCAGTTATAGCTATATTTGCATTTGGGAGTGCAACAGAAGTTACAACAATTTCTAAAAAAGTTACAAAAGATTCTTTAATCTTCGCATATGATGTTCCGGATAAAAGTTTTAACGAGTTCAAATCAAAACCCGACTTTTTTAAACAAATAGCCATAAACATTTTATGCAAAAAAGATGATACCAGAATGCTATCAAACAGTATGAATATTATATACGATTACAAAAAACATTCCGATAATAAAGATGAAGTTGTTATTAAAATTAAAAAAGGTGTTTGTGATAGACTTAAATAAAATATAGCTTCTTAGCTATGTTTTTAATATATTTATAAAAAATCAAAAAAATCCCGTTTAAATAAAAAGCATCGGGTGTCAGAGAATTTTAAACGATATAAAAAGAAGAAAAAGGGATTACATCATCCCCGGCATTCCGCCCATTCCACCCATTCCGCCCATATCAGGCATTGCAGGTGCTTTTTCATCTTTTGGCTCTTCTGTTACAGCCGCTTCTGTTGTAAGAAGTAATCCACTTACACTTGTTGCATTTTGAAGTGCAATTCTTTCAACTTTTGTAGGGTCAATAATTCCGGCTTCGAACATATCAACATATTCTCCGCTTGCAGCGTTAAATCCTACATTTTCATCAGCTTCAACAACTCTTAAAGCCACAACTCCAGGTTCAAATCCAGCATTATTTGCAATTTGTTTAATTGGAGCTTCTACCGCTTTTTTGATGATATCAATACCGATTTGCTCATCAGCATCAACAGCTTCAATTTCCGCTTTTTTAGATGCTTTTAATACAGCAGCACCACCGCCGATTACAATTCCTTCTTCAACAGCCGCTTTTGTTGCACTCAAGGCATCGTCAACTCTGTCTTTTTTCTCTTTCATTTCAGTTTCAGTTGCCGCTCCGACTTTGATTACAGCAACCCCACCGCTAAGTTTTGCAAGTCTTTCTTGTAATTTTTCTTTGTCATAATCACTTGTTGTTTCTTCAATCTCTTTTTTTATTCTGTTAATTCTTGCTTCAATAGCCGCTTTGTCACCTTTTCCGTTTACTATTGTAGTGTTTTCTTTATCAACTACAACTCTTCCGGCAACTCCAAGGTCTTCTAAGCTAGCACTTTCAAGTGTTCTTCCAAGCTCTTCGCTAATTACTTGACCGCCTGTTAAGATTGCAATATCTTCTAACATTGCTTTTCTTCTGTCACCAAATCCTGGAGCTTTAACAGCTACAACTTTTAACACTCCTCTTAAGTTGTTTACAACAAGTGTCGCAAGCGCTTCACCTTCAATATCTTCTGCTACAATTACTAAAGGTTTGTTTCCGGCTTGAACGATTTTTTCAAGTAACGGTAATAAATCTTTCATTGAATTGATTTTTTTATCATATAGTAAAATATATGCATCTTCATATTCAGCTACCATTTTATCTGAATTAGTTACAAAATAAGGACTTAAATAACCTCTGTCAAATTGCATACCTTCAACCACTTCAAGCTCATCAGTTAAAGATTTTCCTTCTTCAACAGTAATTACACCGTCTTTTCCAACTTTATCCATTGCCTCTGCAATTAGTTCACCGATTTTTTTATCGTTATTTGCAGAAATTGTTGCAACTTGTGCAATTTGTTCTTTGTTTTCAACGGTTCTGCTCATTTTTTTAAGTTCTTCAATAATAGCCTGTGCAGCTTTATCCATTCCTCTTTTTACAGCAATAGGATTTGCACCGGCTGTTATATATTTTAGACCTTCTTTAAAAATAGCGTGTGCCAAAACTGTCGCTGTAGTTGTTCCGTCTCCCGCTTCATCAGCAGTTTTGCTAGCAACTTCTTTAACAAGTCCTGCACCCATATTTTCTACAGGATGTTTAAGTTCAATCTCTTTTGCAACACTCACACCGTCTTTTGTAATATGCGGAGCTCCAAAACTTCTTTGAAGTAAAACATTTCTCCCTTTAGGACCCATTGTAACTTTTACTGCGTTTGCAAGTTTTTCAACACCTGCTAATAATTCGTTTCTTGCTGCGTCACTGTAAATAATTTCTTTTGCCATCTTTCCCCTCCTTATTTTTCAATTTTTCCTAAAATATCATCAGTATTTAATACTAAATATTCTTTTCCATCCACTGTGATTTCTGTTCCTGAATATTTTGCAAATACTACTCTGTCACCTTCGTTAATCGGTAAATTTTCATCCTCTTCAACTTCTTTTGAAATAGCTATAACTTTTCCTTCAAGAGGTTTTTCTTTTGCATTGTCCGGAATAATAATTCCACTTGCGGTTTTTGCTTCTTCCTCTACTCTTTCTACTAATACTCTTAGTCCTAACGGTTTAAACATTTCTTCCTCCTTTGTCAGTTATTTATTTTAACTGCTGAAATTATAGCAAATTTTTTTTATTTGTCAAGATTTTTTATATATTTTTTTAAAAAAGTTGAGTTTATATAACTAAATTAATATAAATTTAATTTCTTACTAAACTATATAATTTTTTCAAATACAATCCGATAAAAAATAAAATATAAAGAAAGATAATACATATTTTAATAATTAGTTATGTAGTTTTAATGGTAGTGAGGGGGAGACTTGAACTCCCGACCTCCGGCTTATGAGACCAGCGCTCTAGCCAGCTGAGCTACCCCACCTTAAAGTAAGTTTCAAATGGCGGAAAGGGCGGGATTCGAACCCGCGGTACCCGGAAAGGGTACAACGCCTTAGCAGGGCGCCGGTTTCAGCCACTCACCCACCTTTCCAGCGTTTGTGGAGTGCAATTATAATAAAATTTTTTTTCAAATGCAATAGAAAAAAAGAAAAAAATTAAAATTTATGATGAGAACAGCTCATTTCAGGCTGCATTTCTTCTAATTTTCCGTTAAGAAAATTTTTAACGGATTCCTCAACTGTTTTAGATTCACCGTCATAATATACTTTGATGCCTACTTGTTTAAATCCCATTAAAGGATTCGGACCTATTCCACTGACAATTAGCACCTCCGCTCCTAAATTTTTGATATTACTCACGGCATTACCGCAAGCCCCGCCGCTGTGACCGGGATTAGCTGTAAAATCAACATCTTTAATTTCACCGTTTTCAACATCTACAATTACATAAAAAGGAGCCTTTCCAAAATGAGCCCCTCTTTTAGCAAGAAGTCCGTCAGGAGTATTTGTAGGAATAACTATTCTCATTTTAGTTCTCCTTTTACTTTTTCTAAAACTTCAAGTGCATTTTCGCCGTCTTTTTTTCTGACTTTAATAACTTTTACACCTGCAAGTTTTAGTGCATCTTCCATATTCGGTCCAACCGCTCTTACAATCAAATAATCACAATCTTCTATTTTTGAAGCTTTTACATGTTTATGATGATGTTCCACTTCATCCGCCGTATGCTCTTCTTGATGTCCGTGTCCATTTTCGTGTTTATGCTCTTCTTCATCATGTTCGTGGGCGTGTGTATTTTCATTAAGTCCTAAAAGTTTAAATTCATTTCCGTCAAATTCAAATATAGCAAAAAACGGGGCTCTTCCTGTTCTTGTAAAAATTTCCAGATTTTCTCCGCTTACCGGCACTGCTACTTTCATATTTATCCTTTTTTATTTTCATTATAACAAATTATATTTGATTTGAAATGATTAATTTCTCATTTTTTAATATTTTATTCCACATTTTATTATCTTTCCATTCTTCAATAATCCTTTTACTAAACTTAATTTCTTTAAGCTCAATTTCTCCCATTTCCTCAAAATTATAGGCATCTTCTCTAAATGCTTCTGCATATCCTGTATCTGTTTCGTGAACTGTTATTGAGTATATCTCAACATTTTTTTCACCGTTTTTAAATTCCATAAGCTTTAACACCCTGTCAATCATTAAAAAAAAGACTCTTGCAAACTGCTCGGCAGAGGGATTTACGGGAAGCTCCACCCATCTCTCACTAAATTTTTTGGCAAATTCAATATATTCGGGATTATCCCCGTTCCACAAAGTAATAGCGTGGTCAAAACTATCTATCAAATCTTTAATATAGAGTTTCATTAAACCAAAATCATAAACCATTTGCCCATTGTCTAAAAAATCAGATTTTAGTTTTACTTCCACTTTATAGCTGTGTCCGTGAATTGATTTAGAACATCTGCGGCTTGTACAGTTTCGGACAATATGAGCATTTTCAAATTTAAAAAGTTTCCTGATAATCATCTAAATTCCCTTTTTTTTACCAAACAGTCTAATATGAATTCTATCGGAATATCTATATCCGTTTTTTAAACAAAAATCAAACACAAAAGGAGCATTAATTTCCAGTTCTTCTTTGCTTTCTCCTAAGGGCATACAATAAATCGGTAAATCAATATCTTTTGTTATGTTCTCAATCTCTTCTCTTAAATTTATGTTAACCACAAATTTAAAAAAACTTTTTTTTGCATTTTGAGAGATATTTTTAATAGATTCTTTTTTTACTCTTTTTTTATACTCTTCACCGCTGTTTAATAGCTTTACACTCATAGCAAAAGCAACTTTTTTATATTTCGGATATTTGTCAAAATCAGGGTAAATAGTAGCATTTGTTTCAATCGTAATAAGCCCGTCAAACCATTCCACTAACGGATAAAGCCTGTCAAAATAAAGTCCGGGCTCTCCACCCGTTATTACTAAATCGGGATTAAATTTAAGATATTGTTTAATCTCTTTTTTAATTTCTTCAATACTCAAATTTTGCCATTCATTTTTATATTTTCTATCAACCGCATAAAAACTGTCACACCCTTTTTCACTAAACCCGGGGCAACTTAAATTACACCCTCCGACTCTCAAAAATATACTGGGATTCCCGGCATATTTGCCTTCTCCTTGAATAGAATAAAATATTTCACTAACAGGAATTGTAATATTATCCATTTGAATAGCTTTTAAAAGAGTTTAAAATTTCTAATTCTTTCATCACATTTCACAAAGTTTTGCATATGTTTTTGCAACTCTTACTGCAGGAATAAATTCACCTTCAAGATACATTTTTTCTATTTTCAAAAAAAACGGAATTGTAGCCATTTCTTCATTTTCAAAAGTTCCGTAAAGAGTGGTAAAAAACGCTCTTTTACACCCTTTTATAATAGGCGGAAAATTCTCATCAAGTCTTTGAAGTTCTATTCCGAATTTTTCAGCTTCACTTACATTATGAGGAAGTTCTTCACCCGTTTTATCCATAATTTCCGTCATTTCCAAAGGAACTAAACAAACAGTGGCTTTTTTTGTCTCTTTTAGGTTTTTAAAAGTATCTTTCGGTTCATCTAAATTAGGTTTTTTTCTACCGATACTTACCATCAAAAGCGGAGGTTCTCCGCCAACTCCTGTAAAATAACTAAACGGGGCAATATTTATAATTCCCTCATTTTCCGTTACAATCCAAGCAATAGGACGCGGAATTATATTACTTGCCATTAATTTATATCTGTCAAGCCTATCTGTTTTATTAAAATCAATTATTTCCATTTTATCCCTTTAAAAATCATCAAGATTCAGACTTCCTTTAGAATAATTTACCACATTTCCTTCAAAAAAGTTTGTTTTTTGGTCGTTAAAAGAGCTAAATCCGTCAAACCAGCTAATCGGATTCTTAAGCCCTATTTCAGGAAACATCAATTCAAGCCCCATAGCGTTTACTCTTTTATTTGCAAGGTATTTTGTAAATCTGTCAATCAACTCTTTACTAAGTCCTAAAATTTCATCATTTGTTACATAAAATCCCCAGTCTCTTTCAAGCTCATATGCGGCAAAAATCATATCTTTTATATTTTTATAAACTTCAGGAGTAAAAAGTTCCGGAAATTCTTTTTGCATTTCTTTGAAAATATTTGCAAAAAGTGCCGTATGAGTCACTTCATCTCTTTGAATAAATCTAATCATCTGAGCCCTTCCAAGCATTTTACCGGCTCTTGCCAAAACATAAAAAGAGGCAAATCCGTTATAAAAATAGATTCCTTCTAAACACTGATTTGCAACAATCATATAAATTTTAGCTTCATCATCTCCGTCAAGTGCTCTACTTCCCCATTTTTCATAAACATTTCCTATAAATTCATTTTTTTTACGAAGATTCTTATCCGCTCTCCACATTTCATATATTTCATCTGTATTAAGCGAAATAGAATCAACCATAACCGCATAGCTTTGTGAATGTAAAGCCTCTTCATATGCTTGACGAACCAGACACATATTAACTTCCGGTGCCGTAATCCACGGATTTACATGGTCCGGGGTATTGTTTGTCTGAATTGAATCCATAAATATAAGCTGTGCTAAGGCTCTGTCATACATTCTTTTTTCTGCCGGAAGTAATTGTCTATACTGTCTTGCATCTTCCGTTAAGTCCACTTCTCTTGGAAACCATGTATTTGCAAGCATCATTTCCCACAGATTATAAGCCCATGGATAACTTAACTTATTTAGATTAATAATTCCTTCACTACAACCGTTTATTATTGATGTGGTTGAGCCCTTGTGCATAGGGCAGTTATAATTAAAAAGTTTTTTTATTTGCATTTGATCTCCTTTACTGACATCCGAAACATTCAATACTTCTATCCATAACTTCTTCTTTAACCTCAGGTGACTGGCTTCTTAGATAATAAAACGATTTTATTCCAAGTTTCCAGCCAAGAGTATAAATTTCATTTAAATATCTTCCGCTGGCTTTATCTGTTGTAATAAAAATATTAAGACTTTGCCCCTGATCTACCCATTTTTGTCTTATGGCAGCTGCTTTTACCAAAACAGTCTGCTCAAGTTCGTAAGCAGGTGTATAAAACATATATGTCTCGGCACTGAGATTTGGCACTACCACAGGAATAAGTCCGCTTAAATTTTCTTCATACCATTTTCTTTTATAGACAGGCTCTATCGTCTGAGTGGTTCCGGTAAGGATGGAAATAGAACTGGTAGGCGCTATTGCCATTAAATAACCGTTTCTAATACCCTCTTTTACTTTTTTTCTTAAAGCCTCCCAGTCATACTGAGTTGCACTAAACAAATCTCTAACAACCAGTTTTTTTGCATTCTCGTTTGCTGTATCAATAGGGAGTATTCCTTTTTCCCATCTGCTACCTTTAAACTCAGGATAAATTCCTTTCTCTTTTGCCAAATCACAGCTTGTGCTAATAGCAGTAAAAGAAATACCTTCAAATATTTCATCAATAAGTTTTAAATGCTCTTCACTTCCCCAAAATATCTGTCTTTCCGCTAGCATCTGAGCTTCACCCATAGCACCAAGTCCTATGGCTCTGTTTTTAAGGTTTGTATCTTTTGTTTTTCTAACCGGATAAAAATTTAAATCAATTACATTATCAAGCATCCTAATAGCAACGGGAATTACCGCTTTTATTTTTTCCGGGGTGTTTACTTTGCTAAGATTTACACTTGCTAAGTTACAAACAGCCGTTTTACCGCTAACTGCCACTTTTTCTGTAATATATACCTGTTTTTCTTCAATAGCATCAAGTGAAGTTATTTTTTTGGCTTTTTTAATTACCTTAACACCTCCGCTTTTTACCTCAACTTCTTCATTTTCTTCAAAAAACAAAACACTTTCATCTTCAAAAGTCACTTTTACTTTATAGTGATTCGGCTCGGTATTTTGAAAAATCTCCGTGCAGAGGTTAGAACTTCTTATAATTCCGCTGTGAGAATTTTGATTTCTTTTATTTGCATTATCTTTAAAACATAAAAAAGGATTCCCTGTTTCATAATATTCAAGAAGTATTTTTTTCCATAACTCTTTTGCTTTTATTCTTCTTTTTAGGATAGAATCGTCATTTTCGTATTCAATATATCTTTTTTCAAACTCTTCACCGTAAAGATTAGTTAAATCCTTCACATCATAAGGGTCAAAAAGTGTCCATAATTCATCGTTTTGGGCTCTTTTCATAAATAAATCATTAATCCAAAGAGCCGGGAATAAATCGTGTGCCCTTCTTCTTTCTTCCCCGGAATTTTTCTTTAAATCAAGAAAATCCAAAATATCCATATGCCAAGGCTCAAGATATACGGCTATCGCCCCTTTTCTGGTTCCAAGCTGATCTACCGCAATAGCCACATCATTTGCAATTTTAAGCCACGGGACAACTCCTCCGGCTGCATTTTTATGATTGTCTATAAAACTACCAAGAGCCCTTATTTTAGTTACATCCCATCCGATTCCACCACCGAATTTACTTAAAAGCGCCATCTCTTTATAATCATCAAAAATACCTTCGATATTATCGTTCATTGAGCCGACATAGCAAGAACTAAGCTGATGTCTCGTTGTCCTGGCATTAGATAAAGTCGGAGTTGCCACCATTACTTCAAATTTAGAAATTACATCATAAAATTTTTTTGCCCAATGTCCTCTAATAGCCTTAGGGTCATTCAAATCTATTTTTTCTTTTTCTTCATCCGGAATAGATTCCGAATTTGTCTCATTTTGAGCCAAAAACATAGCAACACCCATAAAAAGCTGTTGAGGAAGTTCTATTGGCTCATCTTTTTTATTTTTAATAATATATCTGTCATAAAGTGTTTTAATTCCAAGATAAGTAAATTGTAAATCTCTTTTTTCATCAATATATTCATTCAAATCATCTAAATCAAATTTTTCTTTAAGACCCGGTAAAATTCTTCCGGCATCTTCTCCTTTTTTGAAATAATCTTTTAAATGATTATAACCTGTAAACCCTGTAACCCTGTGATACAAATCATATAAAAACAGTCTTGCAGCAACAAAATTCCAATTAGGTCTGTCTATGTCAATTTTATCAACCGCCGTTTTTATAAGCGTTTCTTGAATCTCTTCTGTTGTTATTCCATCACGAAACTGAAGCTTTGCATCAAGCTCAAGCTCATTATAATCAACATCGTTAAGTCCCTCACAAGCAGCCATTGTATATTTTCTGATTTTAGAAATATCAAGATGCTCCCTTCTTCCGTTTCTTTTAATAACTGTAATCCCCGGATACATAATTCTCCTTTAAAAAAATTCTATTGAAATGATATCTAAATGAGCTTAAAAATAAAAATAATTTAAAAAAAACTCAGGAAAAAATCTTAATTAAACCAACTGCCATAAATGCCGCAATATATGCAAAAACATTCGGATAAATTGTATAAAAAGTTCTCCAAAGCATTTGCGGCACTTCGGCATAAAATGTGCTCATAGCCGCAACACAAGGAGAGTAAAACATTACAATTATAATCATCGCAACAGCTGCAGTAAAAGGAATGGAATTTCTTATTTTTTCTATCAAACCTTTGCTTGTATCCCCTATATTACCGACTCCATACAACACCGCCATTGTAGAAACAACAGTCTCTTTTGCCGCAAGTCCCGCAAGCAAGGCGACATCTTCTTTCCATCCTAAATCAAGCGGTTTAGTAAGAGGTGCCATTGCTTTTCCAATATGGGCAATATAAGAGTTTTCTAAAATTTTTTCATTCATTTCTTCTTTAAGTGCTGCTTTTTTATCTGCATTTTGAATATGTTCTATTTTGAAAGAATACTCTTTTACTATATCAACTCTTGGAAATGAACTTAAAAACCAAACTCCAAGAGCGGCAAACGCAATAAAGGTTCCTGCTTTTTGGATATACATTTTCGTTTTAACCCACAAATCAAATAAAATAGCCTTCATTTTAGGAAATCGGTATTTCGGAAGTTCCATTACAAATGGTTCCGGTTCTCCTTTAAACAAAACAACCCTTAAAATTTTAGCCACAATAAGCCCCGTTAACGCCCCTCCTAAATAAATTGCAAACATTACATCACCTTGAATAGAAGGAGCAAAAAACGCACTTACCAATAAAACATAAATAGGAAGTCTTGCCCCACAGCTCATAAACCCGATTACAAGCATTGTTATAAGTCTGTCTTTTGGGTTTTTAAGAGTTCTTGCAGCCATATATGCCGGCACACTACATCCAAATCCGCTAACAAGCGGAATAAACGCTCTTCCTTGAAGTCCGAATTTTTTAAGCACTCCATCCATTACATAAGCAGCCCTTGCCATATAACCTGTCTGTTCTAAAAGATTTATGCCCAAAAACAAAATCAAGATATTTGGCAAAAACATAACAACAGCGCCTACAGCCGGAATAATTCCGTTTACCACCGCTTCTTTTATAAGCCCGTTAGGCAACAATCCCCCTACAAAATTTCCAAACGCCCCGAATCCCGAGCTAATATAATCCATAGGAATTGCACCAAGGCTAAAAGTGGATTGAAAAATAACCCACATTACAAATAAAAATATAGGAAGTCCAAGAATCGGATGAATTAAAACTTTATCTATTTTTTCACTGAATTTTTCTTTTCTGGCTTTTTTTGCTATCTGAGAAATAATCCCTTTAGCTAATGCCAATCTCTCTTCAAAAAATATCTCTTTTACATCATCACTGTCAAATTCAATTCTAATTCTTTCCTTACTTGATTTAAGCTGAGGGACAAGCTCCACATACCAGGGCTTTTCGTGAATGATTTTATAAATATCCTCGTCATCTTCAAGAAGCCTGATGGCTATAAATCTTTTATCAAAATTAATTTCTTTTATTTTTTCTTTAACATTTGCAATTTCTTCTTCTATTGTCTCTGCGTAGTAAATTCTTGGAGTATTTTTTTCTTGATAAGTTTTAATTACTTTTTCAAACAATTCTTCAAGTCCGAAATTTTCTTTCGCGGAAACATTTTCGGCTCTAATATTTGTTAATTTAAAAAATTTATCATTATCAATTTCTCCTCCCTGACGGGAAAATTCATCATACATATTAAAGGCAATTACCATAGGTTTATTCAAATCCGACACCTGAAAAGAAAATATAAGATTTTTTTGAAGCTGGTTTGAATCCACGACATTTAAAATCAAATCATACTCCGCGTTTAGTAAAAAATCTTTTGTAACTTTCTCTTCGGGGGTATAAGGATGAAATGAATAAGTCCCGGGTAAATCAATTAATTTAAGTTTATATCCGTTTCTCTCAAATTCCACTTCTTTTTTATCAACCGTCACACCGCTGAAATTTCCAACATGTAAGGTTGCTCCGGAGATTGAATTTATTAAATGGCTTTTGCCGACATTCGGCTGACCGACAAGTGCAATTTTAATCTCTTTCATAAACTTCCTTTAAATTTTTTCTACTTCTATTTCTCTTGCTTCTTCATTTCTTAAAGCTACATTTACTCCGTTTATATCAATATCAAATGTATTTTTTACTAAAGTATGTTTTAAAACCTTTAATTTTTCCCCTCTTGCAAACCCCATTGAAAGAAGCTTACTTTTCAAAGGTTCTTTTGCGTGAATTTTTTTAATAACAGCTTTATCATTAATACTTAACTCATTAAGTCTCATACAAAACCTTTTTTAATGATATAATATCACTAAACAAATAATATTTTCTTGATATATATCAAATTTAAGGAGAAGAAATGATACTTAAAACACCTCTAAAATCAGATTCTATAAAAATAATGCTTTTAGGAAGCGGAGAGCTTGGAAAAGAAGTTGCAATAGAAGCAACCCGCCTTGGATGTGAAGTTATTGCTGTTGACAGATATACCAATGCACCGGCTAGTTTAGTGGCACAAAAATCTTATGTAATAGATATGAAAGATAAAGCACAGGTTTTAGATGTAATTAGAAGAGAAAAACCCGATTTTGTATTGCCTGAAATAGAGGCTATAAATATTCAAGCCCTTTTTGAAGCGGAGAGTGAGGGAATTCATATAATTCCAAACGCCGAGGCTGTTAATAAAACAATGAATAGAAAAAACATAAGAGTTTTTGCTGCCGAAGAGCTTGGACTAAAAACCAGTAAATATAAATTTGTATCTGCATATGAAGATTTAAAAGCAGCTTGCGAAGAGATAGGTTATCCGGCTGTTGTAAAACCTGTTATGAGTTCATCAGGTCACGGACAAAGTATTGTAAAAGCGCCTGAGGAAGTAATAACAGCGTGGGAATTTGCAAAAAGTGACGCTAGGGGAAGTGCTGATGAATTAATAGTAGAAGAATTTATAAATTTTGATTATGAAATAACTTTGCTTACTGCAAAAAATGATAAAGAAATAGTATTTTGTCCTCCAATCGGACATATCCAAAGCGGTGGAGATTATATTTTCTCTTGGCAAGAGATGGATATGAGCGAAACTGCTCTAAAAAAAGCAAAAGAAATTGCCAGAAAAATTGTTGAAGGATTAGGAGGCAGAGGAATATTTGGAGTTGAGCTGTTTGTAAAAGGAGATGAGGTTTATTTTAGCGAAATCAGTCCAAGACCTCACGACACAGGACTTGTAACGCTAATTACACAATCTCAGAGTGAATTTGCACTTCATATAAGAGCCGTTTTAAACTTGCCTCTTGGATTTGAATTCGTTACACCTGGTGCTAGCGCGGCATTTAAAGCTAATAGAGAAACTTTTAATCCTACTTTTGAAATAGATGAAAGCGTATTTAGCAAAAATTCAAGATTTGTTGTTTTTGGAAAGCCAGAAGCTCATAAAGGTAGAAGAATGGGTGTTTTACTTGTAAGTGACAAAAATTCAAAAGAAGCACTAAAAACTGCTGAAATTTTAATCAATAAAATCAAACTTCAATAACAAACTGTATAAAATTTAATCACTTTTTTTCTTTTTTTTCTCTTTTTTTATATTAAAATTAACAAAAAAAGGAGAAAAATATG
>JALVWY010000005.1 GCA_027023105.1 Campylobacterales bacterium | reverse complement strand
TGGATAAGAGGAGCAAAAAAATGATAGAAGAATTTATAAAATTAGGTGAAGTAAACAAATTAGAAGTAAAAAAAATAGTTGATTTTGGAGTATATTTAGGGAGCTTAGAAGAAAATGACACGGTTTTACTTCCTAAAAAATATTTAAATAATGATGTAAAAATAGGGGATGTTTTAGAAGTTTTTGTCTATGCTGACAGTGAAGACAGATATATAGCTACTACAAACAGACCTTTTGCAACCTTAGGGGAGTTTGGAATTTTTGAGGTGATTGATACGGCAAAATTCGGGGCTTTTGTTGATTGGGGACTTGAAAAAAATCTTTTTTTGCCTTTTTCTGCTCAAAAAGGAAAGCTAAAAAAAGGCGACAGGGTTATTGGAATTGTTAAATATGACGAAAAAACAGACAGACTCTTTTTAGATGCGAAAATTGGCAGGAATTTACAAAAACCGAAAAATTTAAATATAAATGATGAGGTGGAAATTTTGGTAATAGCAAAAACTCCCTTAGGCTTTAAAGTTATTGCTGATAATAGATATGAAGGTATGCTTTTTAGTAATGAAATTTTTGAAGATATAAAAACAGGGGATAAAAAAAGAGCTTTTGTAAAAAATATAAGAGATGACGGAAAACTTGATTTGAGTCTTAATCCTATTGGAAAAGCAAAAGAAGAGGGATTAAAAAAGGTCTTAGAAAAGATAAAAGAAAAAAAAGAAATTCCTTTAACATCAAAATCCTCTCCTGAAGATATTAAAAAAGAGTTTGGAATCAGCAAAAAAGCTTTTAAAGCGGCTGTGAATAGATTAAAAGAAGAAAATAAAATAGAAATTTCTGATGAAGGTATTAAAATTAAAAATTAAGTTGTTATAATTTCGTAAGATTTTAAAAGGAGTGATATTATGAAATTTAAACTTTTCAGCGGAACTGCAAATCCGGAAGTGGCAAAAAATATAGCCAATTTTTTAGACAGACCTTTAAGCAAAATTAATGTAAACAGATTTAGTGACGGTGAAATCAGTGTTCAAATAGGCGAAAGTGTAAGAGGAACGGACTGTTTTATTATTCAACCGACTTGTGCTCCTGCAAATGATAACTTAATGGAATTACTGGTTATTACGGATGCTATGAAAAGAGCAAGTGCAAAAAGTATTACGGCGATTGTCCCGTATTTCGGTTATGCAAGACAAGACAGAAAAGCAGCTCCAAGAGTTCCGATTAGTGCGAAATTAGTGGCAAATATGATGCAAAAAGCCGGGATTGACAGAGTTGTTACTATTGATTTACACGCCGGACAAATTCAGGGATTTTTTGATATTCCGGTTGATAATCTTTATGGAAGTGTTTTGTTTTTTGATTATTTAAAAGCAAAGAGACTTAAAAATCCTATTATTGCATCTCCTGACATCGGAGGGGTTGCAAGGGCTAGATATTTTGCTAGCAAACTTGGTCTTGATATGGTTATTGTTGATAAAAGAAGAGAAAAAGCAAATGTCAGTGAAGTTATGAATATTATAGGCGATGTAAAAGGAAAAGATGTTATCTTAATTGATGATATGGTTGATACGGCAGGAACTATGGTAAAAGCGGCTGCAGCTTTAAAAGAAAAAGGGGCGACTTCTGTAATGGCTTATGCAACGCACGGGGTTTTAAGCGGTCCTGCCATTGATAGAATCAAGGATTCGGTTTTAGATGAGCTTGTAATTTCCGATACTGTTCCTTTTAGAAAAAATTGTAAAAAAATAAAAGTTTTAAAAACAGGAAAACTTTTTGCAGAAGTTATCAGAAGAATTGTTTATAACGAAAGTATTAATAAACTGTTTGATTAATGAAAACTGTTAATCAAACTTTTTCTTCTTTTTTAGAAGTTAAAAAATCAAAATTTATCTCTTTTTTGACTCCCTTTGAAAATTACGAAAATCTACTTAACGAATTAAAAATTATTCATCCAAAAGCGAATCATTTTGTAACGGCTTTTAGATACTTAAACAATCAAAACCAAATCGTTGAAGGTTCGTCTGATGACGGGGAGCCAAGAGGCAGCAGCGGAAGACCTACATTAAAGGTTTTACAAGGTGAAGATTTAATAAATGTAGGTGTTATTACCGTTAGATATTTCGGTGGAATTTTACTAGGAGTCGGAGGACTTGTAAAAGCATATAGCGATGTATTGAATTTAGCAATTAAAAAAGCCGCTTTACTTGATTTTTCTTTTGTGTTTGAGTATGATTTTTGTGTAGATTATAATCAAACAAGGGAAATTGAGTATTTAATTAAAAAATATGATGTTTTTGTGGTGGATAGAGCTTTTGGAATAGAAGGTATAGAATACAAAATAAGAGACAGTGCTGAAAAAATAAATTTAATTAAGGAAAAATTATGAAAAAATTGTTAGCCGCCTTTTTACTGCTTTCATCAATGCTTTTTGCCGTATCAACAGATAATATTTTGGCATTAAGCTGGGAGAATACATATTGTAAATTTCATCCTGCAAAGAAGGAATGTCAAAGAAGAAGTATTTATTCGCTTGAAAATTTTACGATTCACGGACTTTGGCCAAAAAATAAAAAATATTGCCATTCAAAATATAAATTTAAGCTTTCAAAACTTCTAAAACAGACTTTGGTTAAATATATGCCGGGAGCCGCTTATGGACTTGCAAAACACGAATGGGAAAAACACGGCAAATGTTTTGGAACAGACAGTGAAACATATTTTATAACTGCCGTAAAATTAGCACAACAATTTAATGAAACAAATTTTGTCGTATATTTGCATTCTCATATGGGTCAATATTTGTCACTTGCAAGACTTAGATTTTTATTTGCAGGAACATTCGGCGGACAAAATGTGAGAAAATTTCAACTTATATGTCATAAGGGGTATATTGAAGAAATCAGAGTTAATTTAAAAGGAAATCCTGTAAAAGAAGGACTTTATCAGCTAATGAACAATGCAAAACCGCTTCTTGGTGTTAAACAATGTCAAGGCGGTATAATTACAATTCCATAAAAATAAAAAGGAATCAAATGAAAAAATTTTTATTGGCAAGTTGTGTAGCAGCTTCTTTATTTGCAGGTGAAATAGAGTTTGGAAAAGGAAGCTTTAATATGGATGCTTCTTTTTTGGGACTCAATTCTTCAAAAAATGAAAATATTACTTCTATATCTTTAGTTGCAGAGCATAAAAATATTTTTTCAAGTAACTTTTTTTATTCTTATAAACTTTCATTTTTTAAATCAAAAACATTAACTACTTCTTCTAATTACTCAAATTTATTATTAAGTAAAGTTGGGATTCCTAACAATTCTACAAATACTGTAAATACTACTACAAACAGTGCTAAGAGTGCATTACTTATTTATAATAAATTAAGAGGTGTGGATTTAAATGTTGTTTTAGGAAGAGATTTTATAAACAGTGATGACAAAGATACATATTTTGGAGGAGGATTGTTAATAGGAGCTAGTTTTCCATATATAAAAACATCTTCAAATTCATCTAATAATTCTAAAAAATATGATTATTTAAAAAAATCAAAAACAAAATTTTATACCTATAAAATAGGTCTGGATTTAAAAGCTTCAAAGGCTATAAATAAAATAATAAGTTTTTATGCAAGCGGTGCTTATGCATTTCAGACAGCAAGAGTTAAAAATTCGGCTTTAAATCTTGATTCATCAAGCAGCGGAAATTATATGACTTTTAATGCAGGAGTTAAATTTCAGGCGAAAACTCATACAAAAATTTGGTTTATGAATCTTTCTCCAAATGTTTTCGCAACTTTAGGATATAGATACGATTATTGGAAAGTCAATAATGTAAAAATAAATTCTTTAGCATTAAATACGGATATAAATTTAAAAGTTTCTCAAGTTTATGCCGGGATAGGATATGATTTTTAATTAAATGGAGTTAGCTTTAATTTTACTTTTTATAACTCTTATTTTAATTTTTATTAAGCCTGAATATATGGGTTATAATGCCGTATTTATGGCGGTTATAGCCCTTTTTTTAAATGTTGTGAGTTTAGAAGATGTGATAAAAGTCATTGATATTGTCTGGGATGCGACTTTAACTTTTATAGGAATTATTATTCTTTCACTTGTTTTGGAAGAAATTGGTTTTTTTGACTGGGCGGCTGTAAAAATAGCCAAATTTTCAAAAGGCAATGGAATTTTAATGTTTGTTTATTCTATGTTGCTTGGAGCCGTTATTTCAGCTCTTTTTTCAAGTGACAGTGCCGTTTTAATTCTCACTCCTATTTTGATTTCTAAAATGCAGATATTAAAACTAAATAAAAAAACTCTTTTTGCTTTTGTATTAGCCGGTGGATTTATGGCAAATACGGGTTCTTTTCTTTTTGTATTTTCCAATCTTCCGAATATTATTACGGCGGATTTTCTTCATATTGGATTTATTGAATATTTTAAAAATATGATTTTACCTTCTGTTACAGCCGTTTTTGTTTCAATTTCGGTTTTATTTTTATATTTTAAAAATAATATTCCAAAAAAAGTTGATTTGGATTTACTCCCAGAGTGTAAAAGTGTAATAAAAAACAAAAAGCTTTTTAATTTCAGTTGGTTTTTTTTGGTTCTTTTATTTACAGGGTTTGTAATAGGAGATTTTTATCATATTCCGGTTAGTGTTTTTGTTCTCGGAGGTGCTTTGTTGTTTTTAATTATTTCTCATTTTGCGGGGGGTGTCTCTTTTGGGGTTTTAAAAAAAGCGCCCTGGCAGATTTTGTGGTTTAGTATAGGGCTTTATGTTGTTGTTTTCGGGCTTAAAGATGCCGGAATTACAAGCTATTTACACGAAATTATCAAAAATTCAAATGCTCTTGAAGTCGGATTTTTAAGTGCGGGACTTAGTGGAATTTTAAATAATCTCCCTACGGTTATGATTATGGATATTGCGCTAAAAGGCATTGAAAATCAAGCTCTTGTTTATGCAAATATCATTGGCACAAATATTGGTCCTAAACTTACGCCTTTTGGAGCGTTGGCAACTCTTTTATGGTTTAATGTTTTAAGAAAAAAAGAAATTAAAATAACCTTTTTTGAATATATTAAATTCGGTATTGTTATAACACCTCTGATTTTGTTTTTTGCATTGGAAAGTTTATAAAAAATAAATTGTTAAGTAAATTGGTACCGGCGGTG
>JALVWY010000004.1 GCA_027023105.1 Campylobacterales bacterium | reverse complement strand
AAATCTTCTATTTCAATATCATCATCAATATCTTCTTTTTTTTCGCTTTCATCTTCTAAATGCTCTTTTTCCAAATCATCTTCTTCCAGCAAATCACCGATATCATCAGGTTTTTCATCTGCCAAATCATCTTCACTTATTAGAAAATCGTCTTCATCCTCTTTTTCATCCACCTCTTTTTCAAGTTCATCATCATCAATTAAAAAATCTTCATTTTCATCTTCATCCGCTTCATCCAAAGAAAAATCATCAAAACTTTCCAAATCAAATTCATCTTCTTTTTTTTCTTCTTTTTTATTAAATAAATTATCAAGCATTTCAATTAAATCGGTAGGCAAAAAAGGCTTATAAATAAAATTATCAAATCCGGGAATCTTTTCATCTTTTTTGTTTAAAATAAGAATAAATTTTGCATTTTTAAAAGAATTTCTTAAATTTTCCAAAAGTTCATTATTAAAAAGTTCTTTATCAATAAAAACAGCTTCATAATCATTATCCGCAATAGAATCCGTATCTCCCATAAATATTTCATCACCTCTTTTTTGAGCACTTAATGAAAAAAGCTTTTGTATAGTGGCGTTTTGGCTTAATAACAGTATTTTCATAGCAAAATCCTCTTTTTTTATTATAATTATATTAAAAAAAGAAAGTTTTAAAAAATGAAAGTTTTAATAATAGTGTTTTTGTTTATATTTTCATTCTCAAAAGAAATCTATTTCCTTCCAAAAGAGGGTTACAAAGCTCAAAAAGAAGTTTGCTATCTTTTTACCCACGCACACAAATCAATAAAAATTGCAATGTATGCTTTTACAAATAAAAAAATAGCAAAAGCCCTTAAAATAGCTTCAAAACACCATATCAAAATAGATATCATAGCAGATAAAGAAGAATCCGAATATAAAAGAAGCGTTATTAAAAACCTGGCTTTAATAAAAAATATAAATATTTTTTTACTTCACGGCAAACCTTACAAAAAAAAGGGATATGGAAAACTACACGCAAAAATTGCAATAATAGACAATAAATATCTAATTACCGGCTCGGCAAACTATACATACAGCGCATTTTTTAAAAATTACGAATACATAATAATCCATACCGATAAAAATTTAATTGCAAAATTTAATGATTTTTTTTATGAATTAAAACAAAAAGCCTCTGCTTACCGTCTTAGCTCAAAATAGAAAACATTACATTAAAAACATTTATCATCTCTTTTTGAAAAACAAACATAACACTTCCTAAAATCGCCATTAAAACCATAAAAGCTATAGCTATTTTTATAGGAAATCCGACTACAAGAAGGTTAAACTGCGGCATAGTTTTCATAATCATAGCAAAAACAATATCACTAAAAAGCGATACCGCCAAAACAGGAAAAGCCAAAGAAAATCCAAGAAGAAAATATTTAGACATATAATCCACAAAAAACTGATAAAATGCATGAACATCAAAAATAGCACCAAGAGGCAAAGAATGTAAGCTTTTAGCAATGAGCCAAATTTCCAGGTGGTCTCCCCCAAAAGCAAAAAAAATCAAAATTGCAACCCATACAAAAAACTGTCCTACAATATTTGACTGCACTCCGAAATTCGGGTCAAAAACACTTGCCATAGTAAAACCCATAACGAAACTTATCTGCTCGGATGCAAACCGCAAAATATCAAAAACCATACTTAAAGCACTTCCCACCAAAAAAGCAAGAGTAACTTCGCTTATAATTGCAAGAAAAAGAGTTATTATATTTATATCAAAATTAACTTTCATTGTCATTGGAAAAAATAAAACACTAAGCCAAAGAGCAAAAGCGGCTTTTAACGACATAGGAATTGTAGGAAAATTAAAAAACGGTATAAAAGATAAAAAAGAAGCGAATCTTATAAATAAAAGCAAAAAAGTCACTACATTCACATCTGTAAGCAGTTTTGCTATTTCCAAATATCAAGCCTTTTGTTTTTAAGCTCGTAAACTCTGTCAAAAAATCCGCTTATTTCCGCATCGTGAGTTACCGTAATTAAAGCGGCATCATTTTCTTCACAATATTCACTAAGAATTTGCATAACTTCATTTGCATTAACTTTATCCAAATTCCCCGTAGGCTCATCGGCAAAAATAATTTTCGGCTTTTTAGTTAATACTCTTGCAATACTTACTCTTTGCTGCTGCCCTCCGCTTAAAGTCTGAATATTCTGATTTAAAACCTCAAAAATATCAAGTCTTTTTAAAAGCTCTTCGTCTATTTCTCTTTCACTTAAAATTGCAGCTGCTTCAATATTTTCCCTTGCAGTAAAAGTGTTAAAAAGATAATGAAACTGAAATACAATTCCGAACTCTTTTTTTCTTATTTCAATAAGCTCTTTTTCTTTTAGGGAATATAAATTTTTATTATTATAAAAAATTTCTCCGTTTTGTGGCTTTAAAAATGTAGATAAAATATGAAGAAGAGTTGATTTTCCACTACCGCTTTTTCCAATAATAGCAATTTTTTCTTTTGGAGAAATTTTAAAATTTATATTTTCAAAAAGAAGATAATCAAATGAGTGAGTTATATTTTTAGCTTCGAGCACAAAAAGCCTTTTTTAAAATTATAGCAAAAAAGAAGTAGCTTATTTTAAAGCCGCCGCTACTTCTTCTGCCATATTACAAGCATTCTTAACTAAACCTTCTCCGACTTCAAATCTTACGAAATCTACAAGTTTAGCACTTCCACCAGCCGCTTTTGCCGCTTTGTTTAAAGCTTCGGCAACGCTTTCTTTTTTCTCTGCTTTTACAAATTCTTGCTCTGTTAAGCAGTTGTCTTGATAAAATCTTTTGATTTTACCAGGAATAATTTTTTCAATTACTTTTTCAGGTTTTCCTTCTTTTAGAAGTTGAGCTGTTGCAATTTCTTTTTCTTTTTCCAAAACTTCAGCAGGAACGCTTTCAGGATTTAAATAAGCGGGTTTCATTGCCGCTGCGTGCATTGCAATATCTTTTAAAGTATCTTTAATTGCTTCGCAAGTTTCAGCTTTATCACATGCAGCCGCCACTAAAACACCGACTTTTCCACCTGCGTGGATATATCCGTTTACAATTCCGTTTTCAGGAGCTTTAATTGTAGCCATTCTTCTAAGAACAATATTTTCACCGATTTTTGCAATTTTTGCTTTAAGTTCTTCTTCAAATGTTCCCTCTCCAAAAGAAGTCTTATTTAACGCTTCAACATCTGCAATATCGTTAGCATTTATTGTTGTTGCTATTTCATCTGTAAATTCAATAAATTCATCTGTTTTTGCAACGAAGTCTGTTTCACAGTTAACTTCCACCATACTTCCTTTTTTGAAGTCCGGTGTAATATTGATTTTTATTCTTCCTTCAGCAGCATTTCTATCCGCTTTTTGAGCAGCTTTTGCAAGACCTTTTTTTCTTAAAATTTCAATTGCTTTTTCTTCATTGCCTTCAGCTTCAACAAGAGCTTTTTTACAATCCATCATTCCAGCTCCTGTGCTGGCTCTTAAATCTTTTACCATTGCAGCAGTAATGTTTGCCATATTATGCCTCCTCTTTTTCAGTTTTAATTTCTTCCACTTCTTTTGCTATTTCTTCTTCATTTTTTGTTTCGTTTGCAGCTTCTTCTTTAATTTCTTTGATTTCTCCGGCCATTTCTTCTTCTGTTACCGGTGCTTCTTCAGCTTCAGCTTCTGCAAGTTCTTTTCCTTCAATAATTGCATCGGCAATAGTTTTACAGAAAAGATTTACACTTCTGATTGCATCGTCGTTTCCTGGAATCGGATAATCAACTACATCCGGGTCACAGTTTGTATCAAGCGGTGCAACTATAGGAAGACCTAAATGATTAGCCTCTGCAACTGCGATTTTTTCTTTTACAGTATCAATAATAAAAAGCATATCAGGAACTTTTTTCATATTTCTAATTCCGCCTAAAACTTGCTCAAGTTTAGCTCTTCTTCTTTCTAAGATTAATCTTTCTTTTTTAGTTAAAAGATTAACTTGACCGCTTTCTTGCATTTTTTCAATGATTTCAAGTTTTCTGATTGATTTTTGAATGGTTTTAAAGTTTGTAAGCATACCTCCAAGCCATCTGTGATTTACATAAGGCATTCCACATCTCTCAGCGTGTTCTTTAACAGCATCAACAGCCTGTTTTTTAGTTCCTACAAAAAGAACTGTTTTTCCTTCAGCAGCAGCATCTCTTACAATATTATAAGTATATTTGAAATATCTTAATGTTTTTTGTAAATCTATAATATAGATATTTTTTCTAACACCGAAAATATATTTTTTCATTTTCGGATTCCATCTTCTTCTTTGATGTCCGAAATGAACACCACACTCTAATAAATCTTTCATTGTAACATTACATGCCATAATTTTCTCCTTGAATTATTTTTATTTTGGTTTGGGTTTAGCCTCCCTCTCCCTTAACACTTTTAGTGCAACCCTACCAAGGAATGAAGAGGTGAGAACTAGAAATGAAATTCTATCAAAAATAAGTTATAATTGCAAAAAAAAGGATTAAAAATGCCAATGCTTGATAGTTTTTTAGTTGACCATGTCAAAATGCCATCCCCCGGACTTAGAATTGCAAAACATGTAAACACTCCAAAAGGGGATATTATTACGGTTTATGATGTCAGATTTGCAAAACCAAATAAAGAGATAATAGACGAAAAGGCGATGCATACCTTAGAGCATCTGTTTGCAGGATTTATGAGAGACAATTTACCTGAATTTGACATTATTGATATTTCACCAATGGGTTGCAGAACCGGATTTTATATGAGTATTATAGGAACTCCTGATGATAAAGAAGTAATTAAAGCTTGGAGAGCTTCTATGCAAAATATTCTTGATACAAATCATATCCCTGAAGCTAATATTTATCAGTGCGGAAGCTGTTATATGCATTCTCTTGATGGGGCAAAAAAAGTTGCTAAATATATTTTAGAGAGTGAAATAGTTATTATGGATAATGAAGAATTGAAATTAAATCCTGAAAATATTCCTAATATCTGCGATGTGGATAAAACTCAGGTAAAAGTTTTAGGAATTTAACTCTTTTTTTCTTTTTTATTGATATAATTTCAAAAAGGCTGTAGAGGCTATAATCATTTGATTGCAAAATTTTATAGCCCCTGTAGCCTCAGCGGGAGGTGGAATATGTTTATCTTTACCGATGAACTCCAAAAACAAGAAAACCTCAAAATAATTGATAAAGAAAAAGAGATAATTTTTTCAACGGTTAATAACGAAAAGATTCTCTCTTGGTTAAAAACACACGGTTTTCACGAAAGTTTTATAGAAGATATTCAAAGCGAAGACCAGTCTTTGACATATGAAGAAACAGAGCAGTTTAAACTGCTTATTTTAAAATATATCCGTTTTGATGAAGAAGAAAATCTTTTATATGATGACAGTAATGTTGTAATTATCATCACAAAATATAAATTTTTTGTTTTAGCGGAAGAAAAAGAAATCGTAACCGAGCTTGCTAAAAAATTTCAAAAAAAATATAAGAATCAGGACTTTAATTATGTAACATATATAATTTCCGATATTTTAATAGACAATACTATTTTAATAATGGATGTTATAGATGAAGCGTTAGAAGATTTAGAAGACTCTATTTTTCACGAAAACATAGAAGAAGACGAACTTCAAAAAGATATCTATTATGCCAGACGAACTCTAAACAGAATCACAAAAGTTTCTATTCAGGAAAAAGATGTTATCAATAGAGCCTATAACAGATTTGACAAAAAAGAAAAAGAAAAACTAAAATTTGAATTTATAGATATAAACGAGCATTTGAAATATCTTGTAAATGAATCAAGAACCCTACTTGACAGAACCGGTTATTTACTCAACCTTCATATGGGTATTTTATCTACAAAAATGAATAAAGCAATGCAACGCCTAGCAGCAATTTCACTTATATTTTTGCCTTTAACATTCGTAGTTGGAAATTACGGGATGAATTTTAAATATATGCCAGAACTTGAATGGAAATACGGATATTTATTTGTTTGGATATTAAATATTGCTATTGCAGGAGGTATTTATATCTGGCTCAAAAAGAAAAAATGGATTTAATTTAAAAATTTTCTTTTTCATATTTTTTCTATCTCAAATAATTAAAATAAGGGTCAAACACTATTATACTAAAAATAAAAACAAGGGATTAAACCCCTGCTTCTTCTCTTCTAAGTAAATATTCCCAATATCTGTCAACTTCTTTTTGAATTTCTTCAATAACCCATCTGTTTTCAGGTTTAAACAAATGAGAAAATCTTCCTTGTTTGCTTAGATACTCTTCAACAGGCAGTTTATTTTTCGGTTTATAATTAACTGTAAGTTTATGCCCGTCTTCTATTTCAAAAAGAGGGAACATACAAGTTTCAACAGCTAAATCAGAAATTTCAACTGTGTCTTCCGGTTTAAATTTCCACTCAGTTGTGCAAGGGCTAAGAGCATTAATAAATGTAGGACCTACAGTGCTAATAGCTTTTGCAGCTTTTTGAGCCATATCTTTCCAGTGTTTACTTCCGGGAGTTGCAGTTGCAACATAAGGACATCCGTGAGCTGCCATAATCATTGTAAGGTCTTTTTTTCTGTTTTTTTCACCGTAACTCAATTTACCTCTAGGAGATGTAGTTGTATGAGCGCCTATTGGAGTAGATGAACTTCTTTGAGCCCCTGTATTCATATACCCTTCATTATCAAGACATACATATAAAAAGTCGTGACCTCTTTCAGTTGCTCCGCTTAAAGATTGAAAACCGATATCATATGTTCCACCGTCTCCACCAAATGCTACAAATTTAACATTTTTATCAGGATTATAAGATTTGTTTTTTTTGCTAAGAGCTTTATACATAGCTTCAGCTCCACTTATACCAGCAGCCGCATTTTCAAATCCGATATGAAGCCAGCTGACATCCCAAGATGTATAAGGATAAATAGCCGTGCAGACTTCAAGACATCCTGTTGCAGTTGAGATTACCAAATCATCATCAGTTGCATTTACCACTTCTCTAACAATCATACCATGCGCACATCCGGGACATAATCTGTGCCCTCCGTTAAATCTGTCAGGAGTACAAGCAAATTCTTTTAATGTTGTAATATTTTTCATTTAAACTCCTTAATTGAATGATAACTTAGGACCTCTAAGGTTAATAAAACCTTGTAAGTCAGTTACTCTTTTTCCAGCTTTTGCGTTTTCGTTTGTTTCTTTAATAACTTCTAAAATATGTTCGGCAGTAGTATCTCTTCCACCAAGTCCGTAAATATAATTTGTCATAATTGCCGCTTGTCCGTTTGCACTAAGCGCTCCTGAAATCTCATTATAAAGCGCACCCATTGCTCCCATAGGACAGCTTCTGTCAAGTGCAGCAATTGCTTTTACATTTTTAAGTTTACTAGCAATTTCATTATAAGGGAACGGTCTAAAACTTCTTGGCATAACAAGACCTACTTTAATACCTTCAACTCTAGCTTTATCTACTGCCACCATTGCAGTTTCATAAGCACTTCCCATTACTGCAAGAGCAATTTCAGCGTCTTCAAGTTTATAACTTTCTACAAGATTATATTTTCTTCCTGTAAGTTTTTCAAATTCATTAAATACCTCTTCTATTACTTTTGCACTATCTATTAATGCCTTATGTTGGCTTGCTTTAAATTCAAAATGCCATTCTTCTTCTGTTTGTGCTCCGTAAGTTGCAGGGTTTGAAGTATCAAGCATTGGATTCATTGGAGTGTAATCACCGATAAATTTATAAGCCGTATCATCATCAAGAGGTTCTACAACCTGAGCTGTATGAGAAACTAAAAATCCGTCTTGATTAGTTGTCACAGGAAGTCTAACGCTTTTATTTTCAGCCACTTTAAACGCACATAAAGTCATATCGTATGCTTCTTGAGGATTATTCGCCATTAAATGAATCCAACCGGCATCTCTACCTAGATATAAATCTCCGTGGTCTCCGTGAATATTAAGCGGAGATGCTAAAGCTCTGTTTACAACAGTCATAACGATTGGAAGTCTCATACCGCTTGCTTGATATAAAACTTCTACCATTAAAGCATAACCCTGACTTGATGTTGCAGTCGCAACTCTACCACCAGCCGAAGCGGCTCCGACACAAGCACTCATAGCTGAATGTTCACTTTCAACCATTACAAATTCACCATCTACATACCCATCAGCTAAAAAACTTGCATAATTTTGCACAATAGGAGTTGAAGGTGTAATAGGATAAGCCGCAACAACATCAACTTGAGCCTGTCTTAGGGCGTGACTTGCCGCTGTATTTCCATCCCAAATTTCTTTTGATTTTAATTCATATTTTGTTGCCATATTAATCCTTTTTATCTTCTTTTTTAGGCCATTGTTTTAACGCTTCGTCATTTTCAACAAATTCGGAAAACATTAGTAATGATTTAATAGGAGTAGGACATACTTCCACACAAACTCCGCAACCTTTACACAAATCATAATTAATTCCAACGATTTTTGCCTGTTTTTTACCTCTTTTATTTACAACTTCTTCTACTTCAAAACAGCTATCCGGACAAAATACCCAACAAAAATCACAGTCTATACAAAGGTTTCTATTGAATACAGGTTTTTCAACTCTCCAGTCCGCAACTTTGTAGTTATATGAGTTAAATTTACTTCTGACTTTATTTGCCGGGTCTTCAAATGAAGGTAAAACCGCTCCAAATTGAATTTTATCCCAAGTTGTCATCATTTCTTTAGGTGTTGCCATAATTTCTCCTTATTTTACTTCTTCATATGCTCTTTTAATAGCTCTTAGGTTACCGTCAATAATTTTTTGCGGAAATTTAGATAAAATATCTTCAATAGATACTAAAAAGTCTTCAAACGGAATAACTTCCGAAACTTTTATAAATGCCCCGAGCATCGGTGTATTTGGAATTGCTCTGCCGATTTCTTCTTGAGAAATTTTAATGGCATCTACAACGAAAACTTTTCTCCCCTCCAGATGTTTTGCCATACTTAATAAATCATCTTTATCCATATGACTTGTCACTATAAAAACAGTATCTTCAGTCGTATTATCAACTATTTCTTCTTGAAAAACAAGTGAAGGGTCTATAACCAAAACATAATTTGGAATCATCCATTTTGAATGGTCTAAAATAGGCTTGTCGTCTATTTTATCATAAGCACTCATAGGAGCACCTCTTTTTTCAGCTCCGTAAACCGAATATGCCTGAACAAATTTCCCTGTTCTTGCCATTACATCCGCTAATGCTTTTGCACCTGTTACAGCTCCCTGACCTGCTCTTGAATGCCATCTTATTTGTAACATATTAATCCTTTTTTTCGTATTTTAACTAAAAACAGCTTAAAGTATTATTAATATAGCATAAAAAATATCTTTTTTTAAGTCTTTTATTGATTTAAAAGTTAATTTTTTTTTAATGTTACTTTTTGTAATAATAATGTATAATTACTTTTTAAAAGGAGTTATTATGGATATTTTAATAGGAGGCGGAGGCAAAGTCGGATATAATCTGGCAAAAATCCTCTCAAAACAGCATAATATAACCGTAATTGACAGTAATTCAAATTCTCTGAACAACATAAATGAATCACTTGATGTTTTAACTGTTTTAGGAGATTTGAGAGAAACACTGACATATAATGATTTGGATAAAAATTATGACTTTTATCTGGCTGTTACAAATGATGATGAAACAAATATAATTTCTTCATTTTTAGTTGATGATTTTACAAATATAAAAGAAAAAATCGCAAGAATAAAAAACACTTCTTATTCCCTTTCATCCATAAATACAAAAGCCGATATAAAAAATATGATATATTCATACACAATTACGGCTTCACATATAGAAAAACTTCTTTTTTTTCCTCAGGCAAACAATGTAAAAGAGATAATCTCAACAAATATGTTTCTTTTAAGTATTGAAAGTGAAATAGACATTGAAACTGAAACACTAAATGAAGATTATCTCAAAATAATTGCCGTTATAAGAGATGAAAAAATCATATTTGACGAAAACAAAATTTTAAAAGGCGATTTGGTTTATCTGATATGCCCTAAAGAAAAAAAAGAAATTCTAAAAATTTTAGCTCCTTCTTGCAAAGAAACTATAGAAAACATATTGATATTCGGAGCTGACCCTTTGGCTGTAGAAATAGCCAAAAAATTAAACAAATATAATTTAAATATAAAAATAATAGAAAAAGACACCACAAAAGCCCATAAAGCGGCAAAAACATTACAAGAAGAAGTTATGGTTATAAACTCTTCTTTTGAAGATGAAAATCTTTTTAGAAGTGAAAATTTAAATACAAACGATATCTCTATTGCCGCAACAAGATTTGATGAAAACAATATAATGAAATCTTTAATAGCCAAAAAATACGGCATCAAAAAAACAGTCTGCATAAATAACAATCCGTCGTATCACTCTATTATGCACTCTTTGCATCTGCCTGTTGTAAGAGGACCGAAAATAAACACTATATTTAAAATATTAGAAACAATAGATTCAAAAGATATTATTTACGAGCAGTTTTTTATGGGATTTGAGGGCAAACTTTTTATAAAAAAAATTTATTTTACAAAAACAATCAAACTCCCAAAAGAAAATGCAAAATTTATAATCATAAGAAACAATCAATTAATAGAAATTAAAAACGAATTTCAAACTCAAGAAGGTGATACTTTGCTTTATTTCAATACTTCAGGGAACAGATTATGGATAGAAAATCTATAACCAAAATCATCAGATTCCTTGCTTTAATAGGAATTGTTATTCAGGTGATTTTTTTAATTCCGCTTTTTACGGCCTATATTTACAACGAGCAGTCTTTTATGGAATATTGGACACTATGGACATCCGGACTTTTAATTATTCTTTTTTTACTCAGAAACACCTCTTTAAAACTCACCATAAAAGAAGCCATTTTAAGTGTAAATCTTGTATGGATATTAGGCGGAGTTATGGGGAGCGGTGCTTTAATGGTTTTAACCCACACATCATTCATAAACGGTTTTTTTGAGAGCATAAGCGGTTTTACGACAACAGGCGCCACAATCTATTCTGATATCTCGGACCTTCCAAAAGCCGCTTTGATGCTCAGAAGCACTATGCACTGGCTAGGAGGTATGGGAATAATTGTTCTTGGTATTGGAGTTTTGTCTTTTATAAATCCAACGGCATCACTTGCTTTGTTTAAATCCGAATCCACAGGAATAGGCGCAACAAAACTAACGCCGAAACTAAAACATACAGCTATAAATTTATGGAAAGTTTATATTTTACTTACTGTTTTTGATTTGCTTTTATTAAAAGTAGAGGGGATGAGCTGGTTTAATGCCATAAATCACTCTTTTGCAACAATATCAACAGGAGGCTTTTCCACCAAAACCGAAAGTATGGGTTATTGGATTAACAATCCTTTAATAATTTGGACAACTACTATTTTTATGACTGTTTCAGCCATCAATTTTGTAGCTCATTATAAACTTTTAAAGGGTGATTTTAGCGGATATAAAAGCGAAGAAGTCAAATGGTTCTTGCTTATTTTTATGGTTTTATCCCTAAGTCTTGGATTTGTGCATTATTTCAATTCAAATTCAAATATCTTTTTTTCTATGACAAACTCATTTTTTACTATATCTTCGGTGATGTCCACAACCGGTTTTGCCACACTTGATTATTCAACATGGGGAAATTTGGCTATCGCTTTAATTTTTATAGCTATGTTAATAGGCGGAAACGCAGGAAGCACCGCAGGAGGTATTAAAGTCATAAGATTTGTTGTTATGTTTAAAAACCTGAAATATCAAATCAAAAAAACACTTTTTCCAAACGCCGTTTTTTCTATAAAAATGGATAAACAACCGGTTAAAGCGGATACCCTAAGCCATGTAGGGGCATTTATATTTCTTTTTATTTTAACAAATTTTATAGTTACATTTTATCTTTTTGCAAGCGGATATGATTTGATGACTTCCCTAAGCGCCTCAATAGCAACTATCGGGAATATAGGACCGGGATTTGGGCATGTGGGACCGGTTGATAATTTTGCGTTTTTTACACCTGTTCAAAAACTGGTTTTATCGGCTGCTATGATTATAGGAAGATTGGAATTTTTTACTGTAATTATTCTGTTTTCAAAAGATTTTTGGAAAAATTAAAAATGTTTTATAAATTCAACAGCTTCAAGAGAATCTTTTTTTACAATATCGGCACACTTTTTAAGCTCTTCAAAAGGAGTATAATCTCCCTTAACCCCTATTCCAAAAACTCCGGCTTCTTTGCTACTCACCATATCAAGACAGGTATCGCCTACCATAAAAGAGGCTTCTTTATTTGCTTTCATTAAATAAAGGGCTTTTAATACAGGTTCGGGATGCGGTTTTGGCTGTTTGACATCTTCTCTGCCTATTAAAATTTCAAAATATTTCATTAAATCAAAATGCTCCATTAACTCTTTTGAATATCTTGCGGTTTTTGTAGTTACAATTCCAAGCCTTGCAAATTTTTTTGCTTTAATAACAGCTTCTTTTGCGTTTGGCAATAATTTGGTCTTTTTGGTTGATATTTTTCTATAATGTTTTTTATATGCATCTACAAAATCCCAAACTTCATCTCTTGAAACACCAAGATTTTCAAACATAATATCAAGAGGAAGTCCTATTAATTTTTTAATCTCTTTTTCACAAGGAGTTTTTTTATTAAATGTTTTAAACGAAATGTCAAAACTCTCCAAAATAGCCTCGGTTGAATCAATTAAAGTTCCGTCTAAATCAAATAAAATTATTTTCACTTTTTACCTTTTAAAAATTTCAGAATCTCTTTTTTTATTTCAAATATATCTTCAACAGAATTTAATTCAATATTTTCAAACTTTTTAACAGCTTGTAAAATAAGAAATGAAATTTTACTAAAATTTATCTCTTTATTTATAAATTTTTTAATGGCAAATTCATTTGCCGTGTTTATAACTATCCCTAAATCGCTTTTTTGTAAAAGCAAATCTTTTATCTCCCATACAGGATATCGTTTGGTTTCAATCTTTCTAAATTCCAGTCCGCCGGTTTTTAGTAAATTCAAAGGTTTTAAAATACTCTCTTTTACCTCATCCAAAAGGGCATATGCAATAGGAAGTTTCATATCCGCCCCGCTTATATGAGCCGTAGTAGAACCGTCTTGCCAATCCACAAGTGCATGAATTACGGATTTTGTTTCTATAAAAGCATCTATATTGGTTGTATCAAAAAGCCATCTTGCCTCAAGAAGTTCAAAAAGTTTATTTACCATTGTTGCAGAATCAATTGTAATTTTAACTCCCATTGACCAGTTAGGATGAGCCAAAACATCATTTAAATTAGCCTTTTTTATTTTTTCAATTTCCCAATCTCTAAGCGCCCCGCCACTTGCGGTTATATATAATTTCCTAAATTTTCCATTTTCCATTTTCCATTTTTCATTTAAAAGATACCAAAGCCCGAAATGCTCGCTGTCTATTGGAGTGATTTTACTTGTATCAATAAATTTACCGGCAATTACAAGGGATTCTTTATTAGCTAAAGCTATTTTTTTATTAAGTTCCTGTGCTTTTAAAGTAGGTTTTAGCCCGGCTTCTCCCACAAGAGCATTTACAATTAAATCGGATTCAACTTTTTCCAAAACTTCTAAAATAGCCTCTTCACCGTATAAAATATTTTTAAAGTCTATATTTTGTGCTGTTTTTTTATTTTTTACCACCACATATTTCGGTTTAAATTCTTTTATTTGTCTGTTTAAAAGTTCAAAATTTTCCCCTGCAACCAAAGCTTCAATATCCAAATCATATTTTCTTGCAATTTCAAGTGTGTTTGTGCCTATACTTCCTGTAGAGCCTAAAAGAACCATTAATTTCCCATTGCCAAAATCATAGCCCACATCAACGGCGCACCAAATAAATATCCGTCAATTCTGTCCAAAATTCCGCCGTGTCCCGGCAAAATATTTCCGCTGTCTTTTATTCCTGCTTTTCTTTTTAAGTAACTCTCAAACAAATCTCCAAAAACACTAGCAACACTGACAAAAAAAGATATTGTCAATGCTTCTATGAAACTGTAAAAAAACATTCCGACAAATGCCCCTGCAATACTTCCGCTTAATATTCCGCCAAGCACCCCTTCCCAGGTTTTATTTGGAGAAGTGGTACAAAATCCTTTTTTTATAAATTTTTTACCTAAATTTTTACCTATTACATATGCAAGAGAATCAGTGAGTGCAACAATTACAATAAGCCAACCTAAAATTTCCATACCTTTATTCATATAAAGTTCCATCAAAATCATTAAAGATAAAAACGGATAAAATGCAATAGAAATATTGTTTATTTCTTTTTGATAAAATGCAATATAGCCAGCTACACTTAAAACACCGATAATTCCTATAAAAACAGGATTTACAAAAACAGCCACTATACTTAAAACACTCAAAAAATAAAAAACTCTCTCATCATTAAAATTAAAAAGCTTTTTAGCCTCAAACATCCCTGCTATGGCAATAAAAGCTATTGCCAATTTTGTTAAATAAAGATTATTAATAATTCCTATTGCTACTAAAAAAATTATTAAAAAAATAGATGTGATTAACCTCTGTTTCATTTTAAGCCTTTAAATCTAAATGTTTTATTTCTCTTTCAATATCTTCTTTTGAATCATCATCAGATAAAATTTTTTCTATCTCCTCAACAGGTTTGACTTTGGTTACTTTCAATTCTTTTTCTTTTTCTATTATTTTTTTAACTTCTTCACTTCCTACAGTTCTTGCCACTGCGTCCGCTGCTACTGTTGAAGGAACCTGCACATTTTGATTTATAAAAGTTATTTGTCCTATAAGTCCCATAATAAATCCTTTTTATATTGTATCATAATTGTATTATCGGCACAAATAATCGTAAATCAATCTATTTTAACTTTTATCGTAGAATATTTTCCATATTCCACATTAGCACCCTCTTTTGTTTTTACAAATTTTCTTTTTGTATAGTCCACTTCACCTTCATTTTTACCGCTAAAAGCAACAGCTAATTCAGCAGCTTTAGCCAAAACCTTATCGGGAATTTGAAGTTTATTGTTTTTTATAATCACATGAGAACCCGGATAATTTTTGATATGAAGCCAATAATCGTTTGCATTAGAAGTTTTTAAAAGTTTTATATTTCCTTTTTCATTTTTACCGACCAAAATCATATAATCGTCAAACATAAATTTTTCTATATTATCATCATCTTTTTTATCTTTTTTAACAGGCTTATAAATATTAAATTCAGCCAGACTTTTTGCGTTTTGAACAAGTTTTTTATAATTTTTTAAAAATTCAAGTTTATCGTTTAAATGTTTTTTTTGTATATGAATATTTTTGGCTTTGGCTTTGGCTTTTTTGGCAAGTTTGTAATAATAATTTCCTATTTCGTTTATATTTTTTAAAAAAGGCAAAGGAATAACAATTTCGTTTCCTTCAAAATCAACGGTTTTAAGCTCTTTTTCATAAGGCTTAATTTTATAAAGATTTGCCATTGCAATATCTGCATACTTTTTATATTGTTTAGCTTTATTGAAAAGCTCATCTTCACTTTGCAAAGATTGGAGCTCTTTTTGCAAAATTTTTATTTTTTTATCGGTTCTGTTTAAAACAGTCTCTTTTTTTTGATTTAGTCTGTTTTGATATTTTTTATCAAAAAGCTCTTTTGTCCATTTTTCCAAATCATCAACTTCAAACTCTTTTTCTTTTATCTCAAAAGGCGGCAATTCTTCTAATTTAATTCCGGGCTTTACAACCCTGCTTGAAAGATTTGCATTTATATGCCTCAAAGCTTCAATAACCTCATCATCTTCATTCAAAATAATGGCATTTGTATATCTTCCGGTAAATTCAAATCTGATTTTTACTGTTTCACTTTTAAAATTATTTTGATTTTTTGCCGTTATTGTCAAAATTCTTTCTTTACTCTCTACATCTAAAACCAGGGCTTTTGTAAATTTTTTTTCAAGCACAATATCAAAAGGGGCTCTAAATTTTTTCACCAAAGGATAATCAATATTAATATAAATATCCCCGCTCCCTTTTGTCAAATCAAAATAAAATTTTTCTTCATCAAACTGCATTAAAATTAGATTTTCATCAACTCTAAAAGCCTTTTTTATTATCTTTTTTGTTTTGATAATTTCGGCTATTTTTTTAAGTATAAATGCTTTCATTACCCGCACCTAAGAGCGTATTTGGCTAGCTCAATAAATTTTCTAAGTTTGCGTTTATCTTTTTTGCCAGGTCTTTCTTCTACCCCGCTGCTTACATCAACCCCGTAAAATCCGTATCGTCCTATTTCAAACACATTTTCAGGACTTAGCCCGCCTGCAAGGATTATTTTTGAGTTATCTTGATTTTCAAACCATTCTATAGGTAATCTTTTACCGCTTCCGCCAAATTCCGGAACAAAAGCATCTACGATTCTGTATTCATTGATATTATAAACCTCATCTTTTGATTTTGCCCTTATTACTTTTATATATTTACAATCTAAATTTTTATAAAATTCTTCATCAGCCTTAAAATGAATTTGAGCCAAATCGGCTTTTGTATAATCCATAACTTCATTTACATATTTACTATCCTCATTTACAAAAAGAATAGTTTTTGTCACAAAAGGAGGAAGTTTTTTTATAATCTCTTTTATATTCTCAGGATTTATAAATCTCGGAGATTTTTCATATGTAACAAATCCTAAGGCATCCGCTCCATATTCACAAGCAAGTGCAGCATCTTCATAATTTGTAAGACCGCATATTTTTACCCTCACCTAAGAGCCTTTATTGCTTCTTCATAACTTTTATGTTTAAATACAAAACTACCGGCAACCAAAATATCAGCTCCGGCATCTTTTAGTAAAGGTGCATTTTTATCATTAACACCGCCGTCAATTTCTATTAATAAATCAGGATTTTTTTTCTCGGCTAATTCTCTTAACTCTTTTACTTTATCTATTACACTCGGAATAAATTTCTGCCCTCCAAATCCCGGATTTACGCTCATTAATAAAACCATATCAACATCAGCTACAATATAATCCAAAAGACAAACAGGGGTTGCCGGATTTAACACGACTGATGGTCTAATTCCTAAATTTCTTATTTTTTGAATAACTCTGTTTATATGTTTTTCTTCTTCTATATGAAAACTTATAAATTCCGGCTCTAAATGTTTATACATATCAATAAAAAACGGTATATCCTCAACCATAAAATGAATATCAAGAGGCACATCGGTTGCACTTTTAACCGCCTCAATAATCATAGGTCCCATTGTAAGATTTGGAACAAAATGTCCGTCCATTATATCGCAGTGTATATAATCGGCTCCCCCAAGAGATACTTTTTTTACATCTTCGCTCAAATTTCCAAAATCCGCACTTAAAATACTTGGTGATATTTTCATACTACTTTTCCTTTTACTTGATTTCTTCCGTTATTTTTCGCTTCATATAAAGCTTCATCGGCTTTTTTAAGATTTGATTCCAAATTACCTTTATATTCACTAACACCTATGGAAATAGTGATTTTTTTACCTTGAAAATCATAATTTTCTATAATTTTTCTTAATTCTTCAGCCACCTTTAAGGCATCTTTATATTCTGTATTTGGTAAAATAGCAATAAATTCCTCACCTCCCCATCTTCCGACAATATCGCTTTTTCTAAAATACTCTTTTAATATTTCGCCAAGTTCTTTTAAAACAAAATCTCCGAATTCGTGCCCGTATGTATCATTTACTTTTTTGAAACGGTCTATATCAAAAAACAAAATACTGCCTTTTTCTTCCAAATCTTTTACTTTAACATCAATACCTCTTCTGTTTAAAATTCCTGTAAGCTCGTCATACATAGCTTCTTTTGATATTCTTTTGTTTTTTCTTATTAAAAATATAATTAATATTATAAAAACAATTACTGCAATTATTAAAGATTCTTTATAATAATATTTTTGGTCTTGTTTTTGAATTGTTACCGAAGAGACATATTTATCTATAATTTTTCGTTTTTCCATCGGTGTGATTTTGTCAATAGCTTTATTTATTTTTTCTAAAACATCCGGTCTGTCGTTTCTTATCATAATTTTCACATCAAATTTAAAAGGCGTTTTAAATGCAAGCTGAAAATTAATAAAATGATTTTTATTTATCATCCAAAGCATTACGGGTAAAATATCCACGGCACAATTAACCTGTTTTTGTTTAACTAACTCAAGAGCGTCAAATGTATTTTTTGTTTCTACATAATTTAAATCGGGATAATGCTCTTTCATAAGTCTTTCGGCAGTGTAATGTCTGCCAACAGCAATAGAATTTATATCATTAACAGATTTAAAATTTTCATCGTTTCTGCAGATAATCGCCAAAGGAAAACTGGCATAAGGTTTGCTAAACAGAGCATATTTTTCTCTATAAGATGTAAAAGAAGTATCTATTGTTAAATCCGATTTTTTATTTTTAATGTCCCTTAACACCTCAGTCCAATAATTGACTATGTTTAATCTATATTTCAAATGTGCCTTTTTTGCTATTAATCTCCAAAAATCAACTCCTATCCCATATATATGACCTTTTTCAAATATATGAAAAGGCTGCCAATTTTTTGTCACATCCACTTCCAAATATTCTTCATTTTTTTCTTTTGCCAATTTATAATTTTCAAATAATATTTTATTGAATTCTATATGTTTATTTAGATACAAACCGCTAATAAGAAGAGTTTTATAAATCAAATCTTTTCTGAAATTAAAATCATTTTCAAAAATTTCATTTAATTTTTCTATTGTTTGATAATGTTTTTTAATAAAACTTCTTCTTGCTACGATAAAATATTTATTAAAATCAAGCCCGTATAATTTCAAAGGAAAATCAAAAATATTATCTGCATCCAACTTCTTGTAATAAACAATGGCATCTGCCTTTCCTTTTAAAAAATCTTTAAAAGTTCCTTTTACAACTTTATAGTGTCCATCACATTTATCAAGTAGAATTTTAGATGTAAAATCTATATCTATAATTTTTCTTATTTTGCACAAAGGGTTTTGATGAGTTAAAATATAATCTTTAACTTCTCCTATAGGAGTAATTATTTCTAAATTTTTTTCAAAAATATATGGTAAATCGTTATAGCTTAGCATTACCAGTGAATTACTGAAGTTAATATCTTTTTTTGATTTATATCTTTTTATAGTAATGTTTTTAATATTAATATTTCTAAAATCTTCAGGAAGATATAAATTAATGGCAAAAAGTTTTACAAAAAAAAGACTAACAATAACGATTTTCAATACATTCATAAAGCTCAATCCTCCTATCTCTAAAAAAAGGCCATATTTTTCTAATTTCTTTTGCTTTTTTTAAATCAATCTCGGTTTCAATAATTTTTTCATCTCTCCCGGCTCTTACAATTTCTTCTCCCTGAGGTCCAAAAACAAAGCTATTCCCCCAAAATTCAATTCCGCCTAAAACTCCGCTTTCATCTTTCTCTTTTCCAACTCTGTTAACTGCTACTACGAAAACTCCGTTTGACACAGCGTGACCTCTTTGAACACTTATCCAGGCATTAAGCATTTTCTCTTTTTCACTTAAAGTATTCTCTTTTTCACAAAGTTCGTCTTTTCTTGTCTCAGGACACATAAGCCATCCAATAGCTGTTGGATAAATTAAAATTTCAGCTCCTTTTAGCGCCATTATCCTAGCAGCCTCAGGATACCACTGGTCCCAACAAACCAAAACCCCAAGCCTTCCGACACTCGTATCAATAGGTTCTATCTCATCACCGGGTGTAAAATAGAATTTCTCATAAAACCCGGGGTCATCCGGGATATGAGTTTTTCTATATTTTCCTGCTATTTTTCCTTTATCAAATACTACCGCTGTATTATAATAAATCCCATCCATTACTTTTTCAAACAGAGATGTTACTAAAACAATATTTTTTTCTTTACTGACATTTGCCCAAAATTTGACATCTTCATTAAAATTCTCGGCATAATCAAAATATTTTGTATCTTCACTTTTACAAAAATACTCATCTTGATGAAGTTCTTGTAAAACAACAAGCTCCCCTTTTGCTTTTTTTATCATTGAAAGAGTATGAGAAACCGTCTTTTTTTTATTACCCTTAAATTCCTGCTGAATTAAAGATATCTTCATTAAGAACCTTCTTTTTTATTATTATAGCTTATTATATCAAAAATTAATATATCATTAATTAAAATCAAAAAGAAAATTGATATAATTACTCAAAAAGGAGAATAATGGCAAACTTATTAATCATAGGAGCCGGTGGAGTTGGTAGAGTGGCTGCATTTAAAGCGGCAAAAAATTCAGATACTTTTGAAAACATTATACTTGCTAGCAGAACAAAAGAAAAATGCGATTTAATTGCAAAAGATATAAAAGAAAAATTAAATATTGAAATAAAAACCTATTCTCTTGATGCTAATAAAGAAGAAAATGTAACAAATTTAATAAAAAAAGAAAATATAAACATAGTCTGTCATGTGGCTTT
>JALVWY010000003.1 GCA_027023105.1 Campylobacterales bacterium | reverse complement strand
CTGTTCCGGTTCCTCCTCCCATTCCTGCTGAAATAAATACCAAATCAGCTCCGTTTAAACTCTCTTTGATTTCTTCAAAACTTTCTTCCGCAGCTTTTGCTCCTATTTCAGGTCTCATCCCCGCACCCAAACCTTTTGTCAAAGCTTTTCCGATTTGAATTTTTTTGTGAGCTTTGCTGGTTTTAAGAGCCTGAGTATCTGTATTTGCCGCTATAAGCTCAACATCTTTTACACCTTTTTGGGCCATATAATTAATCATATTATTGCCGCCGCCGCCAACACCTATTACTTTTATTTTTGGTCCGTCGTTAAGTTCGTTTATGCTATATAATTCTTCCATTCTTTTCTCCTTTTTAAAATAAATTAGCAAGCCAGGTTTTGAACTTTTGTATCATTCCCGTCTCTTCTTTTTTTGATATGATAGCTGCAACTTCTTCTTTTTCTTTTAACTTTTCTTCTTCAATTGTTTCTTCGTCAAATTTAATTTCTGTTGTTTTGGTTTCGTGTTCAAGTTTTTTGGCTATAAATTTATTGTTTGAATCAATTTCGTAATTAATTCCTTCTCTTATTCCGTAAAGAATAAGACCCAATACACAAGAATATTGAGGCATTTTTAAATTCTCAAAAAGACCTCCTATTTCTCTTGGAAACCCGACTCTAACAGGCAATCCTTCAAAAAATTGGGAAGCTATCTCTTTTATGCTATAAAAATTTGTAAATCCTCCGGTTAGGACTATACCGGTGCCTATTTTATTTTTAAGTCCTGAATCTTCAATCTCTTTTCTCAAAAGCAAAAAAGTTTCTTCAATTCTTGCAGAAATAATTTGTGTAATAGCTTCAAGAGAAGCTTTTTGTTTTTCCTGCTCATTTCCTATTACTGCTATATCAATCAGTTCTTCTTCGTTTTTGACAAGTTTCTCAAAATTTAGTTTTATAAGTTCGGCATCCGTAACAGGGGTATGTAAAGCTATTGATAAATCATTTGTTATATGATGGCTTCCTACCCCCAAAGTATTTGTATATCTAAAGGATTTATTTGTAAAAATACCAAGGTCGGATGTGGTGGCACCTATGTCTATCAAAGCGACTCCAAGTTCCTTTTCATCTTCTTTTAATACCGAAAGTCCGCTTGCATAAGGAGAACTTACAAGGTTTTCTATTTTCAAACCTGCTTGGGCGATTGTTTTTTTAATATTTTCAAGTCCGCTTTTTTGAATAGCGACAATATGAACACTAACCTCAAGTCTGCTGCCGCTCATTCCAAGCGGGTCTTCTATTTCACTTAAATCATCAACTTTAAAATTAAAAGGAATTGCCTGTAAAACGATATAATCTTTGGGAATGTTTGCATTATGAAGTGCTAATTGAATGGCTCTGTTTACTTCTTTTATTTTTATTTCATTTCCCGGGATATTTACTATTCCAAAACTTATAATACTTTTGGTATAACTTGTAGAAATAGAAATAATAGCCTTATTAATATCAACACCGGCTATTCTTTTTGCATCTAAAAATGCCTGTTTTATAGATTTTGCAGCATGGTCTATATTTACAATAGTTCCTCTTTTTATACCTTTTGAATGTGCAATTCCAACACCGCTTATGGAAAGTTCTGTTGTCTCTTTATCATAATTTGCTATTACGGCAGCGGTTTTTGCGCTTCCTATATCGATGGCTAAAATAGTTTTCAATTGCTTTTCCTTATTTTAATTTTATATATTGTTTTATTTTATATGTTTGTTCTAAATTAGTAAGAAGATTTTGTAATAATTCTTCTTTAAGTGTTGATTGTATATTTGTATAGACTATTTTTTTATTTTTTTCATATTCTTTCGTGTCAAGCAATTTTTGTTCCTTAATTCTATAGAGTATTGATATTTTAGGATTATTTTCAGGAAGCAACATATAATAATTAGGATTTTGAGAAATAAAAAGCTGTTGTAAAAATTGAGCTGTTATTCTAGGTGAAAGATTTTTGAATTTATTAATATCATATTTAGTAATAAATCCTGTTTCTTTACCTTTAAAGATTTTATACTCTTTTTTAGATAAAGTTTTTAGAGCTTCATTACCTTTTATATTTAAAAGTTCATCTACAACATAAGCTTTGGCTTTTTCAAAAGCAAGAGGTTTCGGTTTTATTTGTTCAAGAAGTTTTGCGGTTATATAAGAATTTTTATAAATAAACGGTTTTAATATTCCGTTGCTAATAAGAATTTTCATTTTATCAGCCGGAATATAGTTATTTACATCTTTTATTGTGATAATTTTAAAATTTTCTTTATTTGCTTTTAGTTTTTTATAAGTAAATATCGCTTTTTTCTTTAGATTTTCAGCTGCATAATCTTTTTTTACTTTTTCTAATGCTTTTTCAAAAGAGAGTATTTCTCCTTTTGAATTTTTATAGCTTAATTTATTTGCATTATAAAATGTTTTTAATTCATTTATGGTTGCATTTGTTTCAAGAGGAATATTTGCAAATTCAATTTTATATTTTTTGGCTGTTAAAAACTGATTTTTATGTTTTTCCCAAAAATTTTTAATTTCTTCTTGTGATAAAGAAACTTTTACATTCTCTTTTTTTAAGATTTTCATTTCAACATTATCTGCATTAAATAAAGCGGAAGCCGTGCTTAAAAGAAGTGTTTTTGAAGGTTTTATATTTAATACTTTAAATAATTTTGTAATTAAAATCTGTTTTTTTAAGTTTTCTTCAAAATCTTTTGGTTTCATCCCCATATTTCTTAAATAAATTTGATATTTTTGTTTAGAGCCGAAAATTTCCAAAATTTTTTTAGCAACATCATCATCTGTTACGAAAAGACCCAAATCTTTTGCATATTGTCTAAGAATTGCATCCTGAATAGCCTGTTGCAAAGCAATATTTTGAAGTCCCATTTTTTTAGCGGTTGCTTCATCAAGTTTTCCGCCCATTTGTTCGTTGTAAAACTGATAAATTTTTTGGTAAGTGTTTTGAACATCTTTTATTGTTACGGGAGTATCTTTTACTTCAGCTACAACAGAGCTTTTTTGACCTAATTTAAACTGTCCCCAACCTACAAATCCTGCACCTATAAAAGCTATTGTTGCAACCCAAATCGTAATTACCAGCCATCTTCTGTGTGTTTGCATCCATTCAATCATTAAAACCTCTTTTGTTATTTTTATGTCATATTTCCTAAAAAAAAGGAATTCTTTTGATATTATAATAAAAAAATTATTGATATTAAAGGGATTTTCAATGAAAAACCGAGAAATTATGAAAATTGACCTAAAATATAACTGGCATCCATGTACTCAGATGAAAGACCACGAATTTTTACCTATTATTCCTATTAAAAAGGCTAAAGGTATTTATTTAGAAGATTTTGAAAAAAACAGATATATTGATGCCATTAGCAGCTGGTGGGTAAATATTTTCGGACATTCCAATGAGTATATAAATTCAAAAATAAAAAAACAGCTTGAAACATTAGAGCATGTTATTTTTGCAGGTTTTACCCATGAAGGTGCAGTGAAACTTTCCAAAAGACTTTGTGAATTAACAGGCTTTGATAAAGTTTTTTATGCGGATAACGGAAGCAGTGCGGTTGAGATTGCAATAAAAATGAGTTTTCATTACTGGAAAAATAAAAATCAAGTAAAACCTCTTTTTTTCAGTCTTCAAAATTCATATCACGGGGAAACAATAGGAGCTTTAAGCATCGGAGATGTCGGACTTTATAAAGATACATACAAAGAAATACTTATTAAAAACATAACAATTCCCATTCCAAAAGACAAAAGCGAAGAAGAAACTGTCAAAGCACTCAAGAAAGCCAGAATTATTTTTGAAAAACATTATAAAAATGTCAGTGCATTAATAATTGAGCCTTTAATTCAATGTGCCGGATATATGAAAATGCATTCTCCTTTATTTGTAAAAGGTTTAAGAGAACTTTGCAATGAATTTAATATATATTTAATAGCGGATGAAATAGCCGTTGGATTTGGGAGAAGCGGAACGATGTTTGCGTGTGAGCAAGCAGGTATCAGACCGGATTTTATGCTTTTAAGTAAAGGTCTTACAGGCGGATATTTACCTTTAAGCGTTGTTTTGACTACAAATGAAATTTATTCGGCTTTTTATTGTGATTATGAAGAATTAAAAGCGTTTTTACATTCGCACTCTTATACGGCTAATCCTCTTGGAATTGCTGCGGCAAATGCCACTCTTGATATTTTTGAAAATGGAAAATGGAAAATGGAAAATGGAAAATGGGAATTAAAAGTAAAAGAGGAAAAGTGTAAAGTGGAAAATGGATTAAGTATATTAGAATTTAATAAAAAGACAAGTGAATATATATGGGAAAATATTCAAAAATTCAAAACTTTGCCAAATGTAAAAGAGATTCGTCAAACAGGAATGATAACCGCAATAGAAATGATTGATTATCCTTGGCAGGAGAGAAAAGGATTAAAAGTATATGAATACGGGCTTAAAAACGGAGTATTATTAAGACCTCTTGGAAATGTGATATATTTTATGCCTCCATATATAATTCAAAAACCGCAGATTGACAAAATGATAAATACGGCATATGAAGGAATAAAGGCTTTAAATGGAAGCAATTAAAAATTCACTTCTTAATCCGATTAAACATTTTAAATTAAGATATCTTCCTCTTTTAATGGTCTATTTTGCTTATGGGGCAAGCGGAATTACCGGAGTTGCCGAAACATTCTGGGTAAAAGAAGATTTGAAACTCTCAGCCACAGCCCTTGTTTCTCTTGGAGTATGGCTTAGCATTCCATGGACCATAAAAATGGTTTTCGGGCAGCTTGTTGACAGTGTTCCTATTCTCGGTTCTCAAAGAAGGGTTTATATTTATATGGGAGCGGGACTTATTGCTATGGGAATGATTTTACTTATCGGACTTGCCGGGAATTACCCTTGGGCTCAGTTTGCAAGCAAAGAAAATGTTTATATTATTTCCGCACTTCTTAGTGTAATAGGATTTGTGCTTCAGGATGTTGTGGCGGATACAATGAGCACGGAGGTTGTTGACAGAAATCAGCCTCAGCAAAAAGTTGAAGAAGAACTTGCATATGTGCAAATTTTAGGAAGACTTGCCATATCTTTTGCGGGAGTTTTAGTAGCAGGGCTTAGCGGATGGCTGGCACAAATTTTTTCTTATGAAACAATGTTTAAAATAGGACTTATAATACCATTAATTTCAATAACCGGAGTTA
>JALVWY010000002.1 GCA_027023105.1 Campylobacterales bacterium | reverse complement strand
TCTCTTCCTTTAAGGATTACTTCAATTCCTCTCCATAATGTTGCGGAAGAATAAGCATCTTTAATTACATTATTTTCATCTAAAACAACTTCAACCCTTAAATGTCCCTCGATTCTCGTAATCGGGTCTATTACTACTCTTTTTCCCATCTGTTACTCCTTAGGTGGTTTAATTGCACTGATTGCCGCGTGAGCCGCCACTGCTACGCCTGCTAGTGTTAAAATTGTAATTCCGACTTTATCAGCTGTTGCATCAGCACTGATTGATTCAAATTTATGATTTGCCAGAGGTTCTTCATAAGGTGCCATTGAATCCCAAAAATCAGGCTCGCTACATCCGATACATCCGTGTCCCGCCTGAACCGGCCAAGAAGTGTGTTGGTTAAATCTCTCACGAGAGCAGTTATTGAATGTATAAGGTCCCTTACAACCTTTTTTGTATAGACAAAATCCGTTCATTGCTTCTTCGCTTCCAAACTCTTCTACAAATTCACCGGCATCAAAATGCCCTCTTCTTTCACATAAATCGTGAATTCTCATTCCGTATGCAAATTTAGGTCTGTTGAAATTATCAACTGCCGGAAGCTGACCGAAAAGTATTACATATACGATAGTCCCTACGATATTTTTTGCACTAGGAGGACATCCCGGAACATTAATAACTTGTTTATTTAAAACTTTATGAATTCCCTTAGCTCCTGTCGGATTCGGATACGCCGCTTGAATACCGCCAAAAGAGCTGCAAGTTCCAACTGCTATAATTGCCGCCGCATCTTTTGCCGTTCTTTTTAATTTACTAAGACCTGTTTCGGCATCCGGTCCTATTGTAAGGAAATCTCCTCCGTCTTTTGTAGGAACTCCGCCTTCTACGCATAAAACATATCTGCCCTTAAATTTTTTAAGTGCTTCTTCAAAATTTTCTTCTGCCTGCCAGCCTGCTGCTGCCATAATCGTATCGTGATACTCTAAACTGATATAATTAAAAATCAAATCATCAATAGTAGGAGCATCCGTTCTTATTAAACTCTCACTACATCCCGTGCATTCCGCTAAATGAAGCCATACAACAGGAAGTCTGTTACTAACCTCAGCGGCATCCGCCACCACAGGTGCAAATGTCGCCGGAAGTCCGAGACTAACAGCCAATGCACCTGACCATTTCAAAAAATCCCTTCTGCTAAAACCGTTTTCTTCCAAAACCTCTTTTACCGATTTACTTCCTATTGCCGGAAGTTTTTTAAGAGATTCTATTCTCTGTTTTACTTTGTTAATATCTAACATTTTTTCTCCTTGAGTGAAGATTAATTCAATACAAGAAAATTATACAATAAATAATCATTCATTTTCAAGGAAAATTAAAATAAAATTAATTTTTTATAATTAATGACTAACACAAACGGCACATATATCAAAACATTTGAATATTAAATCACTCTGTTTTTCATATTCACCAATCAAAGAAGCCTGAGCAGGTGATGGAGATTCTTTTGTGCCGTTTGAGAGATTAAACTGGGTTGGAACGATAATATTGTAACTTTTTATTTTTTCATCTTCTATTTCAATTTGGTGAATAAGACTTCCTCTTGGAGCTTCAACAATTCCAACTCCCTTACCGCTTTTTTTTGTCGGTTTTATATAATTTTTTTCATTTATGTCAATTTCATCTATTCTTTTTAAAAGATACTGAAAAATCAAATTAACCTCATAAAGCCTGGCAAAAATTCTTGTATAAATACTGTCTTGATATTTTTCGTAAACTTTTTTGATTAAATAATTTTCTAAATTCCTAGCAAGCGGACCTACTTCATAAAAACTGCCCTTATATAAAACATTTTTATTAAGAGATATGGAATCTTCTTCTTTTATAAATTCAGCGTTTCCGTTAGATTTAAAATATAAATTATCTCCTAAAACCAAAAATTTATTAATTCCTTTTCCTGTTTCTTTTGGAATATCTTCAAATAAAATTTCCAAATCTTCACTTTTTCCATTTATATCTATAATTTCTTGGTATTTATCAAACATTTTAGACAAAAAGTTTTTAACTTTTATAATCTCAAGATTAGTCAAATCGCAAGTTACTCCCCCTGGAACGGCATAAGAATTATGTGGAAACTGACCGGCAATAAGGGCAATTATTTTTGCAATTTCTCTTGAAAATTCCAAAGCTTTAAAATAATTTATCTCTTTTACACTTGGATAAAGAGTGATATAAAACCATTTTATATGATTTTGAATAATTTCAAGCCCTAAGGTAATTTCTCTTAAAATTTTTGCCTTTTTCGTAATTTTAATATTTAAAGCATTTTCAATGGCTTTACTTGTAGCAATCAAATGAGAATGCCCGCAAATTCCGCAAATTCTGGGATTAATCACACAAGCATCCATATAATTTCTGTTTTTTAAATACTCTTCCATTCCTCTGTATTGCCAAAATTCAATTTCTGCAAATTCTATAAGAGAATCCTTTTTATAAAGCTTTAATGTAGCTTCCCCTTCTATTTTTGTAATTATTTTTTTAGTTATTTTCATCTATAAGTCTTTTATTAAGTCTATCGTTTTTCAAACTTTTCGCAATACCGGCTATTGTTAAATAAGCTCTTTTACTAACTCCTAAGGGAATATCAGCAGGAATCCCCATAAAAGTCTCTGTTTTAAAAAGATTTTTTTTAGGAAATTCTTTTTCTGTGCATCCAAAACAAGGTGTTCCCGCTCTTGGTTTTGAATTGACTTCATTCCACAAAATCCTGTTGCAACTGCTGTGTGTAAAAGGACCCTGGCATCCCTGCAAATAAAAAAGACACCCTTCTTTTGTTCCAAAATCCAAGGCATCAATTTTCCATTCAAAATATTCGTTTCTGAGACATCCCATATGAGAAGTGTATGAATATATCTCTTTTGGTCTGTTTTCTTTATCTAATAAAATATTCTTATTTTCAACTAACATTTCAATAACATAAGCAATCCATTCAGGATGAGGGGGACATCCCGGAAGCGCAATCATTTTTTCTTTAAATTCAAAAAATTTACCCTCTTTTTGTTTATTAAACAAAACTCCTTCTCCAAACATTCCCCCATATACACTGCAAGTTCCAAGGAGAATTACTTTTTTTGATAATTTAACAAGCTCGGAAATTAATTCAACCAGATTGAAATCCAGTCTTGGAAAATATGTAGTTTTTAGTGCGCCCTCAATAATTAAAATATCACTTTTTTGCACTTTAAATTCCGGGCTTGGTAAAAGAGGATGATATAAAAGCTCTACTTTATTTAAAAGCTCCTTAATTTCAGGATAATTAAAAAACGAATGACTGCATCCGTTACAGCCTACAGCATCTATCCAAAAAACTTTAGGCTTTGAGTGCATTATAAATATTCTCACTTACCGGCTCAATATATTCATCAAGATTTTTACCTAAAATTCCTTCCCTGAATAAAAATGCAAGTCCTCCGATATATCCCATAAAAAGTCCGAATGCCGCAAAAAAATCCTGATTTTTAAGCTCTTTTTTTTTAACACCTTCTTCAAAAAAAATCATAATTTCAGTTACAAACGCACTAACACAAAGCATTCCTTCACATCCGTTAGAAAAAATCTCTTTATTTGAAAGATAAACTCTCATAAAATAATCCACAAGTTCCGGCTCTTCTTTTGCCATATTAAAATAAAGCTTAACTATTTCTTTTATTTTTTCTTCAGTTGAAACATTCATATCATTTATTTTTTTTATCTCATCTCCAAAAATTTTTGAAGTATAAATCAAAAGCTCTTTTGCAAGAGACTCTTTTGAATGAAAATAGTTATACATATTCCCAACACTCATTTCCATCTCTTTTGCAATATCTGCAATAGTGGTGGTATAAAAACCGTTTTGTGCAAAAAGATTTAAAGCGGTTTTCATAATTTCAAGTTTTTTTACTTCCTTACTCATACAAAACCTTTTTTTATTATTATATTATAATTTCACAAAAAGGTTATAAAATGCACGAATTTTCCATAGTAGATTCGCTTTTACATTTAGCAGAAGAACACGCTTCTAAACATAACGCCAAAAAAGTAACAAAACTTGAAATTAAAATAGGCGTTTTAAGCGGCGTTGAGCCTGAACTTTTACAAACTGCATTTGATACATTTAAAGAAGGAACAATTTGTGAAGAATCGGAATTTATAATGAAAATTCAACCTGTTGTCGTAAAATGCCAAAACTGCGGATTTGAAGGAGAACTTAGCAAAGATGAATATTTGTGTCCTAAATGTAAAAACGGCGAAATCAAAATTATAGACGGGGAAGATATGTATTTAATGAGTTTAGAGTTAGAAGAGTAGCTCCTAACAAATTTTAGGAGCTATTTTAATTTTATAAAGATTTCTGTCTATAAATAAATTCCCGCTAAAAGGGTCATATTCAATTTCTTCAGGTAAAAAACAGGTTTTCAAATCTTCAAAAATCAAATCATCAAAACTTATTTTCCTGTCAAAAAATTTTTCAATTATCACTTTGGTATTTGCAACTCTTACATCGCTTCCAAGAGCATACTCTACCATAGCTTCAATCTCTTCTGTTTCGTCAAACTCCCTGATTTTTCCATTCCAATTTTCAAGAAAATAATCTAATGCTTCAATTCCTTTCATTTTTCACTCCTTAGCAAAAATCAGCCAATAACCCGGCCTTTAACTGATTGTAAACTTCCTCTCCTGCAAATTTTTTAACAATTTCAAGCCCAAAACAAATAGCGGTTCCGGGACCTTTAGAAGTTAAAACATTTTTATCTTCTACAACTTTCTTATCACTTACATAACCCTCTTTTTTAATATTTTCTTCCCATCCCGGATATGCCGTATATTTGTCTTTAAGCACTCCGGCAGTTTTAAGCGCATACGGAGCCGCACATATTGCCCCTACGAATTTTCCTTTTTTATCCATTTCTTTAAGAAGTTTTTGAGTAGCTTCATCTTCTGCCAAATTAACAGCCCCAGGAAGCCCTCCCGGAAGAACTACCAAATCAAATTCATCGGCATTTACAAGCTCTATTTTTGTATCTGGAATAATTCTTACACTGTGAGCCCCGTAAATAACATCTCCCCCGACTCCCGCAACAACAACATCAAGTCCTCCTCTTCTTAAAACATCAATTAAGCTTATAGCTTCAATTTCTTCAAATCCGTTTGCCAAAGGAACACATACTTTTGCCATTTTTGCCTCCTTTAAATATTTTCTATTTTAACTCTTTTGAAAGGATAATCGTTTTCATTTTTATATATTATACCAAAAGTTCCTTTAAGTTCAGGCAACTTTTTCATATCTTTAATTTCCCCGTTTACTTTGACTTTAAAAGCTTTTATTTTATTTGCAATCAC
>JALVWY010000001.1 GCA_027023105.1 Campylobacterales bacterium | reverse complement strand
AAAATAGCTAAAAATTTTGCCCGGGATTTAAAATTTCCAAAATCTGAGATTATTGCAAAACTGATAAAAAACCATACACTTATGTCAAATATAGCTCAAAGAGAAGATATCTTTAATGATAAAGTTATTTTAACATTCGCCCAAATTATAGAAAATAAAGAATTCTTGGATTTTTTATATCTTTTAACCATAGCGGATATGAAAGCGGTAGGAGAAAACATTTATACCTCTTTTAAAGCAAATTTATTAAAACAACTTTATAACAACACTCTAAATGCACTCCAGAATAAAACACTTTTAAGTGAAATGGGACTTAGAAAGAGAAAAGAACAAATACTCCAAAAAAAAGAAGAATTTAAACAATTACCTCTAAAATTAAGAAAAGCACTTTTAAAATCTCCTTCAAATCAGCTTTTTTTGCAAAATTCAACAAATGAAATTTTAAAACTTTTAGAATGGATAAAAGATGTAAAAGAGAAAAAAATAAAATTTGAAAACGAAAAACACCTTACAATCCATATAGCAAAAAATAACAAATTTAATTTTTCCATCGGCTGGTTTATGGAAAAACTTTCAAAACTTGATTTAATGCATCTTTCTATTTATAGAATCGGAGAAATTAAGTATTTCAAAATAGAATTTGACAAAAAAATTGACAATTATGATTTACCTGTAATAGAAAAATGGATAAATACCGCCTTTAACCAAAAAATGGAAATTACAAAAAAAGTTTTATTTAATATTAAAGATTTTGAAATAGATTGTAATCATTCTCAAAATTATGCTGCCCTTAAACTTAAAACAAAAGATGTAAAAGGAATTGTCTCTTCAATACTTGATATGTTTGATAAGTTTGATATCGGCGTAGAAGATGTTAAAATAATGTCACAAAAAAATATCGCAAGAGATTTGTTTATTATTCCAAAAGAAACACGATTTTGTGAAAAAAAAGATGAAATAATAAAAAAACTTACAAAGTGAAAATTTTAATTTTTTTTCTTCTTTTGACACTTGTTTTTATTAGGCGGGGCAAATTCAATCAAATCTTCAACCGTTTTTATTTCATCGGGTAAATTTTCAAGCCCAAGCAAAAAAACTCTTGCCGTAGTTCTTGCATCTCCTAAGGCTCTATGGTCTATTTCATAGGGAAGTTCCAATTCTTCTTTAAGATATTTAAGTCCGTAACGCTCGGCTTCAATTGTTTTTTGGGATAAAGTAATAGTGCATAAATGTCTGTTCAAAAGTTCTCCAAGATTCTCTTTTTTGAATTGATGAGCCAAAAAATTAAAATCAAAATCAGCCGCATGAGCCACAAACACACTATCTCCTAAAAAAAGTCTGAATTTTTCCAAAATCTCTTTTTGAGATTTTTCGTTTTTTAGCATTTTTTGACTTATACCTGTAACTTTTGTAACATATTTCGGAACATCAGCAGCATAAACAAGTGAAGAAAATTCATCAATAATTTTACCGTTTTTTAATTTAACGGCTCCTATTTCTATAGCCTGCCCGACTTTAGGTTTGGAATTATTCACTTCTAAATCCACAACGGTATATTCATAATCTTCATAAGGAATAAAAGCTGTTTTTAAAAACACCTGATTTTCTTTTAGTTCAAGAGGAAGCCCCTGAAATTTAAGCAAATCATACATAGCATCAAAATCAAATCCCGGATATCCGTTTTGAAAAAGTTTTAAAAAAGTATCTTTATCTATTCCCTTTTTGAGTCTGGAGACAATCTTATTCATCATTTCTCTTTTTTACGAAATTATAACTAAAAATTATCAAAAAGGGCTATTGGATAATTTTTATTAATTAAATATTTTTTTCTATTGAAGAAATGCTTTAAACTTGATATAATAACTCAAAAATTCAAAAAGGACAAAAATGGTATTGGTTATGAAAGTTGGTGCAAGTGAAGAAGACATCAACAAAACAATAAAACAGATAAAAGAATGGGGACACAGTGTAAGTATGGCTCCCGGTGAAAAACAGGTTGTAATTGGAATCATAGGAGAAAAAACAGACCTTTCTGGAAGACCGCTTAGCACACTTCCGGGAGTTGCAAAAGTTTTGGAAGTTTCGGCTCCTTTTAAAAGAGCAAGCAGACAATTCCACCCGGAAGACAGCGTTTTTGATATAGAAGGTGTAAAAGTCGGGGGCAAAAACAGTGTAATAATTGCGGGACCTTGCAGCGTGGATACTGTAGAAAATGTTGTTTATCTTGCAAAAGTGGCAAAAGAAAACGGCGCTCATATGCTAAGAGGCGGAGCATATAAACCTAGAACTTCTCCTTATAGCTTCCAAGGGCACGGAGAAGAAGGTCTTAAAATGATGCTTGAAGCAAAAAAAGAGACAGGACTTCCGATTGTAACGGAACTTATGAGTGTAAGAGATATTGATGTGGTTTATAAATATGCAGATGTTATTCAAATAGGTGCTAGAAATATGCAAAACTTTCCTTTACTTAAAGAAATAGGAAAACTTGATAAACCGGTAATTCTTAAAAACGGAATTGCATCAACTGTAAAAGAGCATTTGATGAGTGCGGAATATATTATGAGTGGGGGAAATGAAAAAGTAATTCTATGCCTTAGAGGGACAAGAACATATGAACCAAGTATTAGAAACACTATAGATGTAACACTTGTGCCTGTTATGCAAAAAATGACACATCTGCCAATTATTATAGACCCTAGCCACGCCGCGGGTAAAAGAGAGTTTGTAAGCTCTTTGGCATATGCCGGAATGGCTGTAGGAGCTGATGGACTTATTGTTGAAATTCATAACTGCCCTAAAGAAGCGCTAAGTGACGGTGACCAGGCACTGCTTCCAAGAGACTTTGAATATTTAATGAAAAAATTAAAAGAACTTAAACCTTGGAGCCAAAAAGAGTGGTGGGAATTTGACAAACAAAAAGAAACAGACTGCATAAAGGTTAATAAATAATTCCATTCTCTCTTTTAGAGAGATAAAACTTCTTATTCCACTAAAGAATTTTCAAAAGGCTTATAATGAAAAAAACAAAAATAGTAGCAACACTCGGACCATCGTGTGAAAATAAAATAGAAGAAATGATAAAAGCCGGAGTTGATGTATTCAGGCTTAATTTTTCACACGCAAATCATACAATTCATAAAGAATCAATTAAAAAAATCAGAGAAACAGCAAAAAAACTTGATTCTAAAACAGCAATACTTCAGGATATAAGCGGTCCTAAAATAAGAATCGGTAAAATTGACGGTCTGCTTGAGCTTAAAAGAGGTGATAAAATAAGACTTGTCAAGAAAAATCCAAGAGACAGATACGATTTGACACTTAGCTATCCTGAAATAATTGATGACTTAAAAGTCGGTGAATATATCTTTTTTGCAGATGGAAGCATAAGAACAAAAGTTATTGAAAAAACTGATAATTATGCTGTTTTAGAAGTAAAAAACGAAGGTGTTTTATCAAGCAAAAAAGGGGTAAATTTTCCTCATTCAAATATTAATATCTCTTCCATTACCGAAAAAGACAAAAAAGATTTGGCTTTCGGAGCAAAAAACGGAGTTGATATTGTAGCTATTTCTTTTGTAAATTCTAAAAACGATATCTTAAAAGCAAAAGAAATTTTAAATGAAAACAATGCAAATCCTTGGGTGATTGCAAAAATAGAAACAAAAAAAGCGGTTGAAAATCTTGATGAAATTTTAGAAGTTAGTGACGGGGTAATGGTAGCAAGAGGTGACCTTGGAATAGAAGTCGGACTTGAAAAAGTGCCTGTTATTCAAAAAAAGATTATAAGAAGAGCAAATAAACTCAAAAAACCTGTTATTACAGCCACTCAAATGCTATTATCTATGGTTAATTCCCCTTTTCCAACACGCGCGGAGGTTAGTGATGTGGCAAATGCGGTAATGGACGGAAGTGACGCTGTAATGCTAAGCGATGAAACAACTGTAGGAGAATATCCTATAAAAGCCGTAGAAATGCTAAAAAAAGTATCCGTTCAAATACAGTCAATTTATCCATATTACAAAAAATATGAAATTTTAGATTCTGACGCAATAGCGGCAAGTGTAGCGGATTTATGTAAAGGAAGCAATCCAAAAGCAATAGTAAGCTTCACAAGCAGCGGAACGACTGTCAGAAGCATAGCAAAATACAGACCAAAAGCGCCTATTATTGCCGTAACTCACAGCAGAGAGACAAGCAGAAAACTAAAACTGGTTTGGGGAGTAGAAAAAATTATAGAAATGCAAAAACTAAAAACTCCTGAAAGATTGATAGAAAAATTCAAAGAATTTGCCATTCAAAAAAGCTTATTTCAAAAAGGCGATAAAATAATCGTAACAATGGGAAGTATAGTGGGAAAAGAAGGAACCACCAATATGATAAGGGTGGTGGAGATATAACTATTAAACTTTTTTACACTTCTCGCAAATCCCGTAAATATAAAGCTCTTTTTTGCTATCCGGGTATTTTTGATTAAAATCTTTTTTAATTATATCTTCAAAAGGGATATCTTCAACATTTCCGCATTTTTTACATATAAAATGAGCGTGGGGGGATTTGTCTATTTCAAATTTAGGTTTTTGATGAAGGCAAATTTCACTTATAATCCCCTCTTCTTTTAACGCATTTATATTTTTGTAAATAGTAGCCAAGGAGATACTTGGGAACATCTCTTTTATTGTTTCATAAATTTCTTCTATACTTGCGTGCCCTTTATTATCAAGCTCTTTTAAAATAGCAAGTCTTTGAGGGGTTGTTTTGAGATTGGAAACTTCTAGTAAATTTTTAAAATTTTTCATAAAAGCCTTTCATATTCTTTTTTTAAAATTTACAAAATAGACTTTAAAAAAAGAAAAGAAAGAATTAAGCTTTAACAGCTTTTACCATTTCTTCCATTTCTTTTACATCGTTTTCATCAATTAAATCTTCTAGTGTTACATAATCTCCGACATTTCCTGTCATTGGTTCTGCATCTGTATTTACAGGTAAAGTTTTTTTACCAGGTCTCCAGTTTGCAGGACATACTTCTCCGGTTTTATATGCGTGTTGATGGGCAATAATTTGTCTAACGAATTCTTTTACACTTCTACCAACAGGTGGTGCTTGAACTTCCTCGGCTACAATTTGTCCGTCAGGATTGATTAAAAATCTACCTCTTAGAGCAAGCCCCGCACCTTCAATTAACACACCGAATTTTCTACTAAGTTCGCCTGTTGGGTCTGCTGCTATTGTCAATTTAAGATCTTTTAGTAAAGGTTCAGTCTCTACAAATCTTTTGTGAGAGAATTTTGTATCGGTTGAAACTGCTAAAACCTCAACTCCAAGTTCTTTTAAAAACGGATAAGCTGCATTCATCGCTGCAATTTCAG